>DATLYF010000069.1:0-24124 GCA_035575095.1 Candidatus Competibacteraceae bacterium
GAGCCCGCCGGCGTCCGGCAGCTCCATGCCGAGCAAGCCGCGCAGTTGCATTTGCCCCTTGACCAGGCCGATGAAATGCTCGGCGGCCAGCTCCGGCTGCTCCACGGCGATCAGCCCGCGCTGCGCCGCCCGCTCCAGGTAGTGCGCCAAGCGCTCGCGCATCGCTTTGGGGCCGGCCTCGAAGAATATCCGCCCGAGCTCGGGAAAGCGGCTGGCCTCGGCCAGAATCATGCGGTATACGCACAGCGCCCGTGGCGACAGCAGCAGCGCCAGGAAACGCTGCGCCAGCTCGCGCAGCGAGCGCTCCACATCGCCGGCAGCGGCCACCTCGATATCGAGCAACTCTTGGGTGTAGCGGCGGCATTCGCCATCGATGATGGCGGCAAAGAGCTGCTCCTTACCGGCGAAGTGGGCATATAACGTGGCTTTGGAAACGCCGGCGCTGCGGGCGATGGTGTCCATACTGGCCTCGCCGTAACCGTGGGCCATGAACACTTCCCGCGCCGCCGCCAGAATCTGTTGAACCTTGATCTGGCCCCGGCTGCCGGTGACCTGCTGTAACTCTTTCATTCCCCGTACGCTCGCGCTGACCGATTCGTTCAAGAACATCGACTTGCCCAACGGTAGAGCAAGTATTAGCATACGTCAAAACTGAACGGTTCAGTTCAACTTTATTATTAGCGACAGCCATCGCCTTGCAGGAGACGCATGCGCCATGAAAAAGATTCTGCTACCGCTACTGGGCCTGGCCATCCTGGTGGGGGGCGGGGTTTGGGGCTATCACTGGTGGCGGGTCGGCCGCTTCCTCGAGAGCACCGACAACGCCTACGTGCAGAGCGACATCATTGCGATCAGCCCGCAGGTGTCGGGCTATGTGCGCGAGCTGCCGGTGGTGGACCACCAGTTGGTGGAGGCCGGTACCGTGCTGGCCGTGCTCGATGACCGCGAGTACGCGGCGCGCGTCGCACAGGCTCAGGCCGCGGTAGAAGCACAGCGCGCCGCCTTGGTCAGCCTGGAAGCCAGGGTCGTCCTGAACCGCAGCCAGGTGGAGAAGGCCGAAGCCGGTGTGGCCCAGGCCCGGGCCGAACTGGACTGGGCACGCAAGGAGCTGGCCCGGTACTCGGCCTTGGTGTCGCGCGATACGGTGAGCCGCAACGCCTACGACCAGGCCAGCGCCGCCGCGCGCAAGGCCGAAGCCGCGCTGGCTCAGGCCCAAGCCGAGCTGCGTGCGGCCCAGGACGAAACCACGCTGCTGGCCGCCAACCGCCAGGAGATCCTGGCCGCCCAGCACCAGGCCGAGGCACAACTGGAGCTGGCGCGCCTCGACCTGGAGCGCACCGTGATCCGCGCTCCGCGCGACGGCGTGGTGGGCAATCGCGCCGCCCAGGTCGGGCAATTGCTGAAGAGCGGCGCACCGCTCATGTCGCTGGTGCCGCTGCCGCAGGTCTACGTGGTGGCCAATTTCAAGGAGACCCAACTGGCCCGCATGCGCCCGGGCCAACCGGTGAGGCTGCATGTCGATGCCTATCCCGGGCAGTCGCTGGAAGGCCGCATCGACAGCTTCGCTCCGGCCAGCGGCGCCGAATTCAGCCTGCTGCCGCCAGAAAACGCCACCGGCAACTTCACCAAGATCGTGCAGCGGGTGCCTGTGCGCATCGTCCTGCCTGCCGCCAATCCGCTGGCCGGCCTGCTGCGTCCGGGTCTATCGGTGGAGGTGGAGGTGGACACCCGCGATCCCGGCCAGGGCGAGCGGCTGGCTGGCGACGTGTTCGGCGTGGCCCAGGCCGCCACCTTGGCCGACGCAGACCGGCAGCCGTGAACGCCGTCGCACCCGCCCTGGACAGCGACACAACGCTGCCACCCGCCCCGCCGCAGCCGGCCACACCACCCGCCGCGGCGGCGCTCGCCGGCCCCACGCCGCGGCAGAAGCTCGGCTTCTTCGCCATGGTGTTCGGCATGTTCATGGCGATCCTGGACATCCAGATCGTCTCCAGTTCCCTGGCCGAGATCCAGGCCGGGCTCTCGGCCAGCGCCGACGAGATTTCCTGGGTACAGACCTCCTACCTGATCGCCGAGATCATCATGATCCCGCTGTCGGGCTTTCTCTCCCGGCTGCTCTCCACCCGCATCCTGTTCTGCCTGTCGGCGGTCACCTTCACCGCCATGAGCGTGGCCTGCGCCGCGGCCTCCAGCATCGGCGAGATGGTGCTGCTCCGCGCCCTGCAGGGCTTCCTCGGCGGCGCCATGATCCCTACCGTGTTCGCCACCAGCTTCATCCTCTTCCCCGGCGCCAAGCGGGTACCGGTGTCGGTGATGATGGGCCTGGTGGCGACGCTGGCCCCGACCATCGGCCCCACCCTGGGCGGCTACCTGACCCAGTGGCTGTCCTGGCACTGGCTGTTCCTCATCAATCTCGCACCGGGCCTGCTGATCGCTGCTCTGGTGTGGCACTTGCTCGACATCGACCGCCCCGACTGGTCGCTGCTCAAGCATTTCGACTACGCCGGGCTGTTGTTCATGGCGGTGTTCCTCGGCAGCCTGGAATATGTGGTGGATGAGGGACCGCGCCACGACTGGCTGGCCGATGCAGTGGTGCGTAATCTGGCCATTACTTGCGCCGCGGCCGGGGTGCTGTTCTTTTGGCGGGTATTGTCCTACCACCAGCCCATCGTCGACTTACGCGCCTTTGCCGACCGCAACTTCACCCTGGGCTGTCTGTTCAGCTTTGTGCTGGGCATCGGCCTCTATGGGGCGGTCTATCTGGTGCCGCTGTTCCTGGCTCGGGTGCGCGGGCTGAACAGCCTGCAGATTGGCGAGATCATGTTCGTCACCGGACTGTTCCAGTTCCTCAGCGCACCGCTGGCCGGACGCCTGGCCCGCGTCATGGACCTGCGGGCGATGCTGGCCCTGGGTCTGGCCCTGTTCGGCAGCGGCGTGTACCTGATGAGCTTCATGACCGCCGACTGGGACTTCTGGGAGCTGTTCTGGCCCCAGGCCCTGCGCGGCATCTCGCTGATGCTGTGCTTTCTGCCCATCAACACCCTGGCCCTGGGCACCCTGCCGCCGCACAAGCTGAAAAACGCCAGCGGCCTCTACAACCTGATGCGCAACCTGGGCGGGGCCATCGGCCTAGCGCTGATCAACACCCTGCTGCTGGAGCGTTTCAACCTGCACTGGGCGCGTCTGGGCGAGCAGATCAACCCGGTGCGGCCGGAGGTCCAGTTACGGCTGGAGAGTCTGACCCAGCATCTGAGCGGCCTGGTCGATGGTGATCCCCACGCTGCCGCCATCCGCCTGCTGGGCCGGCAGGTGCAGCAGCAGGCCTTGGTGCTGACCTTCAACGACTGTCTGCTGGCCATGGCCGCGGTGTTCTTCCTCGCCCTGCTGTTCATGCCGCTGCTGCGGCGGCCGCAGCAGGCAGCAGGCGGCGCGGCGCACTGAGCCTGGAAACGCACAAGGCCGCCTGTGGGCGGCCTTGTCGATGGCGCTTCCCCGGGTTCAGAACGGGATGTCGTCGTCGAACTCGTCGAAACCCATGTCCTGGGCCTGATTCGACGGCGTCCCGCTCTGGCCGCGCGGCGCTTGAGATTGCTGCGGCCGACCAGCACCGCCCTCGCGCGGTTCGAAGGGGGCGGCGCCACCGCTCTTGGAACCGAGCAGCTGCATCTCGTCGGCGTGGATCTCGGCCACGGTGCGCTCCTGGCCGTTCTTGTCGGTATATTTGCGATAGCGCAGCCGCCCCTCCACATACACCGGCGAGCCTTTGCGCAGGTATTCTCCGGCGATCTCCGCCAGACGGCGGAAGAACACCACGGTGTGCCACTCGGTGCGGTCCTGGAGCTGGCCGTTCTTGTCCTTCCACTGCTCGCTGGTGGCGACGGTGACGTTGGCCACCGCATCGCCGCTGGGCATGTAACGCACCTCGGGATCGCGGCCGCAGTTGCCGATGAGGATGACCTTGTTGACGCCTCTGGCCATGTCGTGTCTCTCCTGGATACAGCCCGTCCTGGGCTGGCGATGGATGGTGATGGGAACGGCGACCCGCTTCAGGATCTGACGCCGGCGGCACGCAGGAGCGCCGCCTCGTCCAGGGCGCGCTGGTCCACCTTGAGGTAGGCCACACCCTCGGCGGCGATCACCACGGCCTCGGCCACGCCGGGCACCTGGCTGAGACGGCTGGCCACCTGGGGCGCTTCCTGTTCGCTGATGATACCAATATTCAGCAGATAACTGCTCAGCCAGCGCGGATCTTGCATTGACCAGGCCAGCACGAACCAGACCAGTGCCGCCAGAGCGGCGAACACGAACACCCCCTCCAGCCCCAGCCAGCCGTGCAGTGCACCGCCCAGCGCGCCACCGAGGAAGGCGCCGAGGAACTGGCAGGTGGAATATACGCCCATGGCCGCGCCCTTGGCCTGGGGCGGGCAGAACTTGGCCACCAGCGAGGGCAGCGTCGCCTCCAGCAGGTTGAAGCCGGTGAAATACACCCACAGCAGCACGCCAGTGGCGAACACGCCGTGGCGAAACTCGAGCAAACCCAGCTCGGCCAGGCAGAGCAGCAGGATGGCGCCGAGAAACAGCGGCTTCATGCGCCGCTGGCGATGGGCCATGGCGACGAACGGCACCATGGTCAGCATGGACAGCACCAGGGCCGGCAGATAGAGCTGCCAGTGCTGGGCCGAGGGCAGTCCGGCCTCGTCGCGCAGCGCCAGGGGCAGGGCGACGAAGGTGGCAGTGAGCAGCAGGTGGAGGATGGCCACGCCGGCATCCAGGCGCAGCAACTGCGGGTCGAGCAGCACGTGGCGGAAGGAGCCGGGACGGGCCTGGGCGCCCCCCGTGGCGATGCCCTGCGCTGGCTCCGGCACCAGCCACAGCGTCACCGCCATGCCGGCCAGGGCCAGGGCCACGCACACCCAGAAGATGCCGCGCACCCCGATCCAGCCGTTGAGCAGCGGCCCCAGCACCATGGACAGGGCGAAGGAGACGCCGATGCTGACACCGATCAGCGCCATCACCTTGGTGCGGTGCTCTTCGCGGGTGAGGTCGGCGGCCAAGGCCAGCACCGCCGCAGCGATGGCCCCGGCGCCCTGCAGGGCGCGGCCGATGATGACGCCGTGGATGGAATCGCTGAGTGCGGCGATCACGCCACCGGCGGCGAACATCCCCAAGCCGATGAGGATCATGCGCTTGCGCCCGTAGCGGTCGGACCAGACGCCGAAGGGAATCTGCAGCAGCGCCTGGCTGAGGCCGTAGATGCCGATGGCCAGACCGGCCAGAGCCGGAGTGGAACCCGCCAGGCTCTCGGCGTAGAGGCTGAACACCGGCAGAATCAGGAACAGGCCGAGCATGCGTACCACGAACAGCCCGGCCAGGGATAGCGCCGCCCGCTGTTCACCCGCCGTCATCTTGCCTACGCCGCCGCCCTCACCCATGCCCGACCAACCTTTGCCTGACTCGATTGCGACCTCGTATAGTAACAGTTTGGCCTGGCACGGGAAAATCATGGATACCATACGCATCCGCGGTGCCCGCACCCATAACCTGCAGAACATTGATCTCGATCTGCCCCGCGACCGGCTGATCGTGATCACCGGGCTGTCGGGTTCCGGCAAGTCCTCCCTGGCCTTCGACACCATCTATGCCGAGGGCCAGCGGCGCTACGTGGAATCCCTGTCCGCCTACGCCCGCCAGTTCCTGTCGATGATGGAGAAGCCAGATGTGGACCACATCGAGGGACTGTCCCCGGCCATCTCCATCGAGCAGAAATCGACCTCCCACAACCCCCGCTCCACCGTCGGCACCATCACCGAGATCTACGACTATCTGCGCCTGCTGTTCGCCCGCGTCGGTATCCCGCGCTGCCCGGATCACGGCATCGTCCTCGATGCCCAGACGGTGAGCCAAATGGTGGACCAGGTGCTGCAGCTGCCCGCCGAGTCGCGCTGGATGCTGCTCGCCCCGGTGGTACAGGAGCGCAAGGGCGAGCATCTCAAGCTGCTGGAGGAACTGCGCGCCCAGGGCTTCATCCGCGCCCGCATCGATGGTGAGCTAGTGGAGCTGGACGCGGCTCCGGCCCTGGATCTCAAGCGCAAGCACAGCATCGAGGTGGTGGTGGACCGCTTCAAGGTGCGCCCCGACGGCCTCGGCCTGCGCCTGGCCGAATCCTTCGAGACTGCGCTCAAGCTCGCCAACGGCCTGGCCAAGGTCGCCAGCCTGGACGATCCCGGGCAGGCCGAACTGCTATTCTCCACCGGCTTCGCCTGCCCGGTGTGCGGCTACGCCATCGCCGAGTTGGAGCCACGGCTGTTCTCCTTCAATAACCCGATGGGCGCCTGCCCCGATTGTGACGGCCTGGGGGTGAAGCAGTTCTTCGATCCGCAGCGGGTGATCACCCATCCCCACCTGAGCCTGGCCGGCGGCGCCATCCGCGGCTGGGACCGGCGCAACACCTACTACTTTCAGCTGGTCCGCTCCCTGGCCCGGCATTACGGTTTCGACGTGGAGACGCCGTTCCATGAGCTGCCGCAGCCGGTGCGCGACGCCGTGCTCTATGGCAGCGGCGGCGAGCCCATCGACTTCGAGTATCTCAGCCCGCGCGGCGAGATCAGCATCCGCCGTCATCCCTTCGAGGGCATCATCCCCAACATGGAGCGGCGCTACCGTGAGACCGAATCGGGCACGGTACGCGACGAGCTGGCCAAGTATCTCTCCATCCGTGCCTGCCCGAGCTGCGCCGGCACCCGCCTCAACCGCGCCGCACGCCACGTCTGGGTGGCCGACAGGACCTTGCCGGAGCTGACTGCCCTGCCGGTGGGGGAGGCGCTGACCTGGTTCGAGCATCTGCAACTGCCCGGCCGGCGCGGCGAGATCGCTGCCAAGATCGTCAAGGAGATCCGCGACCGGCTGTCCTTCCTGGTCAACGTCGGCCTGGACTACCTCAACCTGGAGCGCAGCGCCGACACCCTCTCCGGCGGCGAGGCCCAGCGCATCCGCCTGGCCTCGCAGATCGGCGCCGGCCTGGTGGGGGTGATGTACATCCTCGACGAACCCTCCATCGGCCTGCATCAGCGCGACAACGAGCGCCTGCTGTCTACCCTGCTGCGGCTGCGCGACATGGGCAATACGGTGATCGTGGTGGAACACGACGAGGACGCCATCCGTAGCGCCGACTACGTGGTCGACATCGGCCCCGGCGCCGGGGTGCATGGCGGCCGGGTGGTAGCCCAGGGCCGGCCCGCGGACATCGCCGCCCATCCCGCCTCGCTGACCGGCCAGTACCTGTCCGGGCGGCGTCGCATCCACCTGCCGGCGCGGCGCACTGCCTTCGATACCGGCAAGGTGCTGCGCATCGTCGGTGCCCGCGGCAACAACCTGCAGGATGTGACCGTGGACATCCCCTTGGGGCTGATGACCTGCATCACCGGAGTGTCCGGCTCCGGCAAATCCACCCTGATCAATGACACCCTGTACCGTTACGTGGCGCGCGAACTCAACGAAGCCAGCGAGGCACCGGCGCCGGTACGCGACGTCGAGGGCCTGGCAAGCATCGACAAGGTGGTCAACATCGACCAGAGCCCAATCGGCCGCACCCCGCGCTCCAACCCGGCCACCTATACCGGCCTGCTCACCCCCATCCGCGAGCTGTTCGCCGGCACCCAGGAGGCGCGCTCGCGCGGCTACGACCCGGGTCGCTTCAGCTTCAACGTCAAGGGCGGGCGCTGTGAGGCCTGCCAGGGCGACGGGGTGATCAAGGTGGAGATGCACTTTCTGCCGGACATCTACGTGCCCTGCGACATATGCAAGGGACAACGCTACAACCGTGAGACCCTCGATATCCGCTACAAGGGGTGCAACATCCACGAGGTGCTGGAGATGACCGTGGAGGATGCCCTGGACTTCTTCGATGCGGTGCCGGTCATCCACCGCAAACTCGCCATGCTGATCGAGGTGGGGCTGGGCTACATCAAGCTCGGCCAGAGCGCCACCACTCTGTCCGGCGGCGAGGCGCAGCGGGTCAAGCTGGCTCGGGAGCTGTCCAAGCGCGATACCGGCCGCACCCTGTACATCCTCGACGAGCCCACCACCGGCCTGCACTTCCATGACATCGAGCAGCTCCTGCGGGTGCTGCACACCCTGCGCGACCACGGCAACACCATCGTGGTCATCGAGCACAACCTGGACGTAATCAAGACCGCCGACTGGATCATTGATCTAGGTCCGGAGGGCGGGCAGCGCGGCGGGCAGGTGGTGGCGACCGGCACGCCGGAGGACATCGCCCGTCACCCTACCAGCTATACCGGGCGTTTCCTGCGCCCGCTGCTGGAGCGGCCGGAGGCGGCGGCGCGCGCTGCTTTCAGCGCGGGCGAATGATTCCGCGCGCCGGGCCCAGCAGCGTCACCGGCACACCCGGCGACAAGCTGTAGTGCAGCGCCGCCATGCCCTGGTTGACAGCGATTTCCACCAGCCCGCTGGAGTTCTCATACCAGAACCCCTCCCCTGGCGGCACGTCGTCGTAGGTGCGCGCCCGCACCAGTTGATGATGGCCAATCTGCAGCCGGGTCTCGGCCTCCAGCGCCGCAGCGCGGATGCCGGTCATGGCATTGCCGTAGCGGTCGACATAGACGATGCGGGCCAGCTCGTCCGGCCATTCCTTCAGCCGTAACTCGTGAGGATCGCCCAGTTCGTCCGGGTGCGCTGTGCCCTGAGCCAGCATGGCCGCTACCGGGCCGAACAGGTCGCGGCCGTGGAAGGTGGCGGACAGACGCGTGCTGCGCCAGATGATACGGCGGCAGCGGATCTCCAGGGCGCGGGCGGCGACGCGGTCGAACAGGCCGTTGTCAGGGCCGACGTAGGTGCGGCCGTCGGCCTCCAGGATGATGCCGGGGCGCGCGCTACCGACCCCCGGATCGACCACCCCGACGAATACCGTGCCCGTCGGGAATTCCAGGGCATACTGGGCCAGCAGATAGGCCGCCGCCTGCACGTCGAAGGGCGGCAGGTCGTGGAACAGATCGATCACCGGCACCGTGGGGGCATAGCGGTACAGCGCCGCCTTGAGCAGGCCGACGTAGGGGCCCTGCCAGCCGAAGTCGGTATACAGCACCAGCATGCGTTCCTCCAACGAAAAAAGCCGGGTGGGAACCCGGCTTTTTCCTGACTCGACCGCGCTTACTCGGCGGCAGCGGCGGCCGGCTCCGGCCGATCCACCAGCTCCACATAGGCCAGCGGGGCGTTGTCGCCAGGGCGGAAGCCGCACTTGAGAATGCGCAAATAGCCGCCCGGACGGCTCTTGTAGCGCGGCCCCAGCTCATTGAACAGCTTAGTCACCACCTCGCGGTTGCGCAGCCGGGCAAAAGCCAAGCGGCGGCGGGCCACGCTGTCCTCCTTGGCCAGGGTGATCAGCGGCTCGGCGACGCGGCGCAACTCCTTGGCTTTGGGGAGGGTGGTCTTGATCACTTCATGGGCCAGCAGCGAGGCGGCCATGTTACGGAACATGGCTTCGCGGTGGCTGCTGGTGCGGTTCAGTTTGCGTCCCGATTGACGATGGCGCATTTCGGCGATTCCTTACACAAGCGTTGCGACGTTGGCCTCAGGCGGCGTCGGTCTTATCGCCACCCAACCCCGGCGGCGGCCAGTTGTCCAGCTTCATCCCCAGGGACAGGCCGTGCTGGGCCAGCACGTCCTTGATCTCAGTGAGCGACTTCTTGCCAAGATTGGGGGTCTTGAGCAACTCCACCTCGGTGCGCTGGATCAGGTCGCCGATGTAGTAGATGCTCTCGGCCTTGAGGCAGTTAGCGGAGCGCACGGTCAGCTCCAGATCGTCCACCGGCCGCAGCAGGATGGGATCGATGTCCACCGGCTCGGGCACGGGCGGCGCTTCCACCTTGCCCTTGAGATCCACGAACACCGAGAGCTGGTCCAGCAGAATGTTGGCCGCCTGGCGGATGGCCTGCTCGGGATCGATGGTGCCGTTGGTCTCCAGGTGGATGATCAGCTTGTCCAGGTCGGTGCGGCGCTCGACGCGGGCGCTCTCCACCTTGTAGCTGACCCGGACGATGGGACTGAAGGAGGCATCCAGTTGCAGGCGGCCGATGGGCCGGTTGCTGTCGTCGGCGTGCAGGCGCTGCGCCACCGGCTGGTAACCCCGCCCCTTCTCCACTTTGAGCTTCATGTTCAGCTCGCCGCTCTTGGTGAGATTGGCGATGACATGGGCGCGGTTGAGGATCTCCACGTTGTGGGGGGTCTCGATATCGCCGGCCACCACCACACCGGGCCCCTTCTTGGTCAGGCTCAGCGTCGCCTCGTTGCCCTCGTGCAGGATCAGCGCGATACCCTTGAGGTTGAGCAGGATATCGATGACGTCCTCCTGCACGCCCTCGATGGAGGAGTACTCGTGCAGCACCCCATCGATCTCGCATTCCACGATGGCAGCACCAGAGATGGAGGAGAGCAGGATGCGGCGCAGCGCGTTACCCAGGGTATGGCCGAAACCGCGCTCCAGCGGCTCCAGGGTGACCCGAGCCTGCTTCGGGCTGATGATGTCGACATCAACCACGCGCGGCTTGAGCAGATCAAAAGTACCCGACATCTGAGATTTCCCCCCGAGGGTCAATTATTTGGAGTACAACTCCACGACCAGGGACTCGTTGATATCCGCGGGCAGGTCGCTGCGATCCGGAACGCGCTTGAAGACGCCGCTCATCTTGTTGACATCGACGTCGACCCACTCGGCGAAACCGCCGGACTGGGCCAGCTGCAGAGCGTACTGGATGCGCGCCTGGTTGCGGCTCTTCTCGCGCACCGAGATCACGTCCTCGGCCTTGACCTGGTAGGACGGGATATTGACGCACTTGCCGTTGACCAGGATGGCCTTGTGGGATACCAGCTGCCGCGCCTCGGCACGGGTGGTGCCGAAGCCCATGCGGTAGACCACGTTGTCCAGGCGGCACTCCAGCAGCTTGAGCAGATTCTCGCCGGTGGAGCCCTTGAGACGCGCGGCCTCCTTGTAGTAATTGCGGAACTGCCGCTCCAGCACGCCGTAGATACGGCGCAGCTTCTGCTTCTCGCGCAGCTGCAGGCCGTAGTCGGACAGGCGCGGACGGCGGGCGCCGTGCTGGCCGGGGGCCCGCTCCAGATTGCACTTGGACTCCAGCGGGCGCGCAGCGGACTTCAGTTGAAGATCGACGCCCTCACGCCGGCTCAGCTTGCACTTGGGACCGATATATCTGGCCACGATGAAACTCCTCGGTCAGACGCGACGCTTCTTGGGCGGACGGCAGCCGTTATGGGGGATCGGGGTGACGTCCGTGATGTTGGTGATCTTGAAACCGGCGGCGTTCAGGGCGCGCACCGCGGACTCACGGCCCGGACCGGGACCCTTGACATTCACCTCGAGGTTCTTGACCCCGAACTCCTTGACGATGCTACCGGCCTTCTCAGCCGCTACCTGGGCTGCGAACGGCGTGCTCTTGCGCGAGCCGCGGAAACCGGAGCCACCGGCAGTAGCCCAGGCCAGTGTGTTACCCTGGCGGTCGGTGATGGTGATGATGGTGTTGTTGAAAGAGGCGTGGATGTGCGCCACACCGTCAACAACGTTCTTCTTGACACGCTTACGCGCCTTGGTGACCGGCTTTGCCATCCTGATGACCTAATCGAAAAAGATGGTTGTTGGATTTATTTGCGAACCGCGCGCCGCGGCCCCTTGCGGGTGCGGGCATTGGTACGGGTGCGCTGACCGCGCACCGGCAGGCCGCGGCGGTGACGCAAACCGCGGTAGCAGCCCAGGTCCATCAAGCGCTTGATGCTCATGGACACTTCGCGGCGCAAATCGCCCTCCACGGTGAATTTGGCGACCTCGGCACGCAGGGCGTCCACCTGAGCCTCGACCAGATCCTTGACCTTGGCGTCCGGAGCAACGCCGGCGGCCGCGCAGATCTGACGGGCGCGGGTCGGACCGATACCGTAGATGGACTGCAATGCGATCACCGCATGCTTATTCACCGGGATGTTGATGCCTGCAATACGGGCCATGCATTAAGCTCCTCGATCAATCGCGCCGGGCCGGGTACGGTAAACGCGTAACTTTAACGGAATGCGCGATTCGAATCAACAATTTAACGGGACTCAGCCCTGGCGCTGCTTGTGCCGGGCGTCCTTGCAGATCACCCGGACGGTGCCTTCCCGGCGAATGATCTTGCAGTTACGGCAGATCTTCTTCACAGAAGCACGAACTTTCATCTCGAATCTCCCACGAAAAGCCGGCTCTCACGAACCGGCGTTGCGACGATCGAATACGCTCTAGCGAACCAGCCCGGCCGGCCCGCCCTTGAAGCTGGCCTTCTTCATCAGGCTCTCGTACTGGTGTGACATCAGGTGTGCCTGGACCTGGGCCATGAAGTCCATCACCACCACCACAATGATCAGCAGCGAGGTGCCACCGAAGTAGAACGGCACGTGCCAGTACAGGATCAGGAACTCGGGCAGCAAGCAGACGGCGGTGATGTAAATGGCACCGGCCAGAGTCAGCCGGGTCAGCACCTTGTCGATATAGCCGGCGGTCTGCAGGCCTGGGCGGATGCCGGGAATGAAAGCGCCGGACTTCTTCAACTGCTCCGCCGTCTCCTTAGAGTTGAACACCAGGGCGGTATAGAAGAAACAGAAGAAGATGATTAACCCGGCGTACAGTGCCACGTATAGCGGCTGCCCCGGCGATAGGGTGGAGCTGAGATCGCGCAGCCAGCCCATGCCTTGGGCGTTACCAAACCAACTGCCCAGGGTAGCGGGGAACAGGATCAGGCTGGAGGCGAAAATGGGCGGGATCACCCCCGACATGTTCAGCTTCAGCGGCAGATGGGTACTCTGTGCGGCATACACCCGCCGTCCCTGCTGGCGCTTGGCGTAATTCACCGTGATCCGACGTTGGCCGCGCTCGACAAAGATGACGAAAGCGGTCACCGCCAACGCCAGGAACAGCAAAAACAGCACCAGCATGACATGCAGTTCGCCGGTACGGGCCAGCTCCAAGGTGCCACCGATGGCTGTCGGCAGCCCGGCGACGATACCGGCGAAGATGATCATGGAGATGCCATTGCCGATACCACGCTCGGTCACCTGCTCGCCCAGCCACATGAGGAACATGGTGCCGGTCACCAAGGTCACGGCGGCAGTGAAGATGAAGCCGATGCCCGGCGCGACCACCACACTTGCCCCGCCCACCGTCTGGCTCTGTAGCGCGACGCTGACGCCGATGGACTGGAACAGGGCCAAGGCCACCGTCAGATAACGGGTGTACTGGGTAAGCTTACGCCGCCCCGTATTGCCCTCCTTCTTGAGCTGCTCCAGGGCCGGCACCACCACCGTCATCAGCTGAATGATGATGGAGGCGGAGATGTACGGCATGATCCCCAGAGCGAAGATGGACAACCGCGACAGCGCGCCACCGGAGAACATGTTGAACATGTCCAGGATGGTGCCGCGCTGCTGATTGAACAGCTCCGCCATGGCCACCGGATCGATGCCGGGCACCGGGATGAACGAGCCGATGCGGAACACCACCAAGGCGCCCAGCAGGAACAGCAGGCGCTGGCGCAGCTCCGTCATTTTGCCGAGAGAAGGCAGGGACGCCGCCATAGGGTTTACTCTTCGATCTTACCGCCGGCCGCTTCGATCGCCGCCCGGGCACCCTTGGTCAGGGCTAGACCGCACACGGTCACGGCCTTGGTCAGCTCGCCCGACAGCACCACCTTGGCGTATTTGGCCTGGATGGGCACCAGGTTGGCCGCCTTCAGCGCATCCAGGTCGATCACCTCGGCCTGCACCCGATTGAGCTCCGACAGCCGCACCTCGGCGGTATCGGCACTGGTCATGGAGCGGAAGCCAATCTTGGGCAGGCGGCGCTGCAACGGCATCTGACCGCCCTCGAAGCCCACCTTGTGAAACCCGCCGGAGCGGGCGTGCTGACCCTTGTGGCCGCGGCCGCCGGTCTTGCCCAGACCGGAGCCGATACCGCGCCCGAGGCGCTTGCCAGCGGGCTTGCTGCCGGCAGCCGGCTTGAGAGTGTTCAGACGCATGATTAGGCCTCCTCAACCTTGAGCAGGTACGACACCTTGCCGATCATGCCGCGGTTCTCGGGGGTATCGGCGACGGTCACCGTGTGGTGCATCCGCCGCAGGCCGAGACCGCGCACGCAGGCCTTGTGAGACTCCAGACGGCCGTTCAGGCTCTTCACCAGGGTCAATTTCAACTGCTTGTCGGCCATGGCTTACCCCAGGATCTCGTCCACAGTCTTGCCGCGCTTCGCCGCCACGCGCTCAGGAGCGGCCATACCGGTCAGGCCGTTGAGGGTGGCGCGCACCACGTTGATGGGGTTGCGCGAGCCAATGCATTTGGCCAGCACGTCCTTCACGCCCATCACCTCGAACACGGCGCGCATGGCGCCGCCGGCAATGATGCCGGTACCTTCGGAGGCAGGCTGCATGAAAACCTTGGCTGCACCGTGGGTGCCCTTCAGCGGATACTGCAAGGTGCTGCCGTTGAGGGGGATGGTGCGCATGTTCTTGCGCGCCTTGTCCATCGCCTTCTGGATGGCGGTGGGCACCTCGCGGGCCTTGCCGTAGCCGAAGCCGACCCGGCCGTTACCATCGCCGACCACGGTCAGGGCAGTGAAGCCGAACTGCCGGCCGCCCTTGACCACCTTGGCCACACGGTTGACGGCGATCAGTTTCTCCTGCAACCCGTCGGTATTCTGGGAGCTCTCTATATTCGTCGCCATTCTCGAAACCCTTTAGAACTGCAAGCCGTTTTCACGGGCGGCGTCGGCCAGGGCCTTGACCCGACCATGGTAGCGGAAGCCGGAGCGATCGAAGGCGACCTGCTCGATGCCGGCGGCCTTGGCTTTCTCGGCAATCGCCTTGCCTACCGCCTTGGCGGCCTCGATATTACCCGTGCTCTTCAGACCCTGGCGCAGATTGGCCTCCAAGGTGGAGGCGGCAGCCACCACATGACCGCCATCGGGGGTGATCACCTGGGCATAGATATGGCGGGGCGTGCGGTGCACGCACAGCCGATAGACGCCCAGCTCGCGAATCTTCATCCGCGTCCGCAGGCCACGACGCAAACGTGCTGCTTTCTTATCCATATCGGCTAACCTTTACTTCTTCTTGGCTTCTTTCAGGACGATCTGCTCGTCCGCATAACGCACGCCCTTGCCCTTGTACGGCTCCGGCGGCCGGAAGGCACGGATCTTGGCGGCCACTTCACCCACCAGCTGCTTGTCCATGCCCTTGACCAGGATCTCGGTCAGGCTCGGGGTTTCGATGGTGATCCCGTCTGGCACCTTGAAGTTGACGGGATGGGAGAAGCCGAGAGTCAGGTTCAGTATCTTGCCCTGGGCCTGGGCACGATAGCCCACGCCGACCAGCGTGAGCTTGCGCTCGAAGCCCGCACTGACGCCGGTCACCATGTTATTGAGCAGCGCTCGGGTGGTACCGGCCATGGCACGATTCTCGTTGGCCGGATTGGTGAAGACCTTGACGATGTTGTCTTCCTTCACCACGCGGACGGCAGGATGCAGGTTGAGCTGTAGAGAGCCCTTGGCACCCTTGACGACTACTGCACGCTCGTTGATGGTCACGTCCACGCCCTTGGGCAGGACGATCGGTTTCTTGGCAACACGAGACATGATGGCCCCCGGTAATCAGGCAACGATACAAAGGACTTCGCCGCCATGTCCGGCAGCGCGCGCCGCACGATCGCTCATGACACCGCGCGAGGTGGAAACGATAGCCACGCCGAGACCGCCCTGTACCTTGGGCAGCTCGTCCTTGCCTTTGAACACGCGCAGGCCAGGGCGGCTGACACGCTGCAAAGTCTCGATCACCGGACGGCCCTGATAATATTTCAAGGCGACGGTCAGCACGGGCTTGCCATCCTGCTCGGCGACGCTGTAGTCGGTGATGTAGCCTTCTTCCTTCAACACCTTGGCGATGGCCAGCTTGAGCTTGGAGGAAGGCAGGCTTACTTGCGCCTTGGCGGCGGCCTGGGCGTTGCGGATACGCGTCAGCATGTCCGCAATGGGGTCCGTCATGCTCATTTTGAAAGAACTCCTAGTTGTCAGTATCGGACGCGTTCCCGCCCGGGAACCGTCCTGAACTTAACACTACGCGATGGCCTGCGCTTACCAACTGGCCTTGCGCAGACCGGGGATGTCGCCGCGCATGGCGGCCTCACGCAGCTTGTTACGGCATAGACCGAACTTGCGATAGAAGGCGTGGGGGCGGCCGGTCAGACGGCAACGGTTATGGGTCCGCACCGGGCTGGCGTCCCGGGGCAGAGCCTGCAGCTTGAGCTGCGCCTCACGACGCTGCTCATCACTGGAAGCCGGATTGCGGATGATTTCCTTGAGCTCAGCGCGCTTGGCAGCGTACTTCTCCACCAGCTCTCGGCGCTTCTGCTCGCGGTTGATCATGGAGGTCTTGGCCATGCCTGGTCACCTCAAGTACGGAACGGAAAGTTGAACGCCGCTAGCAGCGCCTGCCCCTCTTCGTCGGTGCGGGCGGTGGTGGTGATGGTGATGTCCAGCCCACGCAGCGCGTCGATACGATCGTAGTCGATCTCCGGGAATATGATCTGCTCGCGCACGCCCATGCTGTAATTGCCCTGGCCGTCGAAGGAGCGCGAGCTCAGGCCGCGGAAGTCACGGATGCGGGGGATGGCGATATTGATCAGCCGATCCAGGAACTCGTACATGCGGTCACGACGCAGAGTCACCTTGCAGCCGATCGGCCAGCCCTCGCGGATCTTGAAACCGGCCACGGACTTGCGGGCCTTGGTCACGATCGGTTTCTGGCCAGCGATCTGGGCCAGATCGCTGACGGCGTGCTCCATCACCTTCTTGTCACCTACGGCCTCGCCCACCCCCATGTTCAGGGTGATCTTGGTGATGCGGGGGACTTCCATGACGTTCTTGTAGCCGAACTGCTCGCGCAGCTTGGGCACGACCTCGTCGCGGTAATACTGCTGTAGTCTTGCTGCCATGGCCCTGAACCTTAAGCGTCCACAACTTCGTTGTTAGACTTGAAGTAGCGCACCTTGCGGCCGTCCTCGAGGGTACGGATGCCCACCCGGTCACCCTTCTGGGTGGCAGGGTTGAACAGCATCACGTTGGACACGTGGATGGGGGCCTCCCGCTCGATGATGCCACCCGCCACGCCGCGAGCCGGATTGGGCTTGGTGTGACGCTTCACCAGGTTGATGCCCTCCACCAGCACACGGTCGTTCTCCATCATGCGGATGACCGAGCCCCGGCGGCCCTTGTCCTTACCGGCGATGACCACTACCTCATCGCCCTTCTTGATCTTACGCATCGCCGTGTTCTCCAGGCTTGTTACAGCACTTCCGGAGCCAGGGAGATGATCTTCATGAACCGCTCGCTACGCAGCTCACGGGTCACCGGCCCGAAGATACGGGTACCGATCGGCTCCAGCTTGTTGTTCAGCAGCACCGCGGCGTTGCCGTCGAAACGGATCACCGAACCGTCGTCACGGCGCACGCCCTTCTTGGTGCGCACCACCACGGCATTGTAGACCTCGCCCTTCTTGGCCTTGCCGCGGGGGATGGCCTCTTTCACGCTGACCTTGATGATGTCACCGATCTGGGCGTAACGGCGGTGCGACCCACCCAACACCTTGATGCACATCAGGCGACGCGCGCCGCTATTGTCGGCGACGTCCAGCATAGTCTGCATCTGAATCATGGTTCTGTACCGTTCAAATGGCTGCTCGGGAAACGTCGCTCACTGCGCCGCACGCTCGAGGATCTTCACCAGCCGCCATGCCTTGGTCTTGGACAAAGGACGGCACTGCTCGACGACCACCACGTCACCCTCGCGGCACTCATTGTTCGCATCGTGGGCATGCAGTTTGGTGGAGCGACGCACGTACTTGCCGTATACGGGGTGGCGCACCAGCCGCTCGACCAGCACGGTGATGGTCTTGTCCATCTTGTTACTGGTGACACGCCCGGTCATGGTGCGAGCAACCTGATTTTCCGTGCTCATGCTTTACCTGCCTTTTCGTTGAGGATGGTATTGATGCGCGCGATGTTCTTACGCACCTGCTGGAACAGATGCGGCTTGGCCAATTGACCGGTGGCCCTTTGCATGCGCAGGTTGAACTGCTCCCGAAGCAGGGCCAGACGCTCCTGCTTCAGCTCCTCAACACTCTTTTGGCGAAGTTCGCTGGCCTTCATCACATCACCGTCCGGTTCACGAACACCGTCTGCACGGGAAGCTTGGCCGCCGCCAGGCGGAAGGCTTCGCGGGCGACCTCTTCGGAAACCCCTTCGATCTCGTACAGCATGCGACCGGGCTGGACCTTGGCCACCCAGTACTCGACGTTACCCTTACCGCTACCCATACGCACTTCCAGCGGCTTCTGGGTGATCGGCACGTCCGGGAAGATGCGGATCCAGAGCTTGCCGCCACGCTTTACATAGCGGTTGATGGCGCGGCGCGCCGCCTCGATCTGGCGCGCGGTGATACGCCCGCGGCCGGCGCTCTTCAGCCCGTACTCGCCGAAGCTCACCTTGTTGCCGCTGGTGGCAACACCGCGGTTACGGCCTTTCCGCTGCTTGCGGAATTTGGTTCTTTTCGGCTGCAACATGGTTGTCTTGCCCCTGATGACTCAAAAAAGGAACTCCGCGAACGCAAGGCGCGGAGTTCCATGGCAATAGCTCTGCCAGCGCTTCAGCTGACCGCGGCTTTCTCCGCCTTGGCCTCGCTGCCCTGCTTGTCCAGACCGAAGACTTCGCCCTTGAAGATCCAAACCTTGACGCCGATGACGCCATAGGTGGTCTGGGCCTCGGCGAAGCCGTAGTCGATGTCGGCGCGCAGAGTGTGCAGGGGCACTCGGCCTTCCCGATACCACTCGGTGCGGGCGATTTCGGCACCATTTAAACGACCCGAAACATTTATTTTAATACCTTGCGCACCTAAACGCATAGCATTAGTTACAGCCCGCTTCATGGCGCGGCGGAACATGATGCGCCGCTCGAGCTGCTGAGCCACGCTCTCGGCCACCAACTGGGCATCCAGCTCGGGCTTGCGGATCTCCTCGATGTTGATGTGCACCGGCACACCCATCATCGCGGCGACTTCCTTGCGCAGAGCCTCGATGTCCTCGCCCTTCTTGCCGATCACCACGCCGGGACGGGCAGTGTGGATGGTGATGTGGGCGGTGCGCGCCGGACGCTCGATCTGGATGCGGCTGACCGAGGCGCTGGACAGCTTCTTCTTCAGGAATTCGCGCACTCGCAGATCGGTTTCCAGGAAATCCGGAAAGATCTTCTTGTCGGCATACCACTTGGAAGTCCAATCGGACGCAATGCCGAGACGGAACCCCGTCGGATGTACTTTCTGACCCATTACGTCCTCTCCTATTTCTCGGCCACCGTCACCACGATGTGGCTGGTGCGCTTGACGATGCGGTTGCCGCGGCCCTTGGCACGGGCGTGCATGCGCTTCAGCACCGGACCCTCGTCGACGCAGATGGCGCTGACCTTGAGCTCGTCGATGTCGGCGCCCTCATTGTGCTCGGCGTTGGCGATGGCCGACTCCAGCACGCCCTTGATCAGGGCAGCGGCCTTCTTGTTGCTGAAGGTCAGCAATTGCAGGGCACGGTCCACCGGCAGACCGCGCACCTGGTCGGCCACCAGGCGGGCCTTCTGCGGGGAGATGCGGGCGTACTTCAGTTTGGCGAAAGCTTGCATCTCGGCCTCTCCTTACTTGGACTTCTTGTCCGCCGCATGCCCCTTGAAGGTGCGGGTGGCGGCGAACTCGCCCAGTTTGTGGCCCACCATATTCTCGGTGATCAGCAACGGCACGTGCTGACGGCCGTTGTGCACCGCGATGGTCAGCCCGATCATCTCGGGCAGGATCATGGAGCGGCGCGACCAGGTCTTGATCGGCTTCTTGCTGCTCGTAGCCACCGCCTGCTCCACCTTCTTGATCAGATGGAGGTCGACGAACGGCCCTTTCTTGATGGAACGCGGCACGTCTATACCCTCTCGGAATTACTTGGCGTTGCGGCGGCGCACGATCATCTTGTTGGTGCGCTTGTTCTTGCGGGTCTTGTAACCCTTGGTAGGCACGCCCCACGGCGTCACTGGGTGACGGCCACCCGAGGTGCGCCCCTCACCACCGCCGTGTGGGTGATCCACCGGGTTCATGGCCACACCGCGGACGGTGGGGCGGATGCCGCGCCAGCGCTTGGCGCCAGCCTTGCCAAGGGAACGCAGGTTGTGCTCGCCGTTGCCGACCTCACCGATAGTGGCCTTGCAGTCGGCATGAACCTTGCGCATCTCGCCAGAGCGCAGGCGCAGGGTAGCGTAGATGCCCTCGCGGGCTACTAGCTGCACCGAGGCGCCGGCGCTGCGCGCCAGCTGGGCACCCTTGCCAGGCTTGAGCTCGACACAGTGCACGGTGCTGCCCACCGGGATGTTACGCAGCGGCAGCGCGTTGCCGGGCTTGATCGGCGCCGCGGCACCGGACATCAAGGTAGTATCGGCGCTCACTCCTTTGGGAGCGATGATGTAGCGGCGCTCGCCATCGGCGTAGAGCAGCAAGGCGATGTGCGCGGTCCGGTTGGGATCGTACTCCAAGCGCTCGACGCGGGCCGGAATGTTGTCCTTGTCGCGCTTGAAGTCGATGATCCGGTAGTGCTGCTTGTGGCCGCCACCTTGGTGCCGGGTAGTGATGCGGCCCATGTTGTTGCGTCCGCCGGACCTGGTCTGTTTCTCCAGCAGCGGCGCATAGGGGGCCCCCTTGTGCAATTCTGGGGTGACCACCTTGACCACGAAGCGGCGGCCCGGGGAGGTCGGTTTTTGCTTAACGATCGGCATAGTCGTAGACCTTCAATTCCAGTATCTCCGGAACGGGGGAGCAGACTCAGGAAACCTGCCCCGCCGCGCCGCCGAGGAAGTCGATTTCCTGACCGGCCTCTAGGCTGACGTAGGCCTTCTTCCAGTCGGAGCGGCGGCCGTAGCGGGCGCCGAAGCGCTTGACCTTGCCCTTCATGTTGACCACCGTCACACCCTTCACCTTGACGTTGAAGAGCAGTTCCACGGCGCCCTTGATCTCGGCCTTGGTGGCATCGGTGGCCACCCTGAACGTCACCTGGTTGTGCTTGTCGGCGACAGTCGTGCTCTTCTCCGAGACGTGCGGCGCCAGCAGCACCTTCATCAAGCGTTCCTGATTCATGCCAGCCACTCCCCCACCCGCTCCAGCGCCGGAACGGTGATCACTACCTTGTCAAAACCGATCAGACTGACCGGGTCCAGACCGGCCACGTCGCGCACATCCACCTTGGGCAGGTTGCGGGCAGCCAGGAACAGATTCATGTCCACATCCTCGGTCACCAGCAGGACGCTATCGGCCACGCCCAAGGTCTTGAGCCGATCAACCATGAGCTTGGTCTTGGGCTCGGCCACCTTCAGCTCGTCCACTACCAGCAGACGCTCCTGGCGCACCAGCTCGGAGAAGATAGAGCGCAGCGCGGCACGGTACATCTTCTTGTTGACCTTCTGCGAGTGGTCCTGGGGGCGAGCGGCAAAGACCTTGCCACCGCCGCGCCACAACGGGCTGCGGATGGTGCCGGCACGGGCGCGGCCGGTACCCTTCTGGCGGAAGGGTTTGGCACCGCCGCCGCTGACCTCAGAGCGGGTCTTCTGGGCACGGGTGCCGGCGCGGGCGCCGGCCAGATAGGCCACCACCACCTGGTGCACCAGCGCCTCGTTGAACTCGCGGCCGAAAGTCTCGTCGGCCACCGCAACCTTCTGCGCGGAGGACTCACCGCTGGCGTTCAGTACCTGGAGTTCCATGCTACCCCCCTCCTCAACCACGGGCCTTCACGGCCGGACGGATGATCACATCGCCGCCCTTGGAACCGGGGACAGCACCCTTGACCAGCAGCAAATTGCGCTCGGCATCCACACGGACAACCTCGAGGTTCTGTACCGAACGGCGTACGGCGCCCATATGGCCCGCCATGCGCTTGCCCTTCCACACGCGTCCCGGGGTCTGGCGCTGACCGATGGAGCCCGGCACGCGGTGCGACAGCGAGTTACCATGGGTCTGGCGCTGGCCGGAGAAGTTGTGACGCTTGATGGTACCGGCGAAGCCCTTACCAATGCTGGTACCGGTGACGTCCACCTTCTGCCCGGCGGCAAACACATCGACCTTGAGTTCGGCGCCCACGGCGAGATCGCCACCCTCGCCTTCGTTGAGACGGAACTCCCACAGGCCGCGGCCCGGCGCCACGCCGGCCTTGGCATAGTGTCCGGCCATGGGTTTGGTGACACGGCTGGCACGGCGGGTGCCGATGGTCACCTGATAGGCCCGGTAACCATCCACCTCGGGGGTTTTGATCTGGGTCACCCGGTTGGGCTCGACCTCGATCACGGTTACCGGCACGGAGACGCCGTCTTCGGTGAAGACGCGGGTCATACCGGCCTTGCGGCCGACGAGTCCGATTGCCATTTTTAAAGAACCTCGTTGGAAAAGGGTGAGAGGAAGGGTGGCACCCTTCATCACCCTGGTTTGGTTATCGCGAGTTGCTCAGCTCAGTTCAGCTTGATCTGCACATCCACACCGGCGGCCAGATCCAGCTTCATCAGCGCGTCCACCGTCTTATCGGTGGGATCGACGATGTCCATCAGCCGCTTGTGGGTGCGGATCTGATATTGGTCCCGGGCGTCCTTGTTGACGTGCGGGGAGATCAGCACCGTATAGACCTCGTTCTTGGTCGGCAGCGGGATCGGGCCGCGCACCTGGGCGCCGGTGCGCTTGGCGGTCTCCACGATCTCACGGGCCGACTGGTCGATCAGGCGGTGATCGAAGGCTTTCAGGCGGATACGGATTCTCTGGCTGGTCATGGCTGCCCTTACTCGATGATCTTGGCGACGACGCCGGCGCCGACAGTGCGCCCACCCTCACGGATGGCAAAGCGCAGCCCCTCGTCCATGGCAATCGGCGAAATCAGACTCACCACCATCTTGATGTTGTCGCCCGGCATCACCATCTCCACCCCCTCCGGCAGGTCCACCGACCCCGTCACGTCCGTGGTGCGAAAATAAAACTGCGGCCGATACCCCTTGAAAAACGGCGTGTGCCGACCCCCCTCCTCCTTGGAGAGCACATACACCTCCGCCTCAAACTTGGTGTGCGGCGTGATCGTCCCCGGCTTGGCCAGCACCTGCCCGCGCTCGACCTCATCGCGCTTGGTGCCGCGCAGCAACACCCCCACGTTGTCGCCCGCCTGCCCCTGATCGAGCAGCTTGCGGAACATCTCCACCCCCGTGCAGGTGGTCTTGGTGGTCGGGCGAATGCCCACAATCTCCACCTCGTCGCCCACCTTCACCACACCCCGCTCGATGCGCCCCGTCACCACCGTGCCGCGCCCCGAGATCGAGAACACGTCCTCGATCGGCATCAGAAACGGCTTGTCAATGTCGCGCTGCGGCTGCGGAATGTACGTATCGAGCGCCTCCACCAGCTTGATGATCGACGGCACCCCAATCTCGCCCTGATCACCCTCCAGCGCCTTCAGCGCCGAACCCACCACAATCGGCGTCTCATCGCCCGGAAACCCGTACTGCGTCAGCAGGTCGCGCACCTCCATCTCGACCAGCTCCAGCAGCTCCGGATCGTCCACCATGTCCGCCTTGTTCATGTACACCACAATGTACGGCACCCCCACCTGCCGCGACAGCAGTATGTGCTCGCGCGTCTGCGGCATCGGCCCGTCGGCCGCCGACACCACCAGAATCGCCCCGTCCATCTGCGCCGCCCCGGTGATCATGTTCTTCACATAGTCGGCATGCCCCGGGCAGTCCACGTGCGCATAGTGCCGCGCCGGCGACTCGTACTCCACGTGCGCCGTCGAAATCGTGATGCCGCGCGCCTTCTCCTCCGGCGCCGCATCAATCTGGTCGTAGGCCTTGAACTCGCCGCCAAACCGCTCCGCCCCCACCTTGGTCAGCGCAGCCGTCAACGTGGTCTTGCCATGGTCCACGTGACCAATCGTCCCCACGTTCACATGCGGCTTCTTCCGCTCAAATTTCTCTTTGGACA
>DATLYF010000070.1:0-14846 GCA_035575095.1 Candidatus Competibacteraceae bacterium
TCCCCACCCCCTGCTCCAGCAGCCGCAGGCACAACGCGAACAGCCCCGCCACGAAGGCCAGGATGATGGTGAAGGCCCAGGCGATGGAGATGTCGGAGACGCCGAGGATGCCGTAGCGGAAGGCGTTGACCATGTAGAGGATGGGGTTGAGCAGGGACAGCTTCTGCCAGAACGGCGAGAGCAGTTCGATGGAATAGAACACCCCGCCCAGGTAGGTGAGCGGGGTTAGTACGAAGGTGGGGACGATGGAGATATCGTCGAAGGTCCGCGCGTAGATGCCGTTGAGAAAACCGCCGAGGGAGAACAGCACGGCGGTGAGCAGGATCACGGCCAGGGTGATGGTCAGGTGGTGTACGCCGAGATCGGTGAAGAACAGGGCGATGGCCGTTACCACCATGCCCACCGCCGCGCCGCGCGCCACGCCGCCGCCGACGAAGCCGAGCAGGATCAAGTAATTGGGCAGCGGCGACACCACCATCTCCTCGATATGGCGCTGGAACTTGGCGCTGAAGAAAGATGACACCACGTTGGAATAGGCGTTGGTGATCACCGCCATCATGATCAGCCCCGGGGCGATGTACTGCATGTAGCTGAAGCCGCCCATATTGCCGATCTGGGTACCGATCAGGTTGCCGAAGATGATGAAGTACAGGGTGGTGGTGATGGCCGGCGGCAGGATGGTCTGGATCCAGATGCGGGCGAAGCGCAGCACCTCTTTGATGAGGATGGTGCTGAAAGCGATCAGCTGGGCGTGCGGGCTCATGGTCATGCTCCCTTGCGTTCCACCAGGCGCAGGAACAGCTCTTCCAGGCGGTTGGTCTTGTTGCGCAGGCTGAGCACCTCGACGCCGTGAGCGCTGAGCTGCTGAAACAGGCCGTTGATGCCCTGCTCCTGGGTCACCACCGCCTCCAGGGTGGTATCGTCGACCTGCTCCAGCACGTAGCCGGGCACGGTGGGCAGGCCGTTCAGCGGGGCTTTCAGGTTGAGCACGAAGGTCTCGCTGTGCAACTGGGCGAGCAGATCTTTCATGCGCGTGTACTCGATGATGCGCCCCTCATCGATGATGGCGATGGTGCGGCACAGGCTTTCGGCCTCCTCCAGGTAGTGGGTGGTGAGGATGATGGTGGTGCCCTGGGCGTTGATCTCGCGCAGAAAGGCCCACATGGAGCGGCGGATCTCGATGTCCACACCGGCGGTGGGCTCGTCTAGGATCAGCAGGCGCGGCTGGTGCACCAGGGCACGGGCGATCATCAGCCGGCGCTTCATGCCGCCGGAGAGGTCGCGCGCCTGGGAGCGGCGCTTCTCCCATAGGCCGAGCTGCTTGAGATAGCGCGCGGCGCGGTGCCGCGCCAGGCTGCGGGGAATGCCGTAATAGCCGGCCTGGTTGATGACGATCTCCTCCACCGGCTCGAACTGGTTGAAGTTGAATTCCTGCGGCACCAGACCGAGATAGGACTTGGCGGTGGTCAGTTCGCGGTCGAGGTCGGCGCCGAAGATCTTCACCTCGCCGCTGGTCTTGGTCACCAGCGAGCTGACGATGCCGATGGTGGTGGATTTACCGGCGCCGTTGGGGCCGAGCAGGGCGAAGAAGTCGCCGGGTTGCACCTCCAGGTCGATACCCTTGAGGGCTTCGAAGCCGTTGGGATAGGTCTTGTGCAGATTGCGGATGGAGAGGGCTGGGGTCATCAGCAGAGCAGAATGGGGATGATCAGATGATAGGGGCTACGGCGGCGCTTGTCATGGCCCCGTCAGATAGGGGACGAAGGCCGGGGTGGCGTGCTCGCGGAAGCCGTCCGCCTCGCCGCTGATGAACAGCGCTGCCAGCCCCAGGCGTTCGGCCAGGGCCGGGCCGTTCTGCGGGCCGAGCACGAGCAGCGCGGTGGCCCAGGCGTCGGCCTCCATGCAGTTGTCTGCCACTACCGTCACCGAGGCCAGGCGATGGGCGATGGGCCAGCCGCTGTGCGGGTCGATCTCGTGGGAATAGCGCTGGCCGTCCACCTCGAAGAAATTGCGATAGTCGCCGGAGGTGGCGATGCTGCCCCGCTCCACCGCGATCACCGTTTCCACGCTGCGCGCCCCGGCCAGCGGCTTCTCCACGGCCACTCGCCACGGGCTGGCCTGGGCATTGCGGCCGGAGGCGCGCAGTTCGCCGCCGATCTCCACCAGATAATCCCGGATCGCGTGGCGCTCCAGCAGTTCCGCCACCCGGTCCACGGCATAGCCCTTGGCGATGGCGGAGAGATCTACGTACAGATCGGGGCGCGTCTTGCGTAGCGCCGGCGGCTGGTTGCGCAGCGCCAGCATGCGGTAGCCGACCCGCTCCCGAGCAGCGGCGATGGCGGCTGCTGGGGGCACCCGGTCGCGGGGCGGCTGTGGGCCGAAGCCCCACAGGTTGACCAGCGGCCCGACGGTGATATCGAAGGCGCCGTCGCTCAGCTCGCTGATGCGCCGGGCGGCGGCCACCACCGTGTACAGCTCTACCGATACTGCCACCCAGTCGTCGGCGGGCGCGCGATTGAAGCGCGACAGCTCCGAGTCCGGATCGTAGGTGGACATGGTCTTGTTGATGGCCGCCAGCAGGCGCTCGATCTCCTCCTGCAAGGCCGCCGCGGCCGGGGCAGCGGCGCCGGCCAGGTACTTGACGCTATAGCTGGTGCCCATGGTGCGCCCGTGCAGTTCGGTGAGCTCGGGTGGGCGCTCACAGGCGCCGAGCAGCAGACAGCACAGCAACCAGGGCAACAGGCGGTGCAAAGGGTGGAGCATGGCACGGTCGGGCGGCGATGCCGGAGGCGGCAAGACAAGGGATTATCGGCGAAAGCGGCAGTTTTGCCAAAGCCGGGGCAGGCGGGCGCGCCGTGCGCCGGCCCGCGCCGGTGGTCAGTAGTGGTCTGCGTCGGAGCCGCCGCCCACGGCGATGATGCAGGCCGGACTATGCCCGTCGCGATGAGCGCGCAACCAGGCCATGCGCAGGTTCTCGGCGTAGAGGTAACCTACCCACAGTCCGCCGCGCTTGGGATCACGGTAGGTGATCTGGTATTTGCGGCGAGACGCCGACGACTCGCTCAGCGTCTCGACCAGCAGGGCTTGCGCTCGCATGATATCCCCCTCCTGGGAAAGAATGTGCGGACCCGGGATGTTGCGCGTGGTGGCGGCTGGCAGGGTCCCGGTGTCCGCAACGCCTGCATGATGAGCGAAATGCTCGGAAATCGCGCTGGCCCGGTTGCACAGATCGGCTGTGAAAAATGCACGGAGCAGGGTTCGGGTCATTCTCGTGCGCAGGGTGTCAGCTCCACCACTCCCTCGCCGCCGAGCAGATCGGCCAGCGCCCGGCAGCCGCCGGCAGCGCACAGTTGGTAACCGGCGCTGTAAGAGGACAGGGTCAGGCGCAGCGCCGGCAGGGGCGGCAAGGCCGGGCGGTAATGCCACCAGCCCGTGCGCAGCTCGGCTCCGGCGGGCGGCTCCATACCCGCCCCCGAGCCCTGCACGCGGGCGGCGGTGAGCTCTAGCCCCGCCGCCGTCACCCGGTAGTCCTCCTCCCAGCGCACCTTCTCCACCGAATGGGTCCAGGCCAGGGTGAACTCCGTCAGCGGCAGCCGGGCCTGGACCAGGCCCAGCGCCAGACACAGGGCGATCATGCGGTGACCAGGCGCCGTACCCGCCAGCCGTGCCAGAGCACGAACAACACGCTCAAAACGAAGCCGATCTCGTCGGTGATGGGTAGCGCGGCCACCAGGAAGAACGCCGCCGCCGCCGCCAACACCCGCTCCGGCCAGGACAGCGGGCCGCGCAGGTAGCCGATGGCCGCCGCCCCCCACAGACCGATGGAGAGCAGGGCCTTGAAGAAGATATAGAGCACCGCCAACCAGCTGTCGGACTGCAACATCAGCGCCGGTGCGTACACCGCCATGTAGGGTACGACGAAACCGGCGATGGCGATGCGCATGCAATACAGGCCAATCTTCAGACCCGACTCGCGTGCAATGGGGGCGGCAGCGAAGGCGGCCAGCGCCACCGGCGGGGTGAGGTCGGCCATGATGCCGAAGTAGAACACGAACATGTGGGAGACGATCAGCGGCACCCCCAGCTCCAGCAGCGCCGGCGCGGCCAGCGAGCTGGTGATGATGTAGTTGGGGATGGTAGGGATACCCATGCCCAGCACCAGGCAGGTGAGCATAGTCAACACCAGACTGAGGAACAGGCTATCTTTGCCCAGGTCGATAATCACCCCGGCGAACTGGCTGGCGACGCCGGTCAGGGTGGAGACGCCGATGATCACGCCGACCAGGGCGCAGGCGGTGCCCACCCCCAGGGCATGCTGGGCGCCCTCGGCAAGGCAATTGAGTAGCAGCCGCAGGGTCTGGCGCCCGCCCTGGCTGAAGGCGTTGAGCGCGATCAGCCCGCCGATCAAGACCAGTATCGCCGTGATGCCGAAGCGGAAGAACAGCGCCGAGAGCAGACCGATGGCCACCCACAGGGCGCAGCGCAGGACCAGACCCTGCAGGCGCAGGGCGAGGCTAGCGCCGAGGATGAGCACGGCGGTCAGCGCCAGGCCGACGGTGCCGGAGAACAGCGGCGTATAGCCGGCGAACAGCAGCCAGACCAGGGCCGCCAAGGGCAGGATCAGATACCAGCCGCTTTGGATCGCCGCCCGGGCGCTCGGGCACTCGCTCTTGGGCAGACCCTTGAGGCCGAGTCGGCCGGCTTCCAACTGCACCATCCAGAACACCGTGACGAAGTAGAGAATGGCCGGTAGCACGGCGGCCTTGGCCACCTCCACATAGGGGATGTCCAGGGTCTCGGCCATGATGAAGGCCACTGCACCCATCACTGGCGGCATGATCTGCCCACCCATGCTGGCGGTGGCCTCGACCGCCCCGGCGAAGGCCGATTTGTAGCCGAAACGCTTCATCAAGGGGATGGTGAACTGGCCGGTGGTGACCACGTTGGCTACGCCCGAGCCGTTGATGGTGCCCATCAGCGCCGAGGACACCACCGACACCTTGGCCGGACCGCCCTGGCGGTGGCCTACCGTGCCCATGGCCAGATCGTTGAACAGCTTGATCATGCCCGCTTGTTCCAGAAAGGTGCCGAACAGGATGAACAAGAAGATGTAACTGGAGGAGACATAGACGGGGATGCCGTATATGCCCTCGGTACCCAGGTACATCTGGCCGATCACCTGGTCGAAGCCGTAGCCGCGGTGCATCAGCGGTTCGGGTAGATACTGCCCAAACAGAGCGTAGGCCAGGAACAGGCCGCAGATGATGGGCAAGGCGATGCCCATCATGCGCCGCGCGCCCTCGAACACTAGTACCAGTACCGTGACGCCCACCAGCAGATCGACGCTGGTGGGTTCGCCGGCGCGCTGGATTAGCTCGGCCTCGAACACCCAGTGATAGAGGCCGAGGACGAAGGCCACGGCGCCCACCGCCCGCAGCAGCGTCCGCTGCACGGCGCTGGCGGCGCCGTTGGCGATGAGAGTGAAGGTCAGCAGCAGCAAAAAGCCCACGTGCACCGAGCGCACGATGATGCTGGACAGCGGACTGAAGGCCGCGGTCCACAGCTGGAAGGTGGAGAAGGCCACGGCAATGGCGAACGCCGCGCGTGAGCCCAGGACGGTGGAAGCTGTGGTGGTGGTATCGGCAGACATGGGAGCCTCGTGGAACCAGAGCGACTGCAACCACCCGCACCCTGGCCCTCTCCCGCCGGCGGAAGAGGGGAGGGTGAGAGGGGTACGGGCGGTGCCTACTTGATCAGCCCCACTTCCTTGTAATATTTCTCGGCCCCCGGATGCAGCGGCACCGGCATGCCCTTGACGGCATTTTCCTGCTTGATGCCTTTGGCCGCGGCGTGGGCGGCGGTGAGCTGGTCCAGATGTTCGAACAAGCCCTTGGTCATCTGGTACACCACCGCCTCAGGCACCCCGGCATGGGTTACCAGGAAGTTGGAGATGGCCACGGTGGGCACGTCCTCGGCCTGGCCCTCGTAGGTATTGGCCGGCACCGTGGCGGCCTGGTAGGCGGGATCGCCGATCTTCGCCACCACCTCGGGCGGCACCGCCACCACGTTGATCTTGACCGTGGTGGCCAGATCACGGATGGAAGCTACGCCCAGGCCTGCAGATTGCAGGGTGGCGTCGATTTGGCGGTTCTTCATCAGCTCCACCGACTCACCGAAGGGCAGGTACTCCACCTTGGCGAAGTCCTGGTAGCTCAGGCCGGCGGCGGCGAACACGGCGCGGGCGTTGAGCTCAGTGCCGGACTTGGGTGCGCCTACCGAGACGCGTTTGCCCTTGAGGTCGGCCAGGGTCTTGATGCCGGCATCGGCATTGGCCACGATCTGGATGTAGTTGGGATAGAGCGCGCTGATCCCGCGCAGCTTGTCCAGCTTCTGCTTGAAGCCGGCCTCCTCCTTGCCCTGCCAGGCATCGCTGACCGCATCGCCTAGGCTGAACGCCACCTCGCCGCGTCCGGCCTGCAGCAGGTTGAGATTCTCCACCGAGGCCTTGGTGGCCTGCACCGAGGTCTTGGCGTCGGGGATGACTTGTTCGTAGATCTTGGCCAGCGCCACGCCCAACGGGTAGTAGACGCCGCTGGTGCCGCCGGTGAGCACGTTGACGAACTGGGCGGCGGAAGCCGGCAGGGTGGCGAGGGCGCCGGCCAGCACGGCGGCGAGCAGGGCGCGGCGACGGATGTGATGCAGACGCATGACGAGTCCTCCGATTACGGTCAAGAGTTTTATGATGGTGTCTGGGTGTACCCAGATTGCATAGCCCTTGGGCAAGCCCTGTGCCAGTCTGCGACTGCTGCCGCCAGCGGTCGGCACGCCTGCCGTGCTTGCCAGCCCCACGCCCGGCACGTAGTGTGGGGTAATCTATTTGAATCCGTCACCGAATCCCTTCCTGTCCATGCCGGAACTGCAAGCGGCCTTTGCCAGCGCCCTGTCCCTGATCGTCTCCGGCGATCCGCAACTGGCGGAGATCGTGCTGCTGTCGCTGCGCGTCAGCCTCAGCGCCCTGGCCGTCGCCTCGGCGCTCGGCCTGCCGCTGGGAGCGGCGCTGGCGCTGGCACGCTTTCCCGGACGCGGTGCCCTGATCCTCTTGGTCAACGCCCTGATGGGCCTGCCGCCGGTGGTGGTGGGGCTGCTGATCTACATCTTGCTGTCGCGCTCTGGACCGCTGGGCTTCCTCGGCCTGCTGTTCACCCCGACGGCGATGATCGTCGCCCAGACCGTACTGATCCTGCCTATCGTCGTCGCCCTCACACACCAGGTAGTGGAGGAGCTGTGGGCGGAACTGGGCGAGCAGCTGCGCTCGCTGGGCGCACGCCGCCGCCAGGCGCTGTGGACCCTGCTGTGGGAGGGCCGCTACACTCTGCTGATCGCCGTGCTGGCCGGCTTCGGCCGCTCCATCGCCGAGGTTGGGGCGGTGATCATCGTCGGTGGCAACATCGCCCATGTCACCCGCACCATGACCACCGCCATTGCCCTGGAGACCAGCAAAGGGGACCTGCCCCTGGCGCTGGGTCTGGGGCTCGTCCTCATCTGCCTCGCCCTGCTGGTCAATGCTGCCGTCTCTCTGGTCAAGGACATCGCCCGTCGCCTGCACGTCTGAGCCCCCGGCCTCGATCCTGCCGCTGGTGCTGCGCGGGGTCGGTTACCGGGTGAACGGCAAGGTGCTGCTCGCCGACATCAGCTTCACCCTGCAGGCAGGTGGGGCGAGCTTCATTCTCGGCCCCAACGGTGCCGGCAAGAGCCTGCTGCTGCGCCTTTGCCACGGCCTGCTGGTCCCCAGCGGCGGTGAGATCCGCTGGCAGGGACCGGCCGCCGCCGAGGCCCCGCGCCACCAGACCATGGTGCTGCAGCACCCGGTGCTGCTCAGCCGCTCGGTGGCGGCCAACGTCGATTACGCCCTGCGGCTGCGCGGGCTGCCGCGCGCTCTGCGGCACGCACGGGTGGCCGAGGCGCTGCAACGGGTCGGGCTGCTGCCGTTGGCGCGGCGTCCGGCGCGGGTGCTGTCGGGAGGCGAGAAGCAGCGCCTGGCCTTGGCCCGGGCCTGGGCGCTGCGCCCGCAGGTGCTGTTCCTGGACGAGCCCACCGCCAGCCTGGACCCGGCGGCGACCCGAGCGGTGGAAGAAGTGATCCGCGACATCCGTGACCAAGGCATCAAGGTGGTGATGACCAGCCACGACCTGGCCCAGGCGCGACGCCTGGCCGACGAGGTGCTGTTCCTGCACCACGGGCGGCTGCTGGAACAAGCCGCGGCGCAGGCATTCTTCAGCGAACCGCGCAGCGCCGAGGGACGGGCATTTCTGCGCGGGGAGCTGCTGTGGTGAGCACCGTCCTCAGCCTGAGTGCACGCCTCAGCGCAGCAGCAAGAACAGCGCGCTGCGCCCGCGCTGCACGTTGAGCAGCAGGTCGCCGCCGGCGGCGGCCAGGCGTTGCAGTTCCTCGGTATTGGTCACCGCCTGGCGGTTGACGCCGGTGATGACATCTCCGGGGCGCAGGCCGGCGCGGGCCGCCGGGCTGCCGCGGGCCACGTCTGCGACCAGCACGCCCTCGACGCGGCCGTGCAGGGGATCGCCGGGCACAATGTCCTTGAAGGTGGCGCCGGTCAGGCGGGCGTCGATGCTCGCGCCCTTGGCCTGGGCCGCGGTGAACTCGCGGATGCGCGCCGTCACCTGCTGTAGCCGGCCGTTGCGCAGCAGGTCGAGGGTGACGTTGTCGCCCACCCGCAGCAGGCCGATGGCGTTGCGCAGCGCACCAGCGCTCTGGATCGGCTTGCCGTTGACGGCAGTGATGACATCGCCGGGCTTGAGCCCGGCGCGCTCGGCGGCCGAACCCGGCAGCACCTCGGTGACCACCGCGCCGCCGTTGGCCGGAATGCCGAAAGCCTGGGCCAGTTCGGCGTTGAGGTCCTGGGTGGTGATGCCGAGCTGGCCGCGCTGTATCTCGCCGTAGCGGACCAGTTGCTCCATCAGCTTCTGCACCATGTTGGAGGGCACGGCGAAGCCGATGCCGACGTTGCCGCCGCCAGGGGCGATGATGGCGGTATTGATGCCGACCAATTCGCCGCGCAGGTTGACCAGGGCGCCGCCGGAGTTGCCGGGGTTGATGGAGGCGTCGGTCTGGATGAAGTCCTCGTAGCCCTGGATGCCCAAGCCGCTGCGCCCGAGCGCGCTGACGATGCCGGAGGTGACGGTCTGGCCGAGGCCGAAGGGATTGCCGATGGCCACCACGAAGTCGCCCACCCGGAGCTGGTCGGAGTCGGCCAGCGGCAGGGCGGTGAGATTGCGCGCCTCGATCTTGATCACGGCAATATCGGTCTCCGGGTCGGAGCCGATTACCTTGGCGTCGAACTTGCGGCCGTCGCGCAGGGTGACCTGGATGGCGTCGGCGCCCTCCACCACGTGGTGGTTGGTGACGATGTAGCCGCGCCCGGCGTCTACCACCACCCCCGAGCCCTGGCTCTGCACGGTGCGCTCGCGCGGCTGATCGGGAATGGCGAAAAAGCGGCGGAAGAAAGGATCGTCCAGCAACGGGTTGCGGCGCGTCGGCACCCGGCTCAGGGTGGCGATGTTGACCACCGCCGGGGTGGCGCGCTCCAGCATCGGCGCCAGACTGGGTAAAGGCTGGCCATCCACTGCCGCCGGCAGGGCGGCGCCGGAAGGGACAACGCTGCCGAGAGTGCCCAGGGCGAGCAAGGCGGCGCCGAGGATGAGCATCAGTCGTTGGTTCATGAGTATGGTTCTCGCATTTTCGCAACGGTGGTCAGGTGCCCGCTCAGCCCATCAGGTGGGCGCGCGGATTGAAATCCAGTTCCCGGGCCATGCGCCGGAACAGCTCCTGAGCCGTCGGCGAATCCATCGGCGGGTTGATGATCTGCAGCACCACGTACTGGTCGCCGGGCGGCTGGCCGGGCAGGCCGCGTCCGCGCAGCCGCAGCTTCTGTCCGCTCTGGGCCTTAGCCGGGACATTGAGTTGCACCGGACCGCCCAGGGTGGGGACGGTGACGCGGGCGCCGAAGGCCGCCTCCCAGGGGGTGACGGGCAAATCCAACAATATGTCCTTGCCCTGCACCCGGAACCAGCGGTGCGGCAGCAGCTCGATCTCCAGGTAGAGATCGCCGCTGCCGCCGCCCGGGCCGGGGTGGCCCTGGCCGGAGAGGCGGATTTTCTGGCCGTCCACCACTCCGGCCGGGATCTTCACATTGAGGGACTTGTCGCGCTGTACGCGGCGGCCGTGGGCATCTACTCCCTGCAAGGGTATCTGCACGGTGCGCTGGACACCGTGATAGGCCTCCTCCAGGCTGATCGACAGCCGCAGTTGCAGATCCTGCCCGCGCTCCTGGAAGCCGCGCGTGCCGCGGGCGCTGCGGGCGAAACCGTGGCTGCGGCCGCCGCCGAACAGGTTTTCGAAGAAATCGCTGAAGTCGCCGCCGAACTGAAAGCCGCCGCCGCCCAAGTCGCGGAACACGCCGGCGTCCCACTCCGGCGGCGGGCGAAACGCCTGGCCGGCGCGCCAGTTGCTGCCCAGCTGATCGTAGGCGGCCCGCTTCTGCGGGTCGGAGAGCACCTCGTGGGCCTCGTTGATGGCCTTGAAGCGCTCCTCGGCATCACGCTCCTTGCTCACGTCCGGGTGATACTTGCGCGCCAGCCGGCGGTAGGCCTTTTTGATCTCCTCCGCCGAAGCGTTGCGCGGTACGCCGAGAATCTGGTAATAGTCCTTGAATTCCATTGCCATCGATCACGCCGTGAAGAATAAGGACGGGGCGCCAGGCGCCCCGTCCGGTTGGGTTTCAGCTCTCCACGCTGATCCGGCGCGGCTGGGCTTTTTCGTGCTTGGGAATGCTGATCTCCAGCACGCCGTTCGCGCCCTTGGCAGTGATCTTATCGAGATCGGCGCTATCGGGCAGGCTGAAGCGGCGGTAGAAGGTGCCGCGGGTGCGCTCTATGCGCCTGAAGGTCTCCCGCTCCTCCTTGGTCTCCGCCAGGCGCTCGCCCTTGATAGCGAGCATGCCGTTGTCGACGCTGATCTCGATGTCCTTGGGGTCGACCCCCGGGATATCGGCCAGTACCACGAAGCGACTGGCCTCTTCCTTGATGTCCACCGCCGGCGCCCAGTCCACGGTAGCGACGCTGGAACTGTCCTCGCCGCCGAAGAAACCGGTGCGCATGTCGAAGAGCCGGTCCAGCTCTTTCTGCAGCTGGTTCAGACGAGCCCAAGGATCGTAACGGGTCAGGTCCATAGTCACCTCCTTCTAAACTCAAAGGTTGTGGTTGACTGCATGCTAAATGGGGTTGACCGGCATCATTTCAAGAGCCTGGAAAGGGCGAGTATCATCGTTCTCAAACTTGCCTGCGGAGACCCCTGATGAGCGAAACTCGCCAGTTCGTTCCCCTCAACATCGCCGTGCTGACTGTCTCCGACACCCGCACCGAGGCCGACGACATCTCCGGACGGGTACTGGTGGAGCAGCTCACCGCCGCCGGCCACCGCCTGGCCGAGAAGTGCATCGTGCGCGACGACATCTACCAGATCCGCGCCGTGGTCTCGCGCTGGATCGCCGACGAGCGCGTGCAGGTGGTGCTGACCACCGGCGGCACCGGAGTGACCGGCCGCGACAGCACGCCGGAGGCGGTCGCGGTGCTGCTGGACAAGCAGATCGAGGGCTTCGGCGAGCTGTTCCGCTGGCTGTCCTGGGAGGAGATCCGCACCTCCACGGTGCAGTCCCGGGCCATCGCCGGGGTGGCCAACGGGACCTACATCTTCTGCCTGCCCGGCTCCAGCGGCGCCTGCCGCACCGCCTGGAACCGCATCATCCAGGACCAGCTCGATTACCGTCACCGCCCCTGCAACCTGGTGGAACTGCTGCCGCGGCTGCGCGAGCGCTGAGGCGGTCATGGCGGCGCTGCGCATCGGCATTGCACTGGGCAGCGGCTCGGCCCGCGGCTGGGCCCATATCGGCGTGCTGCGGGCGCTGGAGGAACAGGGCATCGTCCCCGACATCGTCTGCGGCACCTCCATCGGCGCCGCGGTCGGCGCCGCCTATGCCAGCGGTCGCCTCGACCCCTTGGAGAGCTGGGTGCGCGAGCTGACGCGCTGGGACATGCTGCGGCTGCTCGACTGGAGCAGTGTCGGCATGGAGGGCGAGCGGCTGATGCAGGCCTTCTGCGAGCGTGTCCCCGATGTCGCCATCGAGAGCCTAGCGCGGCCCTTCGGCGCTGTCGCCACCGACCTCGCCAGCGGCCGCGAGGTGTGGCTGACCCACGGCTCGTTGCAGCAGGCGGTACGCGCCTCCATCGCCCTGCCTGGGCTGTTCAGTCCGCTGCGCCACAAGGGGCGCTGGCTGGTCGACGGCGGCCTGGTGGACCCGGTGCCGGTGGCGCTGTGCCGTGCCCTGGGCGCCGACCGGGTGATCGCCGTCAACCTCAACGGCGACCTGCTCAGCCGCCAGTTCCTGCGCCGCCCGCGCCTGCCCAGCCCCGGCGAGCTGCTCGACAGCCTCGGTCAGCGCCTGCAGCAGGCGCTGGGCAACGGTGGTAGCGGCCGTAGCGAGACGGGCGCGCGGCGCGAGACGGTGGAGCCGCCCAATCTGTTCGACACCATGGCCTACGCCATGCACATCATGCAGGACCGCATCACCCGCAGCCGTCTTGCCGGCGATCCACCCGATGTGGTGTTGACGCCGCGCCTCGGGCAACTCGCCCTATTCGACTTCCACCGTGCCGAGGAGGCCATCGCTGCCGGGCGCGATTGCGCCGAGCGCTACCGCGCGGTATTGGCCGACGTGCTGCAAGCACCCGATCCGGCAGCCGGCGGAGGCTGAGCGTGGAACCCCAAGGCTATTTGGCTGCCTTCCTGGTGGCTCTGCTTGGCGGTGTGCACTGCGTCGGCATGTGCGGCGGCATCGTCGGGGCGCTCACCCTGAGCCTGCCGGTGCGCGGCTTTCCCGCCGTGCTGCCCTATCTGCTGGCCTACAACGGCGGGCGCATCGCCAGCTATACCCTGGCCGGCACATTGGCCGGCGGCATCGGCGCCTTCGCGGCGCATCTCGCCGACGTGCACCGCGGTCAGCTGGTCCTGCAGCTTCTCGCCGGCGGCTTCATGCTGCTCCTCGGTCTCTATCTGAGCGGCTGGTGGCAGCGGGGCCTGCTGCGCCTGGAGCGCATCGGTGGGCGGCTGTGGCGACGGCTGGAGCCCCTGGCCCGGCGCCTGCTGCCAGTGCACAGCCCCGGCCAGGCGTTGCTCGCCGGCCTGGTATGGGGCTGGCTGCCGTGCGGGCTGGTGTACAGCGTGCTGATCTGGTCGCTGTCGGCCGGCAGCGCGCTGCAGGGCGGGCTGCTCATGGCCAGCTTTGGCCTCGGCACCCTGCCGGCGCTGCTGGCCATGGGCGGGGCGGCAGCGGCGCTGGCCGGTTTCGTGCGCCGCCCGCGGGTGCGCCAGGCGGCGGGGGGGCTGGTGCTGCTGTTCGGACTGTGGCAGATCGGGGCGGCGCTCGCCGCCCTGTGATACCAGATTCGATTGCTCGATCCGCGCATCTGCGGGGCGAGGGTGTTCGGCGCAGTGGCATCGAAACGGTCGTGCAACTGCGTGTGAACCGGCTCAGCGGGCGCTGGCCGCCCCTGCTGGCGCGCCGAGCACGATGCGGTTGTGCTCATGGAAGCGTGGCCCGGGCTTGGCGAAGTAATAGCCCTGGCCGTAGTCGACGCCGATCTCCTTGAGCACCTCCACGGTCTCGGCGTTCTCTACGAACTCGGCGATGGTCTTGACGCCCAGCCCCTTGGCCATGTCGTGGATGGCGTTGACGAAGATGCGGTCGACGCGATCCTTGGCCAGGTTGCGTACGAAGCTGCCGTCGATCTTGACGTAGTCCACGGACAGGTGCTTGAGGTAGTCGAAGGAGGAGAAGCCGGCGCCGAAGTCGTCCAGGGCGAAGCGGTAGCCCATCTCGCGCAAGGAGCGGATCAGCTCGCAGGCGGCGGTGAAATTCTCCACCGCTGCAGTCTCCGTGACTTCGAAGACGATGTTGGCCGGGTTGGCCTTGTGCTTGCGGGTGTTCTCGCGGATTACCTCGACGATCTCGCAGCTGCCGAAGTGGCGACCGGAGAGGTTGACGGTGAGCGCCACCGGCCGCCCGAACAGCTCGCTCTTGCCCTGAGCGCGCATGGCGTTGGCCACCACCCAATGGTCGATGTCGCGGATCAGACCGAAGCGCTCGGCAATGCCGATGAAGGCGCCGGGGCCGATCACCTCGTTGTTGTCGCCGAGCATGCGTAGCAGGCTCTCGTAGTGGCTGATCTGGCCGCTGTAGAGATCGACGATGGGCTGGAAATAGAGCTGGAAACGGTTCTCGGCCAGCGCCTGGCGGATGCGCGACTCCCAGTGGATCTTCTCGCGCATGCGCGCAGCGTCGATGCTTTCCTCGTAGATGCGGAAGGTGTTGCGGCCCTGATCCTTGGCGTTGTACATGGCCGAGTCGGCCTTGGCCAGCAGGTCGCTGGCGGTATCGCCGTGAGGCGGAAACAGGGCCACGCCGATGCTGGCGGTGAAGGGCGTGCGCCGGCCGTCGTGGATGAACTCCTGGCTGTTGAGGTATTTGAGCAAGCCCTCGCAGACTTTGGCGGTCTGCTGCGCATCGGCCTTGGGCAGGATGACGCCGAATTCGTCGCCGCCCAGGCGGCCGATGGTGTCGGTCTTGCGCAGGGCGCTGCGCAGGTGGTGGGAGACCTGGCGCAGGTACTCGTCGCCAGTCTGGTGGCCGTAGGTGTCGTTGATGTACTTGAATTGGTCCAGGTCGATGAACAGCAATGCCCCGACCGTACTGTAGCGGCGGTTGTAGGCGATCT
>DATLYF010000071.1:0-6911 GCA_035575095.1 Candidatus Competibacteraceae bacterium
ACCAGCGCCTTGTTGTAGACGATCACCGCCGGCTCCAGGGTGAAGCCGTAGACCTCGTCGCGCCAGCTCGCCTCGCCCACCGGCCGCTCGGGGCCGGGGGTGAAGGGCTGGGCGTAGCCATCGTTGGCCAGCTTGAGCTGCAAGTCCATGGCCGAACTGAGCAGCACGTCGGCGCAGCAGCCGGCGCTGCCTTGCTCCTGCAGGAAGCGCTCGTAGAGCACGCCGGAATCCAGCTCCGCATAGGTGACGGCGACGCGCGACCGGGCCTGCTGGAAGCCCTCGATCAGCGGCCGCATCGCCACCAGGTCGGTGGTGCCGTAGATCAGCAGCCGGCGCGTCTCGCCCATGCCGGCGGGACGGGCCGGAAACAGGTAGTCCTCGGCGCCGGCGACCGGGATCAGCCACAGCCAGGCGAGCAGCAGGCCGCAGAGCAGCTCACGCATCTCGCTCCGCCTCCTCGCCACCGCTTGCGGCCTGCGGAAACCGGCAGCGCACCCGCAGGCCGCGGCCCCCCTGCCCCGCGCCCAGCTCCAGCGCGGCGTCGTGGCGCTCGGCCACTGCCTTGACGATGGCCAAACCCAAGCCGCAACCCTCGGCCGGTCCGCCGGGGATGCGGTAGAAGCGCTCCAGCACCCGCTCGCGCTCGGCCTCGGGAATACCGGGGCCGTCGTCCTCCACTTCCAGCAGCGCCTGCTCCCCTACCCGGGCGGCGCGCACCGTAATGGTCGAGCCGGCCGGGCAGTAGCGCAGAGCGTTGTCGATCAGGTTGGCCAGCAGCTCCCCGAGCAGCAGCGGGTCGCCGTGCAACGGCAGGCTGTCTGCGCCCTCGTAGCCCAGATCCAGGCCGCGGGCCAGGGCCGCCGGCACCCGCTCGCGGGTGCGCTCCCGCGCCAGCGCCGCCAGGTCCAGAGGTTGCGGGTGCAGTCCGCCCTCCGGCGCAGCGCGAGCCAGGCTGAGCAACTGGTTGGCGAGACGGCTGGTGCGCCGGGTGACCGCGTGCAGCCGCATGAGCGCCTGGCGCAGTGCCGCCGGATCGGTCTCGGCCAGGGCCAGCTCGGTCTGGGTCTGCAGCCCGGCCAGGGGAGTGCGCAACTGGTGGGAGGCATCGGCGATGAAGCGCCGCATCGCCGTCAGGCTGGCCTCCAGCCGGCCCAGCAACTGGTTGATGGCCGCCACCAGGTGGCGTACCTCGCGCGGCACCGGATCGTCGATGGGGGTGAGCTCCTCCGGTGAGCGGGCGCGGATGGTGCGCTCCAGCCGCGCCAGCGGCCTGAGTCCCTGGCCGATGCCGAAGACCACGCACAGCGCCGCCAGTACCACCACCAGTAGCACGCGCAGGCCCGCGGCCAGCACCAGCTCGCGGATCAGGCGGTCGCGCTCACCGCGAGTCTGCGCCACCTCCACCCGGAACCGTCCGCCTCCCGGCAGTGGCCGCTCCAGCAGCGCCACCCGCACCCACTCGCCGCGGTAGCGGGCGTCGTAATAGCGTTCGCCGCCGGCCGCCGTTCCCTGCGGCGGCGGCAGATCGCGATAGCCGGTGACCAGGGCGCCGTCCGGCCCGCTGACCCGGTAGAACACCCGATCCTGGGCGCTGGTGCCCAGCATCTCCAGGGCCACATAGGGCAGATCCACCTCGAGTTCGCCGTCGTCGGCGACCACCACCCGCTCGGCGATGGTCAAGGCCGAAGCCAGCAGCATGCGATCGTAGGCACGATCGGCGATGCGGCGGGCATCGAAATAGGCGTGCACCAGCACCAGCACGCACACCAGAGCCAAGGGGGTGAGCAGCCAGATCAGCAACAGGCGGCGGATGGAGCCGCCGCGAGCGGTGCTCAAGGCTCCTCCAACAGATAGCCGAGGCCGCGCACGGTGCGGATGTGCAGCCCGACCGCGCCGAGCCGCTTGCGCAGCCGATGCACGTAGAGCTCGATGGCGTTGGGACCGGCCTCGTCGTCGAAGCCGAACAGGCGTTCGGCGATCTGCTCCTTGCTCACCACCTGGCCACAGCGGGCGAGCAGGATCTCCAGCAGGCACAGCTCGCGCCGCGGCAGCTCCACCACTGCACCGCGCACCGTGACGCGCCGCGCCACGGTATCGAAGCGCAGATCGGCGTATTCGATCACCGCCGAGGAGCGACCCTGGCTGCGCCGCACCAGGGCGCGCACGCGGGCCTGCAATTCGCTCAGGGCGAAGGGTTTGGTGAGGTAGTCGTCAGCCCCCAGATCGAGGCCGGTGACCCGATCCTGCAGCTCGCCGCGGGCGGTGAGCACCAGTACCGGCACGCCGCGGCCGCGGCCGCGCAGCCGGCGCAACACCTCCAGCCCGTCCAGGCCGGGCAGGGTGAGGTCGAGAATCACCAGGTCGTAGCATTCCTCGGTGCGCAGCACGCTATCGGCGCGACGGCCGTCGCTCATGTGATCGACGGCGTAGCCGCACTGGCGCAGCGCTCGCACCAGGCCATCGGCGAGATCGCTGTCGTCTTCCACCAGCAGCACGCGCATGGGTGTGTCCTCCACGGTGTATCCGGGGACCTACGGCGGCTGGGGCCGGCCCCCTTGTTCTCGTTATCGTGAAGAACAGCATACGCCCGGGCGCAGGGTAGCGCGAGGTGCGCCCCCGCCTACCCCTCCCCCTCCACCGGCGGCAGGGTGCGCGGCCGGCGGCCCTGGTCGATGGCGACGAAGGTGAAGGTGGCCTGCGTGACCTTGACCCGGTCGTCGCCGTCGCGGCTGCGCCGCCAAGCCTCGACTTCGATGGTCATGGAGGTGCGTCCGACCTTGACCAGCTTGGTGTACAGGCTGACCTCGTCGCCCACGTACACCGGGCTGAGGAAGGCGATGCGGTCCACCGCCACGGTGACACAGCGGCCGCGGGCGCGGCGCGCGGCGGCATTGCCGGCGGCCAGGTCCATCTGCGCCATCAGCCAGCCACCGAAGATGTCGCCGGCCGGATTGGTGTCGGCGGGCATGGCGATGGTGCGGATGGTGGGCTCGCCTTGGGGGTAGGCATGGGGCTCGGCGGACATGCGGCGCTCTCCTGTAGCGGGTTGCAATCGATAACGTTGGTCGAGAGGAGGGGTCGGACAATGATACTGGGCGATGAAAGGCTGATGACAGTTAGCCGGGCTATCGTTATGAGGTAGGAATGCTCCCCCAGGGAACGGGGCATCGACACAATATCCCGTGGAGGATGGTCAACATGAACCTGAAGAAGACGGTGGCGGCCGCCATCGCCGCCCTGTGCCTTTCCGCCAACGCCCTCGCCGCCGAGCCGGTGGACAACTTCAAGATCTTGGTGCCCGCCAACCCCGGCGGCGGCTTCGACAGCGTCGGCCGTACCCTGGGTGAGGGTCTGCAGGCCGCGGGGCTCGCCAAGCGCGTGCAGGTCGACAACAAGGCCGGCGCCGGCGGCACCATCGGCCTGGCCCAGTTCATCAACAACGCCAAGGGCGATCCGGACTCGCTGTTCGTCGCCGGCCTGGTGACGGTGGGTGCCATCGAGGCCAACAAGCCGCCGGTCGATCTGAGCATGGTCACCCCCATCGCCCGGCTGATGGGCGAGTACAACGTGCTGGTGGTGCCGGCCAACTCCCCCCACAAGACCCTCAAGGAGCTGCTCGAGGCGGTCAAGGCCAACCCCGGCGCGGTGAGCTTCGGCGGCGGCTCGGCCGGCGGCGTGGACCACATCATGGCCGGTCTGTTGGCCAAGGAGATCGGCGTCGATCCGGCCAAGGTCAACTATGTCCCCTACGCCGGTGGCGGCGAGGGTACCGCGGCCATCCTCGGCGGTCATATCGCTGCCTACATCTCCGGCTACAGCGAACTGGCCAGCCTGATCAAGGCGGGCAAGGTGCGGGCGCTGGCGCTGTCGGCCGACAAGCGGCTCGAGGGCGTGGACATCCCCACTCTCAAGGAGCAGGGGGTGAACGTAGTGCTGTACAACTGGCGCGCGGTATTCGGCGAGCCCAAGCTCAGCGCCGAGCAGACCAAGGCGCTGATCGACAAAGTCCAGGCCGCAGTGCAGACCCCGGCCTGGAAGGACAAGGCGGCTAAGTTCGAGTGGATCGACCTGTATCTGGCCGGTGACGACTTCGCCAAGTTCCTGGCCGAGGAGCAGAACCGCGTCGCCCAGATCATCCCGCAGCTCAAGCTGGGTAAGTAATCATGAACCGGCACCGCGATCTGGGGCAGGTGCTGATCGCAGCCGGGGTGGTAGCGGCGGGGCTGGTGATGCTGGCGCAGATCCCGTTGATCCCTGCTCACGCCGGTTACGCCGGTATCGGCCCGCGCTTCTTTCCCTCGCTGATCGCGCTTGGCCTGTGCGGCCTGGGCATCCTGCTGCTGGTCGAGGCCCTGACCCGGGGCTTCCCCCACCTGGAGCCCGGTCCGCATGAGACCGAGCCCGCCGACTGGGGCGCGTTTGCCTGGGTCGGCGCCGGCCTGGTGGCGCAGATGGCGCTGATCGGCTGGATCGGCTTCACTCTGGCCGGGACCCTGCTCGGCGCTTGCGTCGGCAAGGCCTTGGGCGGCGGCGATCGCATGCCCCGGGTAGCGGTCGCTTCCTTCCTGGTGTCCCTGGCGATCTACCAGGGCTTTGGCAAGCTGGGAGTCAACCTCCCGGCCCTGTGGACAGGGTGGTTGTAATCATGGAAGCCTTGACCGCATTGTTCGAATCCGGCTTCACCGTGGCCCTGAGCCCGGACAAGCTGATGTGGGCGCTGCTCGGCTGCACCCTGGGCACGGCGATCGGCGTGCTGCCCGGCGTCGGCCCGGCGGTGACCGTGGCGCTGCTGCTGCCGGTGGCGCAGAGCATCGACCCGACCAGCTCGCTGATCATGTTCGCCGGCATCTACTACGGCGCCATGTTCGGCGGCTCCACCACTTCCATCCTGCTCAACACCCCGGGCGAATCGGGCTCCATCATCAGCGCCCTGGAGGGCAACAAGATGGCCCGCGCCGGCCGCGCCGGACCGGCCCTGGCCACCGCCGCCATCGGTTCGTTCATCGCCGGCAGCATCGCCACCCTGCTGCTCACCCTGGTCGCGCCCTTCGTCGCCGACCTGGCGATCCGGCTGGGACCGGCCGACAACTTCGCGCTGATGGTGTTCACCTTCGTGGCGGTCTCCGCGGTGCTGGGCGCCTCGCCGCTCAGGGGCCTGACCAGTTTGTTCATCGGCCTGGCCATCGGCATGACCGGCATCGAACAGCAGTCCGGCCAGCCGCGCTTCACCCTCGGCATCCTGCAGCTCGCCGACGGCATCGACGTGGTGGTGGTGGTGCTGGGGCTGTTCGCCGTGGGTGAGACCCTGTACATGGCCGCCTACGAGGGCCGGCTGAAGAGCCGGGTGGAAACGGTCGGCTCGTCGCTCTGGATGACGGCCAGGGACTGGGCGCGCTCCTGGAAGCCCTGGCTGCGCGGCACCGTCATTGGCTTCCCGCTGGGCACCATCCCGGCCGGCGGCACCGAGCTGCCCACCTTCCTCTCCTACAGCCTGGAGCGCAAGCTGAGCCGCCATCCGGAGGAGTTCGGCAAGGGCGCCATCGAGGGCGTAGCCGGCCCGGAGGCGGCCAACAACGCCGCCGCCGCCGGCACCCTGGTGCCGTTGCTGACCCTGGGCCTGCCTACCTCGGCCACCGCCGCCATCATCCTGGCCGCGTTCCAGCAGTACAACATCCAGCCCGGACCGCTGCTGTTCGACACCGACCCGGCGCTGGTCTGGGGCCTGATCGCCAGCCTCTACGTGGGCAATGTGATGCTGCTCATCCTCAACCTGCCGCTGGTGGGACTGTGGGCGCGGCTGCTCTACATCCCGCGGCCTTACCTGTATGCCGGCATCGTCATCTTCGCCACCATGGGCGCCTATGCACTGCGCCAATCCTGGTTCGACCTGCTGCTGCTGTTCCTCATCGGCATCCTGGGCTTCCTCATGCGCCGCTACAGCTTCCCGGTGGTGCCGCTGGTGGTGGGGCTGATCGTCGGGCCGATCGCCGAGACCCAGTTCCGCCGGGCGCTGGCCATCAGCGAGGGCGATCTCACGGTGTTCCTCACTCATCCCATCGCCGCCACCATCCTGGCCATCGCCGCCGCCTTGGTGATCGTGCCGCGGCTGCTGTACTGGCTGAGCCGGCGCCGCAGCCGCGCTGTGCGGGCGGCGTGATCGACCCGGCATGCTGACCGCCGCCCAAGCCCGGTCCATCGTCTGCTCCCTGGCCATCGGCGCCGTCGGCGGTGTGCTGTTCCACGCGCTGCAGGTGCCGCTGGCCTGGATGCTGGGGCCGATGTGCTTCAACATCCTGGCGGCGCTGCTGCGGCTGCCGGTGCACACGCCCCCGGCCCTGCGCAACGGCCTGCTGCCGGTGCTGGGGGTGTATCTGGGCAGCTCCTTCACCCCCGAGACCGTGGAGCGGGCCGGGCAATGGCCATGGAGCCTGGCCGGCGTGATGCTGTTCGTGTTCCTCTGCACCGCGCTGGTGGCCTGGTACTACCGCCGGGTGGCGGGTTTCGACCGCATCACCGCGCTGTTCTCGGCGGGACCGGGCGCGCTCACGGCGATGATCTTGACCGGTGCTGCCCTAGGCGGGGACGAGCGGCGCATCGCCCTGGCCCAGTCGCTGCGCCTGACCCTGCTGGTGCTGGTGTTGCCACCGCTCATCTTCGCCCTGAGCAGCCAGCCGCCGCGCAGCGCCACGCTGGAGGTGGCCGCGCGCGCCTTCGACCTGCGCCAGCTCGCGCTGCTAGCGGTGGGCTGCGCACTGTCTGTGCTGTTGTTCAAGCGGCTGCACGTGCCGACACCGCAGCTCGCCGGGCCGATGCTGGCCAGCGCCGTTCTCTACCTGTCCGGACTGGTGGCCCTGGACCTGCCCCACTGGCTGTTAGAGGCGACGCTGTGGATTCTCGGCTCGGCGGTGGGG
>DATLYF010000072.1:0-17145 GCA_035575095.1 Candidatus Competibacteraceae bacterium
CGGCGGCCTCGTAGCCACCGCCATAAACAGGCTCTTCGTAAGCAGGCTGATTATCGGCATAACCGCCGCCGCAGGGCGAGGGCGCAGTGGGCGCCGAGCCAGCCAGGAACGGCAGGGTGACAGCGCCGGGGCAGTGGTCGGCGCGCAAGCCGTTGGCCGGGTCGATGGCAGCCATCTCGATGTCGGGGGGCGGCTGCAGCTCTAGAGGCTCCAGGGGGAGCTTCGCCATCAAGCGGATCCACACCGGCAGCGCGCCGGCGCCGCCGCTGAGCTTGGTGGGCTTGTTGTCGTCGCGGCCGACCCATACCACCGCCAGGCGGTTGCCGGTGAAGCCGGCGAACCAGCTGTCACGGTAGTCATCGGTGGTGCCGGTCTTGCCTGCCACCCCCAGGTCCTTGGGCAGAGTTTTGTAGATGGCGGTGGCGGTACCGGAGAGGGCCACCTGCTGCAGCGCCTTGTTGATCAGGAAGGCCGGCCCCGGCTCGATCACCTTCACCGCCGACAGCGGATAGCGGCTGAGCGGTTGGCCCTCGGCGGTGGTTACCTCGCGGATCGCCCTGAGCGGCACGCGAAAGCCGCCGCTGGCGAAGGTCTCGTAGATCTGCGCCACCTCGATCAGGGTCACGTCCACGGCACCGAGCAGCAGCGAGGGGAAGGGCTTGAGGTCCTTGTTCAACCCCAGCCGCTTGAGGGTGCTGATCACCTGGATCACATCCAGGTCGAGGCCGATGCGCACGGTGGGGATGTTGTAGGACTTGGCCAGGGCGTCGCGCAGCATGACGTAGCCGTGATAGCGCTTGTCGTAGTTGCCCGGCGACCAGCGCTGGCCGGTGTCGGAGGTGTAGACCACCGGCGAGGCGTCATCGAGCACCGTGGCCAGGGTGTAGCGCTGCGGGTATTCCAGGGCGGTGAGGTAGATCGGCGGCTTGATCAGCGAGCCGGTCTGGCGCACCGCATCCAGAGCGCGGTTGAAGCCGGCCAGGCGCACGTCGCGTCCGCCCACCAGGGCCTGCACCTCGCCGGTCTGAGTGTCGGCCACCAGCGCCGCGCTCTGCAAGATGTTGGCCGGCAGCTTCTTCTCCTTCTCCAGCTTGGGCAGCTCGTCGCTGATGGCCTGCTCCGCCGCCTCCTGGACCAGAGGATCGAGGGTGGTGAAGATCTTCAGCCCCTCACTGGTCAGATCCTCCTCCTTGTAGAACTGGCGCAACTGGCGCTGCACCAGATCGACAAAAGCCGGATAACGGGTGATGCCACTCGGCGCCTCGGCCAGCACGTCCAGCGGCAGCTTCTTGGCGATCTCGGCGTCCTCGCGGCTGATCAGGTTCTGCTCGGCCATCACATCCAGCACCAGGTTGCGCCGCTCCAGGGCGCGCTCGGGGTGACGCCGCGGATCATAGGCCGAGGCACCCTTGGCCAGGCCCACCAGCAGGGCCATGTGATGCAAGCTGAGCTCGGACAGGGGACGGCCGAAATAGAAGCGACTGGCCAGGCCGAAGCCGTGGATGGCGCGGCTGCCGTCCTGGCCTAGATAGATCTCGTTGGCGTAGGCCTCCAGGATCTGGTCCTTGTCGTAATGCCACTCCAGCAGGATGGCCATCAGCATCTCGTTGACCTTGCGCGTCAGGCTGCGCTCGCTGCTGAGGAAGTAGTTCTTCACCAGCTGCTGGGTCAGCGTAGAAGCGCCCTGTACGGTACGCCCGGCCTGGAAGTTGGCCCAGATGGCGCGGACCACCCCCTTGGGGTCGACGCCGAAATGCTCATAGAACTTGCGGTCCTCCACTGCGATCAGCGCATCCACCAGCACCGGCGGCAGCTCCTCGCGCTTGACCAGGATGCGGTCCTCGTAGTGGGAGGGGTAGATAGCGGCGATCTCCTGCGGCTCCATGCGCATCAGGCCCGGATCGCCCTGCCCGTCCAGCCCCTGCAGGGCCTGCACGCTGCCCTTGGCGAAGCTCACCCGTACGCGCTGAGAGGGCTCCGGCCCATCCCAGAAGGTGAAGCTGCGGGTATAGATGTCGAAGCTGTCGCCCTTGCGGATGAAGCTCCCGGGTCGCTGCAGAGTGTTCGCCGGGCGGTAGTTGAGGCGCTCCAACTCCTTGGCGAGCTGCTCGGCAGCAAGCGGAGCGCCGGGGAACAGCTCCAGCGGACGGGCATAGACGCGCGCCGGCAGGGCCCAACGCTTGCCCTCGAACTGGGCGCGGATGACGCCGTCCAGATGCAGCATGTAGCTGCCCAGAGCCACGACGCCGACGATCAGGCTGCCGAGCAGGGCCAGCCCCACCAGGCCGAGCAGGGCGCGGAACAGGCCGCGACGGCGCCCACCCCGGGCGGGCGAGGTGTCGGAGGGCTTGCTTTGGTGGGAGGAGGCTGTGGGTCGTCTGGCCATAGATCCTTAAACAGTGGTGCTCAGCGCGCGGCGGCGTTCGGCACGGCATCCGACGGCAGCGGCGGCGAAAAACGCCGACGGCCGCCTGCGCGGCCGCAGCATTGATTCTATCCCGATTCGCCGTCCCGCGGGCAAATTCCGTGCTCGGCCGAGCCCGCCGACACCCTGTGTATACTACGGACTGACCTTCGCATAGGACGAACCGATGGGACCGCTGCGCCGTGCCTGGAACCGGAGCGCTTTGTTGTCGCTGCTCGCCGCCGGCCTGTGCCTGGGTGCGCCCGGACGCGCCGAGGATGCCGCTGACAAACTGCGCGTCAGCGTCGAGGGGCTGGAAGGCGAACTGCGCGCCAATGCCCTGGCCTTTCTCGGCATCGAACGCTTTGACGGCAAGGCCGCACCCTCTGTGGAGCGGTTGCGCTGGCTGCACCAGCAGGCCGAGGAGGAACTGCGCCGCGCCCTGCAGCCGTTCGGCTACTACCGGCCGCACATCGACTCCAGCCTGGAACACGACGCCGCGGGCTGGCGGGCACGCTACCGGGTCGTGCCCGGCGAGCCAGTGCGCATCGCCAGCCTACGCCTGGAACTCGCCGGCGAGGCGCGCCAGGACCCGGCCTACCAGCGTCTGCTCGCCAATCCCCCGCTGCGCCAGGGCGAGGTGCTCGTGCATGCCCGCTACGAGCAACTAAAGAGCGAGCTGCAGAGCCTGGCCGCCGAGCGCGGTTACTTCGACGCCCGCCTGGTGGAGAGCCGGGTGCGGGTCGACCTCGCCGCCTATCGCGCCGACGTGATGCTGCGCTTTGACAGCGGCCCGCGCTACCGCCTGGGCGAGGTGCGCTTCAGCGACACCCCGCTCGACCCCGACCTGCTGCGCCGCTACCTCACCCTCGAGCCAGGCGAGCCCTACCAGGCCAGCCGCCTGCTTGAGCTGCAGAGCGATCTGATCGCCAGCGAGTACTTCGAACAGGTGATGGTCAACGCCTCCCCCGACCAGGCCGGCCCCGATCGAACCCTGCCGGTGACAGTGGACCTGGAGATGCGCAAGCGTAACCTCTACACCTTCGGCCTCGGCTACGGCACCGACACCGGCATGCGCGGCAAGGCCAGCGTGGAGCGGCGCTGGATCAACCGCCGCGGCCATCGCCTCAAGGGCGAGATGCTGGCCTCGCAGATCAAGCAGAACCTCAGCGCCGAGTACATCATTCCCGGCGCCGATCCGCGCACCGACAGCTACAATGCCCGCATCGGCTACCAGGCCGAGGACTCCGACGTCAAGGACAGCCAGACCGCCCTGCTCGGCGTCAGCTACGTACGCCAGGACGGCAAGTGGCGCAAGACCCTGTCTCTGGACTACCTGTGGGAGAAGTTCAAGATCGGCGAGGACGAACAGGAGAGCAAGCTGCTCCTGCCTGGGGCGCAGTGGAGCCGGGTGGAGGCCGACGACCGGCTGTTCGTCACCCGCGGCTATCGCCTCGACCTGAGCCTGCGCGGCGCCTACGAGCCTCTGCTCGCCGATGTATCCTTCCTACAGGCGCGGATGAGCGGCAAGTGGGTGGTGCCGCTGTGGGCCGAGGGCCGCATGCTGCTGCGCGGCGACCTGGGCACCACCTGGGTGGTCGACGACGCCGACTTCCAGCGCATCCCCACCTCGCTGCGCTTTTATGCCGGCGGCGACAACAGCGTGCGCGGCTACAGCCTGGACAGCATCGGCCCGCGCGATGCCGAGGGCGAGGTGGTAGGCGGTCGGCATCTACTGGTGGGCAGCCTGGAATACGAGCACCGGATCGCCGAGAAATGGAGCATGGCTGCCTTCGTCGACGCGGGCGACGCCTTCGACAGCGCGACCCCCGAGCTCAAGACCGGCGTCGGCTTAGGGGTGCGCTGGCGCTCGCCGGTGGGACCGGTGCGGGTAGACCTGGCCTCCGGCCTGGATGAGCCCGGCGACAGCGTGCGCCTGCATCTCACTATCGGCCCCGACCTATGACGCCGTCGCTGCACCGCGCCCTGCCCGCTCTGCTGCTGGTGCTGTGCCTCGCCCCGGTCCCGCCGGCGCAGGCTGCCCTTCTGGAATCCACGCTGGCCTGGCTGCTGCGCAAGGCGGACGAGGCTCTGCCCGGCCAGCTCAGTTACGAAAAACTGCAGGCCAGTGCCGGCCAGCCGGTGGTGATCGAGGGCCTGCGCTACGAGGACGGTCCTACCCGCGTCAGTGTGGCCCGCTTCGAGTTGCTGATCGATGCGGCGGCCCTGCTCGGCGGCAGCGCCCGCATCCGCCTGCTGCGGGCCGACGACATCGACATCCGCCTGCCGCCCCCGGCCCGCGCCGAACCCGCCGGCGGCCCGCTCGTGCTCGGCGACATTCACCTGCCAGTGAAGGTGCAGCTGGACAGCCTGGCCCTGAACCGCATCCGCATCCAGCCGGCCGGGGCGGCGCAGCCTTACCTGGTAGACAGTGTCGAGCTCGCCGCCCGCGCCGAGGGCGAGCAACTGACGCTGGACCGCCTCAGCCTGCGTCTGCCCCGCACCGAGCTCGATGCCGACGGCCGCCTCGCTGCGCATGGTCCCTGGCCGCTGGCCCTGGCACTGCGCTGGCGCTACCAGGACCCAGCCCTGGGCGAGCTGCGCGGCGACGGCAGCCTGGAGGGCGAACTGCAGGGCGTACTCGCCCTGCACCAGAGCGTGGCAGGCGCATTGCGCGGCGAGCTCGACGCCGGCCTGCGTCAGGTGCTCACCGCCCCCGAGTGGCACGCCGAGCTGCGGCTGGCCGCCGCCGACCTGCGTCCGCTCGACCCGCGCCTCGGCCGCGATCTGCAACTGGAGCTCGACAGCCAGGGGCGATTGGACGGCTACGAGGGTCGCCTGCGCTTGACCGGCGCCGACCTGCCGCAGCTCGGCGCGCTCCGCGTCGAGCTGGCCCTGCGCGGCGACCGCGAGCAATTGCACATCGAGCCGCTGCGGCTTTCCAGTCTGGCCTATCCTCTCACCCTGACCGCCGCGGCCGATTATCGACTGAGCGAGCGGCGTTTCGCCGCCCAAGGCCAGTGGCGGCAGTTGCGCTGGCCGCTCGCCGGAGTCGCCCAGGTGGACAGTCCCGAGGGGGACTTCCAGCTCTCCGGCACGCTCGATGACTACCGCTTCCAGATGCGCACCCGGCTGCGCGGCCCCGAGCTGCCCGACGGGCAGTGGCGCATCGAAGGCCAGGGCGATCGCCAATCGCTGGCACAGTTGACTCTGACCGGTCAACTCTTGGAAGGCGAGCTGCAGGCCGAGCTCGACGCCCGCTGGCAACCCGCCCTGGCCTGGCAGGGCCGGTTGCGCGGCCATAACCTCAACCCCGGCGCCCACTGGCCGGAGCTGCCGGGTCGCATCGGCTTCCAGGCCGCCAGCAGCGGCCGGCTGGAGGGCGAGACCCTGCACGCCGCAGTGGAGCTGACCGAACTCTCCGGCAGCCTGCGCCGCCAGGCGCTGCAGGGCCAGGGTCGGCTGCAACTGGCCGGGCGGAACCTGACCATCGAGCACCTCGACCTGCGCGCCGGCGAGGCGCGGCTAGCCCTGGCCGGGCGCCTGGCCGAACAATGGGAGCTGGACTGGAAGCTGGCCGTGCCGGCCGTGGAGCGCCTGTTGCCCGGCGCAAGCGGCCGCCTGGAAACGAGCGGCACACTGGCCGGCCGCCGCGACCGCCCGCGTGCCGAGTTCCGGCTCGACGCCGAGCGTCTCGCCTACCGTGACAACCGTATCGGCCAGTTGCACGGCAGCGGCAAGCTGGATCTGGACGGCGACAGCCGGCTGCGGCTGGAGGGCGCTGCCCTGCGCCTCGGCGGCCAGGACTGGAGCCGGCTCAGCGTGGATGGCGGCGGCACCCTGAGCAGCCATCGCCTCGGCATCCGTCTGCAGGGGACGCCCGCCGACCTGGCCGTGGCGCTCGAGGGTGGCCTGGACGGCAACACCTGGCGCGGACGTCTCACCCAACTGCAGGCCCTGGGTAGTCCCGCCGGCGACTGGCGCCTGGCGGCTGCGGTGACGCTGCGAGCCGAGGCCGCATCGGCCGAGCTCGATAGCTTATGCCTGGCCAGCCGTCCCAGCCGCCTGTGCCTGCAGGGCCGCTGGCGCGCCGCCGCGGGCGTCGACGCCCAGTTGCGTCTAGAGCAGCTGGATCTGGAACGCTTCCAGAAGCTGCTGCCGAACAACGTCCGCCTCAGCGCCCGGGTCGATGGCGCGGCCCGCATCCGCGGCCGCAGCGCCGCCGATTTCCAGGGCGAGACCAGCCTCACCCTGGGGGCTGGCCGGCTGCGGCTGAGCCTGCAGGGGCAGCCGGTGGAATTCCCCCTCGGCGGCAGCCTCCGGGCCAAGGCCGGCCCGCCTCAGGCCGAGGCCGCACTGCGTCTGGAGCTAGGCCGGCTGGGGCGCTTCGACGGCACCCTGCAGGTGGCCGAGCCACTGGCCCCAGGACGGCTGCAAGGCCGGCTGCGCGGCGAGATCGCCGATCTGGGCGTGGTCGGCACCCTGGTGCCGGAGCTGCAGCAGACCCGGGGCCGTATCGGCGCCGACCTGAGCCTGGACGGCACCCTGCCCAGGCTGCAACTGGGCGGCGAGCTGCGCCTGACCAACGGCGCTACCCGCGTGCCGCGCCTCAACCTGGACATCGATGCGGTGCAGCTGGCGGCCCTGGCCGATGGCCAGGGCGGCTTGCGTATCGACGGCAGCGCCCGCTCCGGACCGGGGTGGCTGAGTCTGAGCGGGCGCTTGACTCCGGCCGCCGGCGGCCTCGACCTCAGCGTCAGCGGCCAGGCGTTCCAGGTGGCCGACACGCCCGAGCTGCAGATGCTGCTCTCGCCCGATCTCAGCATCAGCAGCGCACCCGGCCAGTTGCGAGTGGAAGGTGCGGTGCGCATCCCCCGCGCCCGGCTCAGTCCGCCCAAGGAGCAGGAGGCGGCGGTGCCGGTGTCCGATGATGTGGTGATCATCAACGATCCGCGCCGCCCCCAGGGCGAGCAACGGGCGGCGACGCGCAACCTGGCAGCGCGTGTGCAGGTGGTGCTGGGCGAGGACGTGCAGGTAGCGGCGGCAGGTTTCGAGGGCCGGCTGCGCGGCGAACTGCTGCTGGAACAGTCACCCCAGCTACCGCCGCGCGGCACCGGCACCATCCAGGTGGCCAGCGGCGAGTACCAGATCTACGGCCAGCGCCTGCAGCTCGATCGCGGCCGGGTGCTGTTCAGCGGCGGTCCGCTGGACAATCCCGGTCTCGATCTGCAGGCCACCCGCAAGGTGGGTGAGGTGATCGCCGGCGTGCAGATCCGCGGTTCGCTCAAGCAACCCCAGCTCAAGCTGTTCTCCACCCCGGCCATGCCCGACGCCAGCGTCCTCTCCTACCTGATGCTGGGGCGGGCGCCGGATGCCCGCTCCGGTTCCGAGAGCGCCCTGCTGCTGCAGGCGGCCACCGCCCTCGGCAGCGGCGGCGCCGGCCAACTGACCAAGCCTTTGCAGGAGGCCTTCGGCCTGGACACGCTGAGCTTCGAGGGCGGCGACACTCCCGACAAGACTGCCCTGGTGATCGGCAAGTATCTGTCGCCGGATCTCTACGTCAGCTACGGTGTGGGCCTGTTCGAGTCCCTCAACACCTTCACGCTGCGTTACAAGCTGAACCGCTACCTTACCCTGGAGTCCAGCACCACCGGCGCCGACAGCGGCGCCGATCTGCTCTACACCCTGGAGCGCTGAGTCCGCGACCGCATACCCCTGGTGCCGAACCAAATGCTAAGATGCCGGTCACTGCCTGGCAGGACCGCCCCCGCGGCGGTCATACTCAATTACGGCGGAGGTTGTATGACACGTTTCGTCCCCACCCTGGCCCTGCTCGCCCTGCTGTCCTGGGGCAGTGTCGCCAGTGCGCAGACCCCGTTCCCCGACTTCACCCGCCTGGTGGAGGAGAACAGCGCGGCGGTGGTCAGCATCGAGGCCAGCAGCGGCAACGAGGAGGAGTCCGACAACGGCGGACTGGATAATCTGCCGATTCCCGAGGACAGCCCCTTCTACGACTACTTCCGTCGTTTCTTCGAGCAGAATCCGCAGATTCCGCGCCCGCCCCAGGCCTCCACCGGCTCCGGCTTCATCATCTCCGCCGACGGCTACGTGCTGACCAACGCCCACGTGGTGGAATCGGCCGCCGAGATCACCGTCCACCTCGCCGACCGGCGCGAACTCAAGGCCACACTGGTCGGCTCCGACAACCGCAGCGACATCGCCCTGCTCAAGGTGGAGGGCCGCGATCTGCCGACGGTGAAGATCGGCGATCCGCAGAAGCTCAAGGTCGGGCAGTGGGTGCTGGCCATCGGCTCGCCGTTCGGTTTCGACTATACCGCCACCCAGGGCATCATCAGCTCCCTCGGCCGCAATTTGCCCAGCGGCAACTACGTACCTTTCATCCAGACCGATGCCGCCGTCAACCCGGGTAACTCCGGCGGCCCGCTGTTCAACCTGGCGGGCGAGGTGATCGGTATCAACTCCCAGATCTACAGCCGCACCGGCGGCTACCAGGGCGTGTCCTTCGCCATTCCCATCGACATCGCCATGGATGTGGTCGACCAGCTCAAGACCACTGGCAAGGTGCTACGCGGCTGGCTGGGGGTGATGATCCAGGAGGTAACCGGCGAACTGGCCCAGTCCTTTGGCCTCGACCGCCCGCGCGGCGCCCTGGTCGGTCAGGTACTGGAGGATAGTCCGGCGGCCAAGGCCGGGGTGCAGGTCGGCGACATCATTCTCGCCTTCAACGGCCAGCCGGTGACCAGTAGCGGCGAACTGCCGCCTCTGGTCGGTAGGGTGCGGCCGGGTAACAAGTCGCAGCTCACTCTGTTCCGCGGCGGCAAAGAGATGACCCTGGAGGTAACCATCGAGGAGCTGCCCGACAGTCCCAAGCAGGCCGCTGCCGGCGGTACCATGCCCCAGGCCAACCGTCTCAAGATCACCGTCGCCGAAGTGCCGACCGAACAGCGCCAGGACGGCGGTGTGGCGGTGAGCAAGGTAGAGGACGGTCCCGCCGCCCGCGCCGGCATCCAGGTCGGTGACATCATCCTGCGCCTCAACAACAAGCCGGTGAACAGCGTCACCGAGTTCAACGCCCTAGTGAAGGAACTGCCCACCGGCAAGCCGGTGCCGGTGCTGATCAAGCGCGGTGACGGCGCCCTGTTCCTGGCCCTCACCCTGTCCACCAAGGAGTGATCCTCCATCCCTGTGACGCCGCCCGGTACCTCCGGGCGGCGTTTGCGCATCCGGCGTTCGCGCCCTCCGACGAGTTGCTTCATGCTGCAAACCCTGATCGAGCAATACGGCTATCCGATAATCCTCATCGGCACCTTCTTCGAGGGCGAGATGGTGCTGGTGCTAGGCGGCTTGGCAGCCAAGCTGCGCTACCTGGAACTGCATTGGGTCATGCTCTGCGCCTTTATCGGCACGGTGCTCGGCGACCAGCTCTATTTCTTCATTGGCCGCTACTACGGCAAGTCCCTGCTAGCTCGCCATCCCAAGTGGCAACGCCGTGCCGCCTGGGTCTCGCGTCATCTAGAACGCCATCACGTGCCGCTGATCCTGGGCTTTCGCTATCTTTACGGCATCCGCAGCGTGGTACCCTTCGCCATCGGCATGAGCGGCCTCTCCACTCCGCGCTTCCTGGTGCTGCACGTGATCGGCGCGGCCCTGTGGGCGGCGGGCGTGGGCCTGATCGGCTATCTGTTCGGTAACGTGGCCGAGCAGATCCTCGGCGATTTGGAGAAAGTGGACCATATCTTGCTAGGCATTGTGGCAGCGGTCAGTCTGTGCGGCTGGCTCTATTACAACTACCGCCGCCGCCTGCTGGCCCGCGCCCGCTAGCCTGGCCGCGGTATGACGCAACCCCGCATTTCGGCTCCGTCTACAGTCCACCCCGGATTGCGCCGACGCTCCAGCCGGGCGAGCATCGAGACGATGCGCGACTGGCCAGACACTAGCCCGGACCATAAGATGAACACTACAGGACGGCTACAAACTAGGGGGAACGGGAGCCCGCCCGTTCGACCGTTCTGTGCCTACCGTCACTACCAAGCAGGAAACCAAGACCGATGGCAACCACGCTCAAGGCTCTGCAGGACTGGGTGGACGGCGTCGCCCGACTGACCCAACCCGATCACATACACTGGTGCGATGGCACGGAGGCCGAGTATCGCCGGCTCGTCAACCGCATGCTCGCCTCCGGCGACCTCCTGGCCCTCAACACCGACACCCATCCCGGTTGCTATCTGCACCGCTCCCATCCCTCCGACGTGGCCCGCACCGAACACCTGACCTTCGTCTGCACCCAGCGCCCGGAGGACGCCGGCCCCAACAACAACTGGATGGACCCGCGCGAAGCCCACGCCCAGGTCGATGCCCTGTTCCAGGGTGCCATGCGCGGTCGCACGCTGTACGTGGTGCCCTATTGCATGGGCCCGCTGGACTCCCCCTACGCCCGCTGCGGAGTGGAGCTCACCGACAGCCCCTATGTCGCCGCCAGCATGCGCATCATGACCCGCATGGGCACGCCGGCGCTCAGGCGCATCGAGCGCGACGGCCGCTTCGTCAAGGGCCTGCACTCCCTCGGCGACCTCGACCCGACCCGTCGCTTCATCATGCATTTCCCGGAGGAGCTGAGCATCAAGAGTATCGGCTCCGGCTACGGCGGCAACGCCCTGCTCGGCAAGAAGTGCCACGCCCTGCGCATCGCCTCGTGGCAGGCCCGCGACGAGGGCTGGCTGGCCGAGCACATGCTCATCGTCGGCATCGAGAACCCGCGCGGCGAGGTGCACTATATCGCCGCCGCCTTCCCCTCCGCCTGCGGCAAGACCAACCTGGCCATGCTCATCCCCCCCGCCGCATTCCGCGCACAGGGCTGGAAGGTGTGGACGGTAGGCGACGACATCGCCTGGCTGCATCTGGGCAAGGACGGGCGGTTGTGGGCCATCAACCCCGAGGCCGGCTTCTTCGGCGTCGCCCCCGGCACCAGCGTCAAGACCAATCCCAATGCGCTGGCCATGCTCAACCGCGACACCATCTTCACCAACGTTGGCCTGACCGCCGATGACCAGCCTTGGTGGGAGGGCAAGGGCGTGGGTGAACCGGCCTACGACTGGCGCGGCGAAGCCTATGACCCGGCCAAGGGCCCGGCGGCTCATCCCAATGCGCGCTTCACCGTCTCCGCCCGCCAATGCCCGAGCTGGACCCCCAAGGCCGAGGACCCGCAGGGCGTGCCCATCTCCGCTATCATCTTCGGCGGCCGCCGCGCCGAACTGGCGCCGCTGGTGTTCCAGGCCCGCGACTGGCGCCACGGCGTGCTGGTCGGTGCCGGCATGGCCTCCGAGACCACCGCCGCCGCCACCGGCGCGGTGGGCGTGGTCCGTCGCGATCCCATGGCGATGAAGCCGTTCTGCGGCTACAACTTCGCCGACTATTGGGCGCACTGGCTGAGCTTCGCCGACCAGTCCGACCGGCTGCCGCAGATCTTCCACGTCAACTGGTTCCGTCAGGACGGCAAGGGGCGCTATCTCTGGCCCGGCTTCGGCGAGAATCTGCGCGTGCTGCAGTGGATCTTGGGCCGCTGCCAGGGCACGATCGGCGCGGTGGAGACCCCCATCGGCGCCCTGCCCCGCCGCGCCGACCTGGATCTGTCCGGCCTCGACCTGGACGCCGCTGCCGTGGAGGCGCTACTCAAGGTCGATCTCGCCGCCTGGGACAAGGAGCTCGACGACATCGGCGCCTACTTCGAGGAGTTCGGCGAGCGCCTGCCGCCGGCCCTGTGGGCGGAATACCAGCGGGTGCGCGCCGCCATCCGTGCGGCGTAGCCGCCCCATTCCCCGCCATATACTTCCACGTTAAAATCTGTTCGTTTTATTGCAGCGCAATAAAACCCGTGCCCGCCTTCCTGCGGCGGGCGTAACAACGAAGAGTCGCGCGCCGGCGCCAGCGCCGGTCCGTATAATGCCGAGAGGGGGTTTATCGTGTTAGAGGCTTACCGCAAACACGTCCAGGAACGCGCCGCCGAAGGTATCCCGCCCAAGCCGCTCACCGCCGAGCAGACCAACGAACTGGTCAAGCTGCTGAAGAACCCGCCGGCCGGCGAGGAGGCTTTCCTGGTGGAGCTGCTCACCCACCGCGTACCGCCGGGGGTAGATCAGGCCGCCTACGTCAAGGCCGCATTCCTGGCCGATGTCGCCAAGGGCAACACCGCCTGCCCCCTGATCGACCGCAAGCACGCCACCGAGCTGCTCGGCACCATGCTCGGCGGCTACAACATCCAGCCGCTGATCGACCTGCTCGACGACACCGCACTCGCCCCCATCGCCGCCAAGGCCCTCTCCCACACCCTGCTGATGTTCGACTACAAGCACAGCGTCAAGGAGAAGGCCGACCAGGGCAACGCCGCCGCCCAGCAGGTGCTCAAGTCCTGGGCCGAGGCGGAATGGTTCACCAGCCGGCCCCGGGTGCCGGAGCGCATCATCGTCACCGTGTTCAAGGTGCCAGGCGAAACCAACACCGACGACCTCTCCCCGGCCCCCGATGCCTGGTCCCGCCCCGACATCCCGCTGCACGCCCTAGCGATGCTGAAGAATCCGCGCGAGGGCCTCGACGGCAACCCCCTGGAGCTCATCGCCGAGCTGAAGAAGAAGGGTCACCCGGTAGCTTATGTCGGCGACGTGGTGGGCACCGGTTCCTCGCGCAAGTCGGCCACCAACTCGGTGCTCTGGCACACCGGCGAAGACATCCCCTACGTACCCAACAAGCGCGGCGGCGGCTACTGCCTGGGCGGCAAGATCGCGCCGATCTTCTTCAACACCCAAGAGGATGCCGGGGCGCTACCCATCGAATGCGACGTCACTCAGATGAACATGGGCGATGTCATCGAGATCCGCCCCTACGAGGGCAGGATTTACAAGGACGGCCGGGTGATTTCCGAATTCACTCTGAAGTCCGATGTGCTGCTGGACGAGGTCCAGGCCGGCGGCCGCATCCCGCTGATCATCGGCCGCGGCCTCACCGACTGGGCCCGTGAGGCGCTCGGCCTCGGCCCTTCCTCGGTGTTCCGCCGTCCAGTGGCGCCCCAGGATTCCGGCAAGGGCTATACCCTGGCGCAGAAGATGGTGGGCCGCGCCTGCGGCGTCGCGGGCATCCGTCCCGGCACTTACTGCGAACCGAAGATGACCTCGGTCGGCTCGCAGGACACCACCGGCCCGATGACCCGCGACGAGCTCAAGGACCTGGCCTGTTTGGGCTTCTCCGCCGACCTGGTGATGCAGTCCTTCTGCCACACCGCCGCCTATCCGAAGCCGGTGGATATCGAGACCCATCACACCCTGCCGGACTTCATCGCCTCCCGCGGCGGCGTCTCCCTGCGTCCCGGCGACGGCATCATCCACTCCTGGCTGAACCGCATGCTGCTGCCCGACACCGTGGGCACCGGCGGCGACTCCCACACCCGCTTCCCCATCGGTATCTCCTTCCCGGCCGGCTCGGGTCTGGTGGCCTTCGCCGCCGCCACCGGCTCCATGCCGCTGGACATGCCCGAGTCGGTGCTGGTGCGCTTCAAGGGCGAGATGCAGCCCGGCGTGACCCTGCGCGACCTGGTCAATGCCATCCCCTATTACGCCATCAAGCAGGGGCTCTTGACCGTCGAGAAGAAGGGCAAGAAGAACGTCTTCAACGGCCGCATCCTGGAGATCGAGGGTCTGCCCGAGCTCAAGGTGGAGCAGGCCTTCGAGCTCTCCGACGCCTCGGCCGAACGCTCCGCCGCCGGCTGCACCGTGCGCCTCGACAAGGCGCCGATCATCGAATACCTGAACAGCAACATCACACTGCTCAAGTGGATGATCGCCAACGGCTATCAGGATGCCCGCACCCTGGAGCGGCGCATCAAGGCCATGGAAGCCTGGATCGCCAACCCGGTGCTGCTGGAGCCGGACGCCGATGCCGAATATGCCGCGGTCATCGAGATCGACCTCGCCGAGATCAAGGAGCCGATCGTCGCCTGTCCCAACGACCCTGACGACGTGAAACTCCTGTCCGAGGTAGCCGGCGACACCATCCACGAGGTGTTCATCGGTTCCTGCATGACCAACATCGGCCACTATCGCGCCGCCGGCAAGCTGCTCGACGGCCTGCACGACCTGCCGGTGCGGCTGTGGATCGCCCCGCCCACCAAGATGGATCAGCATATGCTGACCGAGGAGGGCTACTACGGCATCTTCGGCCGCAGCGGTGCGCGCATGGAGATGCCCGGCTGCTCGCTGTGCATGGGCAACCAGGCGCGGGTGCACGACGGCGCCACGGTGATGTCCACCTCCACCCGCAACTTCCCCAACCGCATGGGTAAGGACGCCAACGTCTACCTGGGTTCGGCGGAGCTGGCGGCGGTGTGCGCCATCCTCGGCCGCATCCCCAGCGTGGCCGAGTACATGGGCTACGTAGGCAAGCTCAGCGCCCAGGCCGGCGATGTCTACCGCTACATGAACTTCGATCAGATCCCGGAATACCGAGAGGTGGCCGCCAAGGTGGCGGCCTGAGTCCAGCCCAGGCCCTGATCGGAAACCCCGCCGCGCGGCGGGGTTTCTTTTTGCCCGGCTCAATCCTCCAGCCGGAACCCGACCTTGAGCGTCACCTGCCAGTGGGCCACAGCGCCGCTTTCGATGTTGCCACGGACGTTCACCACCTCGAACCAGTTGAGATGGTGCAGCGTCTTGGACGCCTTGGCGATGGCGTTGTTGACGGCATCCTCGACGCTGGTCTTAGACGAACCGGTGAGCTCGATCAGCTTGTAGACATGGTCGTTCATGACTCTCTCTCCACGGGCTGGGTAGCGGTACCGGGCGACAGCTGCCCGGCACCTGTCCTGGAGTAAAGGCGAGCTTGCGCCCGATATCAATCCAACCCCTCCCGGCCGTGCCCTGACTGGCGCTTGGCGCAGCGCCGATTAGGCTTAGGTGAGCGCTACTCGAGGTTGTGCAGTACCCTTACCACCCAGTCGAGGAGGCCGCCATGGTTCTCGCCAGATGGATGCTTTCCCTTACCCTGATGCTCGGCGCCGCATTGCTCATGGCGAACGGAGCAGCCCGCGCCGCAACCGAGCAGGAGCTGCTGGTCCTGCAGGCAGAGACCACCCTCTCCAACTTCCTGCGCGATCCGGAAATGAGCTGGCTGCAGCAGAACATCCACCGCGCCAAGGCCATCCTCATTGCTCCGGAAGTGGTCAAGGCTGGCTTCATCGTCGGCGGCTCCGGCGGCAATGGGGTGCTGCTGGCCCGCGCCGCCAAGGGCGATCGCTGGAACGGACCGGTGTTCTATACTGTGGCCACCGCCAGCGTCGGCTTCCAGGCCGGGGTCTCGGTATCGGAGATGATCACCCTGGTGATGACCGATCGCGGCCTGAGCTCGTTGCAGCAGCCCAATTTCACGCTGGGTGGCGATGTCAGTGTCGCCGCCGGTCCGATAGGCGCTGGCAAGAAGGCCGACGTGCAGTCGGACTTCATCTCCTTCTCCCGCGCCAAGGGCATCTACGGCGGACTCAACCTGGACGGCACTTCCATCTCCGCCAAGGACGACTGGAACCAGGCCTATTACGGCAAGCCAGCGACGCCGGCGGACATCCTCGCCGGCAAGAAGGGTTATCGCAACCCCCAGGCCGAGCCGCTACGCCGGGCGGTGACGCAGGCGGCACGGCGCATGTGAACTAAGGAATATCCAGCAGCTTGTGGGTCTGCAGGCTGATGCGCCATTGCGGATGGCGCAGGCAGTACTCCACCGCGGCGCGGGTGTTGGCCGCCCGCGCCGGGCCGTCCAGGGGCTGCAAGAAGAAGTGGCAGAACTCCAGGTGGACGAAGCGCTCCGGCTGGGCTTCAGGCTCCGCCTGAGGATAGACCAGCTTGAGCTCGTCACCGTGGAGCTGCCGCAGCGGCGCGCGGCCCTTGGGGCTGACGCAGATCCAGTCCAGGCCCGGCGGCGCCGGTAGGGTGCCATTGCTCTCCACCGCCACCTCGAAGCCGCGGGCGTGGAAGGCCTCGATCAGGGCCGCGTCCAGTTGCAGCAGCGGCTCGCCACCGGTGCAGACCACGTAGGGCCGGGCGCGCGGTAGCGTGTTGGCCGGCCAGTGGACGGTCACGGCATCGGCCAGGGATGCAGCATCGTGGAACTTGCCGCCGCTCACGCCGTCGGTGCCGACGAAGTCGGTGTCACAGAAGCGGCAGATCGCCCTGTCGCGATCCGGCTCGCGCCCGCTCCACAGGTTGCAGCCACTGAAGCGGCAGAACACCGCCGGGCGCCCACTCTGCGCGCCCTCGCCCTGCAGGGTATAGAAGATTTCCTTGACGCTATAGGTCATGGTCCTGCCGCCCTCAGCCCGGCACGACCGGCGCGGGCCCGCCCCAGCACAGGCTGACGCCGCGCTCCGGCGTCTCCCAGAGATCGATACGGTCCAAGGCCGGCAGGGCCGCTGCCAGCCGCGCCCGGATCCACTCGGCCAGGGTGCCGCTGGCGGCCTGCGCCAGGCCCTCCAGTTCGTCCAGGCGCTGGTGGTCGAGCCGGGCATAGAGCGGCTGGAACAGCGCCTTGACCTCGCCATAGTCGATCGTCCAGCCGAGTACCGCATCCAGCGGGGCAGTGAGGTGCAGGCGAACGCGGTAGCTGTGACCGTGCAGGCAGCGGCGGCGGTCGCCGGCGGGGGCCTGCACCAGGCGCACGGCGCTCTCGAAGCTCTGCTCCTTCCAGATGCG
>DATLYF010000073.1:0-13576 GCA_035575095.1 Candidatus Competibacteraceae bacterium
GGGCTGGGCATCGCCGCCACTCCCGGCCAGATCGTGCTCACCCAGGGCGCGGCCCAGGCCCTGGACCTGGTGATCCGTCACCTGCTCGCCCCCGGCGACTGCGTGCTGGTCGACGATCCCGGTTACTACAACCTGTTCGGCCAGTTGCGCCTGCACGGCGTGACCCTGCTGGGCGTACCGCGCCACGCCGACGGCCCCGACCTGGCGGCGCTCGAGGCGCTGCTGAGCGCGCACCGGCCGCGCGCCTTCTTCCTCCAGTCGGGACTGCACAATCCCAGCGGCGGCGGTCTCGCGCCGCATATCGCCTTCCGCCTGCTGGCCCTGGCCGAGCGCCACGATTTCCTGCTGGTGGAGGATGACAGCTTCGCCGACTTCCAGGGCCAGCCCGGGCAGCGCCTGGCCACCCTGGACCAGTTGCAGCGAGTGCTCTACATCGGCGGCTTCTCCAAGCCGCTATCGGCTTCGCTGCGGGTGGGCTTCCTGGCCGCCACGCCGCCGCTAGCGCGGGAACTGGCCGACCTCAAGCTGCTCACCGCCCTGGCCGGCTCGGAGGGGGTGGAGCGGGTGGTGCACGGCCTGCTCACCGAGGGCTATTACCGCAAACATCTGGAGCGGCTGCGCGCCCGCCTGCGTCAGGCACGGGAAGCGACGCTGCATCGCTTTCGGGCACTGGGGGTGGAGCTATTCCACGAGCCCCAGGACGGTATGTTCCTGTGGGCGCGGCTGCCGGGGGTGGAGGACGCCACGGCGCTGGCCGCCGCGGCGGAACGCGAGGGGGTGCTGCTGGCACCGGGTCAAGCCTTCCGCCCGGGCCAGCAGCCCTCGCCCTGGCTGCGCTTCAACGTCGCCTGGTGCCAGGACCTGCGGCTGTGGCGCTGCCTGGCGCGGCTACGGGAAGCGGCGGGCGGCTGAGGGTCAGGTTCTCAGCCCAGGCAGCACGCTCCTGATCTCCCCACCCCGGCAGTGGTGGACGGCGGCGCCGATGTGCGCCGCCCGCCCCTCCAGATGCCAGGGCGCTTGCGCCAGGGCGGCCTTCATGTCGGCATAGCCGGCGGCGCGGCGGCTGGCGATGGAGGGCCGCGAGAACTCGGCATCGCTCTGCGGCACCTGGTCGTCCCCGGGATGGTAGGTAATGTGGACGATGTCCAGCCGCCCGCCCTGGGTCAGTGCCAGAGCGTCCTGGACCGGCGCACTGTCCAGCATCGCCGGGGATGCCTGGCTCGCCAGATGTTTGAGGGCGAAGTGCAGATTGTGGCGCATGGCGCTGGTTTCGATGTGCTGGGCGGTACGGCTGGCGTACTGGATCTGCTTCTGTCGCCACAGCACGTCGTCCATGGTCCTGGGCTCGGGGCCATGGGCATCCCATAGGTCGATCATGAACACCAGGGTATGGGTCTCGGGCTGGTCGTCGAGGATGGCCTGCAGCGGGGTGTTGGAGACGCAGCCGCCATCCCAGTACAGTTCACCCTCCACCAGGGTCGGCGGGAAACCCGGCGGCAGCGAACCGCTGGCCATGACGTGCTCGGGAGCGATGCTCTGGCGGGTGTTGTCGAAGAATACCAGCTCGCCGGTGGTGACCCGGGTCGCGCCCAGGCTCAGGCGCACGGCGCCGCTATTGATCAGGCCGAAGTCGGCCAGCCGCAGCAGGGTGTCGCGCAGCGGACCGGTGTCGTAGAAGCTGGTGGCGCCTATGGTACCGGGCGGGGCCAGATAGGGGTTGGGAAAGCGCGGCGTGAAGAAGTTGGGCTGGCCGAACAAGATGGCCTCGGTGGCGCTACCCCTGTTGAACAGCTTGCGCAACGCACCTTCGAGCAGCATGCCCCAGCCGTCGGGACGGGAAATCTCCTGCCACAGCTCCTCCAGCCTTTCTAGCCGCTGCTCCGGCCGGTTGCCGACGATGACGGCGGAGTTGATGGCGCCAATGGAGATGCCGGAGACCCAGTCCGGCTCGTAGCCTGCTTCGGCCAGCGCCTGATAGGCACCGATGTGGTAGGCGCCGAGCGCACCGCCTCCCTGTAGCACCAGGGCGATGTAAGGCTTGCTCTCTTCCTGCCCCGCTTTCTTCCCGATAGCCATGTCGTCCTCCGAATCGAACACTTCCCCGCGGTGTGCGCCACGGGACGCGGGCGCGCGAGGATAGCTGGCGCCTCGATACAATCTTAGATTATTTGTATTGCGTTGCAGCAAGCTTGCCGCAGAAGATGGCAGGCATATACCCCCGGCCCCCGCGCTGCGCCTTCCCTGCGGGAGACATCCACCGGAGCGGATTTGGACGCCCATCAGGGCGCCCGAAGGGTATGCGCCACGGATCCGATTCGAGCTGGTATCAGAGCGTCAGCAATCGGGTCAGATAGCCCTCGCCCTGGCGGCCGCCGAAAGTGCTGCTGCCGACGAAGGTGAGACCGCGTTCACGTTCCAGCGCCTCGCGCACCTCCGGCCGCTCCAGGAAGGCCAGCAGCGCCCCCGCTTCGGGGGCGATGTGCACGCTCTCGCCGGCAAGCTGGGTTTGCATCAGCAGCTTCCGTAGACGCTCGCGCTCGGGCGCCGGCAGCTCCTGCAGCAGCGCCTCCAGGCCCTGGCGGCGGCTGCGGAACTCCAGGCTCTGGTCCTGATCGCAGCACTCGAGACCGTGCGCCGCCAGCTCGGCCGCATCCAGATAGCGCCGTGCCAGGCGGAAGTTGAGGGGGTCCTCGCGCGCCTCCAGCCGATAGTGACCGTCGCGCTCGATGGCGGCGCGGATGCGCTTCAAGATGCGCTCGCGGAAGGCCTCGACCAATTGTTGATCGCTGAGAGTCGCAGCCGGGGCGCCGCCCTGACGCGACCGAAACCGCAACGCCCCGCGCAGGGGATCGTCCTCCACCTGCAGCCCCAATGGCGCCAGCTCGGCCTCGCCCAGGTAGCGCCGCGCCAGGCGGTAGTGCAGCGCGTCGCTGCGGGCATCGAGGCGGAACCAGCCGCGCTCGGCGACCCCGGCCTGGATGCGCGCCAGCAGCAGCTGCCGCACCTGCAAGAGCAAGGGATCGATCTCCTCTGCCGCCAGCAGCGGGTGCAGTTCCAGGCGCCCGCCGCGCTGATACAGGCTGGTCTGGGTGCGCTGCAAGATGCCCGCCAACCGTGCCGGCTCGCGGCTGCGCAAGCGCTCCACGTAGTCGCGCAGCGCCGTCGAGGTGATGCGCACCGGCCGCTGCTGCGCCACCTCGCCCAGGGCCAGGCGGAACTGGCGGCTCACCGGGGTGGCATTGCGCAGCAACTCGGGACTGCGATAGCGCCCCCGCTCCAGCTCCAGGTTCACCTCGTGCCCGCCTTGCTCATCGAGGATGCGCACGCTGGGGGCGTAGCACTCGATCAGCGTGAAGACCCGGCGCGGCGCCGCCCGCTGCGCATCGAGCAGCAGACGCAGCGCCTCGGGGTCCTCGGTGAGGATATCGACCCGGCGCCGCCAGCCCAGGGTGCCGGACAGCGGTCCAGGCAGCTCCAGGCGCAGCCGGCGCCCGTTGCGATCGTTGAAATCCTGCAGCAAACCGGCCACCAGTCGCCGCAGCCGCCAGCCCACGCCCTGGCGCAGTGGGTTCTCCTGGTGGGGATCGAGAATGCCGACGATCTGGGTCAGCTCTTGATCGAAGATGGAAGGCACCATGGCAGCTTCAGGTCCTCGGCTTGGTAGCCGCCTTCCCTGGCGTCGCTCCTTCGCTCGTTATCTTAGAGGTTAATGCGCCTGCCGCGCTGGCGGGCGGACGTTACAAAAGTTTTCAACCGCGCCCCGGCACGGTGCGCAGCCGCTGCAGCAGTTCGGCGCTGGCGTAGCCGTCGGCGGGCAGTCCCTGGGCGCGCTGATACTGGCGGATGGCGGCGCGGGTACGGGGGCCGAGGATGCCGTCGGCCTGGCCCAGGCCGTAGCCCTGCCCGTCGAGGCGTTGCTGCAGCTCCAGCCGCTCGGCTCTGGACAGCGGGCGTTGCCAGGTGGGCCAGGCGGTGACGATGCCGCCTCGGCCACGGTAATGCTCGCTCAACTGGGCCACCGCCAGCGCATAGCTCTGAGCATTGTTATAGCGCAGGATGGCGCGGAAGTTGTCCAGCACCAGAAAGGCCGGCCCCTGATGACCGGCCGGCAGGATCAGTTCGGCGCGCTCGTCCCCCGCCGCCAGCGGTGTACCGTCCGCCCGCCGCAGGCCGCGCTGGCGCCATTCGCTAAGGCTCAGGCGCAGCTCAGGATCGCTCAGCGCCCAGTCGAAGCCGGGCGGCACCTGCACCTCGAAACCCCAGGGCCGGCCGGGCTGCCAGCCGGATTGGGCCAAGTAGTGGGCGGTGGAGGCGAACACATCGGGCAGGCTGTTCCACAGATCGCGGCGGCCGTCGCCATCGAAATCCACCGCGTATTGCAAAAAAGTGGTGGGAATGAACTGGGTCTGGCCCATGGCCCCGGCCCAAGAGCCGCGCAGGCGCGCGCGCCCGATATCGTCGCGCTCCAGGATGCGCAGGGCGGCGAGCAGTTGCTCCTGGCCATAGGCCTGGCGCCGTCCCTGCCAGCCCAGAGTGGCCAGCGCCTCGATCACGTCGAAACCGCCCAGAGACTGGCCGTAGTTGCTCTCCATGGCCCAGATGGCCACCAGCACCTCGGGATCGGCCCGGAAGTGCGCCGCGACCCGGCGCAGCAGTTCCTGGTGTTGCAACAACAAGCGCCGGCCCTGGCTGACGCGGGCCTGGCTGACGGCATTGTCCAGATATTCCCACACCGGCTTGACGAACTCCGGCTGGCGACCGTCCAGCTCCAGCACCTTGGGATTAGGGCGCAGGCCGCTCAGGGCACGCTCCACGGTGGCGGGCGCAATGCCCTGGGCCAGGGCCTGGGCGCGGAATTGCTGCAGCCATTCGGCGAAGCTGACGGCATTGACCGGCGCCGCCGAGGCGGCCGGGGTCACGCCGGCAGCGACCGCAACCGCTCGCACGGCGAGCGGCGCGCTGGACTGGCAGCCGGCCAGCTGCGCCAGCACGGCGGCGAGGACCAAGGGCTTGGCTCGTGTCATGACATCACTCCGGATTCACGCTCGCCGGCCATGATCGCCGCCAACGCCCTGCCCTTGCAAATCCCCGGTACCTATATTTCCATAAACGCCGCGTCCGCACCGATGCCGGCCGGCCATGACACCCCGGGAGAGAACCATGAGCGTCACCCTCGCCAGCAAGCTGCCCAAGGTGGGCACCACCATCTTCACGATCATGAGCCAGCTCGCCCAGGAGTGCGGCGCGCTCAACCTGTCCCAGGGCTTCCCCGACTTCGCCGTGCCCGAGGCGCTGCTCGAAGCGGTGGCCCGCCACCTGCGCGCCGGCCACAACCAGTACGCGCCCATGGCCGGGGTACCAGCCTTGCGCGAGGCCATCGCCGCCAAGACCCTGGAGCTGTACGGGGCCAGCGTCGATCCGGGCAGCGACATCACCATCACCTCCGGCGCCACCGAGGCCCTGACCTGCGCCATCATGGCGGTGGTGCGGCCGGGCGATGAGGTGATCGTGTTCGATCCCTGCTACGACTCCTACGAGCCGGCGATCGAGCTCAATGGCGGCCGCGCCGTGCACGTGCCGCTCGATCCGGTGAGCTTTGCCGTCGATTGGCAGCGCGTCGCCGACGCCCTCTCGCCGCGCACCCGCATGCTCATCCTCAACACGCCGCACAATCCCAGCGGGGCGGTGTGGAGCGGCGCCGACATGGAGCGGCTGACGGCGCTGGTGCGCGCGCGGGACATCCTTATCCTCTCCGACGAGGTCTACGAACACATCATCTTCGACGGCCGCCGCCACGAGAGCGTGCTGCGCCACCCGGAGCTGGCCGCGCGGGCCTTCGTGGTATCGTCCTTCGGCAAGACCTTCCACGCCACCGGCTGGAAGATCGGCTATTGCGTGGCGCCGGCGGCGCTGTCCGCCGAGTTCCGCAAGGTGCACCAGTACCTGACCTTCGCCACCTGCACGCCGATGCAGTACGCCCTGGCCGACTTCCTGCGCGAGCATCCGGCGCATTACCGCGAGCTGCCAGCCTTCTACCAAGCCAAGCGCGATCTCTTCTGCCAGCTGGTGGCCGGTTCGCGCTTCACCCTGGTGCCTTCCGCCGGGACCTATTTCCAGCTCCTCGACTACAGCGCCATCAGCGACGAAGGCGACGTGGAGCTGGCGCGGCGCCTGACCCGCGAGGCCGGCATCGCCTCGATCCCGATCTCGGTGTTCTATGAGCGCCCTCCCCAGGGGCAGCGGCTGCTGCGCTTCTGCTTCGCCAAGGACGATGCGACCCTGGAGAAGGGGGCGGAGATATTGCGGAGGCTTTAGTCGGCCACCTCCCTGTGGCCGGAGGCCGGTTCAGGACACGAAGCGCAACTGCGAAGCCGGCGTGCGGGTATCCATGTTGCGGCCGCGGTTGAGGTGGTCGTCGATCTCCGCGCTACAGCCGATCATCCGCCCGTAGAGGAAGATGGTGAAGGCGGCGACTTCGAGATCATGCTCGGAGAATGTACCGCTGCGATAGCGCGGCCACAGCATCTTCAGGAGCAAGGCACCGATCACTGCGTCGATATTGACGCAGAACACGTTGCGGGTGATGCCATGGATGAACAGCGCCCGGGCCAGCGCGTGGTAGTAATCGTGAAAGACGTTGTACTCGCCGCGGCTTTTGAACAACTCGGCGAGAAAGGCCTCGCGCGGATCGACATTGACCGGCTTGTCCTTGAACACCGGGTGGTTGAGGCCGGCAATAGCGCGGCGCTCGCCGCCGAGCTCCTTCAGCGCCGCCTTCTCGCGCCCGTATTCCACGGCGTAGCGCGTCGCCATCGCCCGCAGATCGAGGCCGTGGTTGCGGGCGGCGGGGTCGGTGAGCGGCGTGTCGCGGAACTGCTCGACCAGGAAGGTGATGCCCTCATAGCCGGCGCCGCCGTGGGAATAGCCGGTGTGGGTGAGGAAGCCGACCATGGCCTTGTTGATCTGCACCCGTTCCGGGGCCTGCGGGCCATCGGCGGAGACCGCCCCCTTGGCCCCTTGGGCGGAGATGCTCCCTGGGCCGTTGGAGATCAGGATCCCCACCAACACCTGGAAGGCGAACAGCCGCTCGGGATCGGCCTTCTCACCCATCAGGGTGAGGTAGGCGAGCTCGGTGACCGTCCAGCGCTCGAGCAGTTCCTCGGTCGGAACCCCGCAGAAGCGCTCGGCCTCGTGCTTTGCGCCCGCTACCGAGGCGCCGATCAGGGTGGCGTACAACCGGAAATGCCAGGGTAAATTCCGCGCCGTCACCCGGGAGATGCGCTTGCGCATCAGCGGCCCCCAGGCAATGGTGGTGGTGATGGCGGCAAGCACGGCATCGGCGCTGACCGGTCCTCCCAGCCCGCGCAGGAACGTGAGGAACAGCGATTTGGCGCCGCGCTTCTGCACCGCCCTGAGCATGGCCTCGGCCTTGGGATCGGGCCGCGCGGCGAGGAAGCAGGCGCGCTCGGCATCGCTGACGGCGATGCCGCCGAGGTCAAAGGACTCGTCGCGGGCGTCATTCAGCCCCGCATGGGCGAACAGCTCGATCAGGGTATCGGCCGCCCGGCAGGCGGCCTCGATCCGCTTGGGGCCGAGGATGCTGGCGGCGGCCGAGAGCACGGCGTTCGGCGCGTTGCCGGCCTCGCGCGCAGCGTCGGCGGCGGCGAGCATCGGCGTCCCGTAGAGGTTCACCTCGGCGCCGATGGCGACGTTGACCAGGGCGTTGTCGTTCGCGCCGTTGAACTCCCGCAGCAGGGCCTGACACAGGTTGGATTCCAGCGGCTCGCGCGCGGCCTCGAGGATGGAGACGCCATGGACGCGGGTAATCTGGGTCTTCGGGTCCATCTGCGAGGCCCCGGAGCAGTCCTTCATGGGCTGGCGCGGAAAGATCCGGCCGATCTGCCTGGAGAGCTCAGCGATCTGGGCGTTGTACGGGGGGATGGCCTCGACCACGGGCAGGTCGAGCTCCGCCGGCAAGGACAGCCCCTGGTTGTTGCCGAACCAGGGCTTGAGAGCGAGGCTCCCCCGGGGGGCGAAATCCGGCGCGATGCCATTGAGCTCCATCACCTTGGTGAGGGCCAGCGGGATGTGAGCGATGTTGGTGACCACCGCCCCCTTCTCCGAGCAGACCGGATTGTCGGGCGTGAACGGGGCATTGACTCCGAATTGCTCCATGAACCAGCGTTCCTTGGCCTCGGCATCATCGCCCGAGCCCGCCATGGCCCCGGCGTGGCCCACGGCGCGGGTGAGCTTGGCCTTCCAGCGCCCCACCACGCAGGCCACCACCGGCTTGGTGAATTCGAGCCCGTGCTCGTAGTAGCCACCGGGTTCGACATACATCACCGCCGCCCTGGAGCGCTCGTCGTTGGCCAGCGCGTAGGCGAACTCAGGGGCGGCAAAGTGGATGTAGACGTCCTTGCCGCTGGAGAGCAGCGTGGTCGTCCCCCAGCCGGCGGTGGCCAGGTACTGCGCGATGGTGGTGGTGAAGTTGCCGGAATTGGAATAGAGCGCAATCGATCCTTTGATGAGCGACTCACCCGGGTCGTCGCCGCCGAGCGCCCCGCCGATCCGCACCTGATGCCAGGCGTCCGCCACCCCCAGGCAGTTGGCTCCGAAGATGTCGATGCCGTGCTGCTGACCCATGGCCCGGATCTCGCGGGCATCGTGCACCGACACCTTCTCGGTGATCATGACGATCTTCTTGAGCTCCGGGTTGACCCGGATGAGCTCCGCTACCCCATCGCGTACGCCCGCCGGCGGCAGATAGACCACTCCGGTGTTGAAGCGGTGGCCCGCATCCAGGCCCTCGCGGACGTTATTGAACACCGGAATGTCGCCGGCCGGGGTCTTCAGGACTTGTCCGCCGCGCCCCGGCGAGGTGCCGAACACCACATTGCCGCCGGAGTAGGCGTGGCTCACCGGCGTGACGGCGCTGGACTCCCCGCCCAGGATATTGAGCACGCAGACGCGGTCCTCCCGCGTGGCCACCTCGGCCAGCGAGCGGATCCCCACGAAATACTTGAAATCACCAACACCCTTCTTGTACATCGAATCTCTCCGCACTCATTCGCAATCGCTTCAGGCGGCCAGCCGCAGCAGACGGGCCACTTGCTCGCGGCCACCGGACTTCATCCAGCGGTCGGCAGCCTGGGCGTAGTTCACCACCTCGCTCATGGCCGAATCGAAGCCGAAGAAGCGATAGGGCAATCCCAGGGCCTCCAGGGTGTCCTTGAGCACCCCCATGCCGCGGATCAGATTCGGGCCGCCGCGCCCGACCACCACGTACAGGGGCGTCGGCCCGCGCTCGCCGAAGTACTCGCGCAGGGCATCGGCCATGGCGCGGAAGGTGACCTCGATGTCGGTGTTGTTGGACTTGCCGCCGATGATGAACAGCACGTTCGATTGCGCCAGCCAGTGCTTGAAGCAGATGCGGGCGACATCGCGCATTTTCTCGTAGGGCGGATTGCCGCCGAAATCCGAAGAGATGATGGCGTCATCGCCGAGGATCTGGGTCACCAGGGAGTTGGCGCCGCCGCCAAAGGTGGGGGCGAGGATGGTGCCCGCGGGGTTGATCACGTAGACGTCGCTCTGCCCCTGATAGGTGCGCAGCTGGTTGATCTCCTGCTCGAAGTCCGAGTAGTCGGCCGCGAACAGGTGGGCCGGCAGGTTGAGGCGCTCCCAGCGCGGATCATCGCGGTCGAAGCCGCACTTGAAGTCGCAGGCGACGGGAACGAGTCGCCCGCCCTTGCCCGGGCTCATGCGGATGGGGTTGAGCTCCAGGGTGGTCATGCCGTAGTGGTGGAACAGCTCCCAGAGCTTGGGCAGGTTTTGCACCAGCGGTGAGATGATCTCTTGGGGCGCGCCGAGGTCGGAGAGCGCATTGGCGATGACGAAGGCCTTGAGGCCCGTGAGCGCCTCGAAGGGGATCTCGGCCACATGCTTCTTGTCGAGCTCCTCGATGTCCATGCCGCCCCTGTGGGTGAGCGTGATGGTAGGCGCTCGGAAGCGGGTGGAATCGGTGATCGCGAAATACACCTCGTGCTCGGCCGGCACCGCCCCCTCGAAGGTCACCCCCTGGGCCTTGGCCACCACCTGGCCTATCCGGTGCTCGGCGAAGTACAGCCGCTCCTTTTCGGCCAGCGCGGTCTTGAGGTCGTGGGCCCGCCCGATCAGGCCAGATTTGCCCTTCTTGCCCACCCCGCCCTTGAAGATGGGTTTGATGAACACCGAGCCGCAGCGCTCGATCAGATCCTTGATCTCGTCTTCGTTGGCCTCGGGTCCCAGCACCTCGGCGGTGGGGAAATCCACGTAGCGCAGCAGTTTTGCTCCGTGCAGCATGCCGGTGAGTTGCATCTCTCCTCTCTCCTCTGTGTCGTGACGGCTGGGGGGACAGACTCAGAGAGCCGAAACCGCACGCGATCCGACCCCGTACCATGATTGTGCTGTCCAAAGCTTTCACTGTCCTTTCGCAACCCACTGATTTCACGGGCCGATGCGGACAGAGAAAGCCAGCGACAGGCCGATTCCGGGCAAGATCGACCGGCACCTGCAGCAATAATCACGCCTATTGATTACCCATCAGCAGGTTGACACGCCCATTTATATGATGCAAATGCAAGTATTTAGTTTATTATTTCTAAATACGCATATAACCAATCCTCCTTCGTCCGCCCCGCCTGCAGCGGCAGCGCGGAAGAGGCCGCAGTGCATGGCGGGCAGGCAGGATCGCAGGCAATACCGACGACTCGTGGCGCAGGCCCGGCATCTGCATTGACAGAGGCTCACTCCACCCTAGAATGCAATTATCGATTTGAATTGATTAGGGAAAAGCATGAATTACGAACTGCAGGATCTTCGCGCCTTCGTGAAGATCGCCGAGTTGGGCAGTTTCCACGAGGCGGCCCGCATCCTCCACCTGTCCCAGCCGGCGCTGACCCGGCGCATGCAAAAACTCGAGGACAGCCTGGGCATTCAGTTGCTGGACCGCACCACCCGCCGCGTCAGCCTGACCGCCGTGGGACGGGACTTCCTGCCCAAGGCCCGGCGCCTGCTGGATGACTTCGAGACCTCGATATTCGGCATCCGCGAACTGGCCGAGCGGCAATCCGGTCAGGTCACGCTTGCCTGCATCCCGACGGCGGCGTTCTACTTCCTGCCGGCCGTGATCAAGGAGTACAACCGCGAGTATCCGCGCATCCGCATCCGCATCCTCGATCTCAGTGCCAACGACGGCCTGGAGAGCGTGCTGCGCGGGGAGGCGGATTTCGGTATCAACATGATGAGCGGGCAGCACCCGGAGATCGACTTCATCCCGCTGATCGACGACCCGTTCGTATTGGCCTGTCGCCGCGACCACGAATTGGCGCAGCGCGAACTGGTCCAGTGGCAGGACCTGCAGCCCTACCGCCTGATCGGCGTGGGCCGCATGAGCGGCAACCGCATCCTGCTGGATCATGGCCTCGCCGGACTCGACTGGCGGCCGCGCTGGTTCTATGAGGTCCAGCACCTGTCGACCTCGCTGGGCCTGGTAGAGGCGGGACTGGGCGTGTCGGTGCTGCCGCGCCTGGCCATGCCCGGCGATGACCACCCGATTCTAGTGAGCCGCCCGCTGGGTGAGCCGGTGATCACCCGCATCATTGGCCTGGTGCGCCGCCACGGTGCCACGCTGTCCCCAGCGGCGGACAAGTTCGTGACCATGCTCCTGCGGCAGTGGCCGCACCCCTCCGAGCACCGGGACTGATCACCTCCTCCCACCGCCGACGCCCTCCTGCACTGCAAACTTACGCATAGGGTTTCCGGCCAGGTGCCGATGGGGCGCCTTGCGCCCGCATCGGCTAGCGGGTCGCCCGGTGCTGAGCCTCAGACCTCGTGGAACTCCTCGAACACCTGCTCGCGACGCCTGGAGAGCGCCGGGGCGAGCATCAGCACCAGCAGCCCCACGGCCACCAGCAGCAGCACCAGCGACAGCGGCCGGGTGACGAACACGGTCGGATCGCCCTTGGCCAGCGTCATCGCCCGACGCAGGTTCTCCTCCATCATCGGCCCCAACACGAAACCCAGTAGCAGCGGGGCCGGCTCGCATTCCAGCTTGATGAAGAGGTACCCGAGCATGCCGAACAGCGCCATCAGCAGCACGTGGAACTCGGAGTTGTTGACGCTGTATACGCCGATCGAGCAGAGCACGACGATCGCCGGGTAGAGCAGCCTGTACTTGACGGTCAGCAGCTTGATCCAGACGCCGATGAGCGGCAGGTTGAGGATCACCAGCAGCAGATTGCCTATCCACATGCTGGCGATCAGGCCCCAGAACAGCGACGGGTTGCCGGTCATGACCTGTGGCCCGGGCTGGATGTTGTGGATGGTCAGCGCTCCGATCATCAGCGCCATAACCCCGTTGGACGGCAGTCCCAGGGTCAGCATGGGAATGAACGAGGTCTGGGCGCCGGCGTTGTTGGCCGCTTCCGGCCCAGCCACGCCCTCGATGGCGCCCTTGCCGAAACGCTGAGGCTGCTTCGAGAGCTTTTTCTCTAGCATGTAGGAGGAGAACGAGCCCAGCACGGCGCCGCCACCGGGCAGGATGCCCAGGATCGAGCCTAGGAAAGTGCCGCGTACCGCAGCCGGCGCCGCCCGCCGGAAGTCCTCCCGGGAGAGCTTCCACATCCCCAGCCTGCCCTGCACCTTGCGTTCCTCTTCGGGGCCGGCCACATTGGAGATGACCTCGGCGATGCCGAACAACCCCATGGCCACCACCACGAAGTCGATACCGTCGGCGAGTTCCGTCAAGCCAAAGGTATAGCGGGTATCGCCGCTGGTGACATCGGTGCCCACCAGGCCCAGCAGCAGGCCGACCAGGATCATGGCGATGGCCTTTATTACCGAGCCGTGTGCCAGCACCACCGCGGCGATCAGGCCCAGCACCATCAGCGAGAAGTACTCGGCGGGCCCGAACTTGAGGGCTATCTCCGACAGCGGCGGTGCGAAGGCGGCGATCAGCAGGGTACCCACCGTGCCGGCAAAGAACGACCCCAGCGCGGCCACCATCAACGCCTCGCCAGCCTTGCCCTGACGCGCCATCTGGTAACCGTCCAGGGCGGTCACGACGGCGCTAGTTTCGCCCGGCAGGTTGACCAGGATTGCCGTGGTGGAGCCGCCGTACTGGGCCCCGTAATAAATGCCGGCGAGCATGATCAGCGCCGTGGTCGGCTCCAGGCCGAAGGTGATCGGCAGCAGCATGGCGATGGTCGCCAGCGGCCCCAGCCCCGGCAGTACGCCGACCAGCGTGCCGACGATGGTGCCAAGCAGACAGTAGAGAATGTTCTGGATCGTCAGCGCGACCGAGAAGCCCAGGGCCAGATTGTTGATGAGGTCCATGTCCCCTCCTCAACCCAGATTCGGCCAGAGCGGAAATTGCAGCCCCAGCCCATAGTGGAATACCGCCACGCACAGCACCGTCAGCATGGCGGTCAGAGCGAGCGTTTCGCGCCAGGCATACCCCGGGCGCGCGAGCCGGCTTACGACGACCAGCGCGGCGGTGGTGAGCACCAGGCCCGCGACGTGGATGACCTGGGAGAACAAC
>DATLYF010000074.1:0-2290 GCA_035575095.1 Candidatus Competibacteraceae bacterium
GCGGTATCGCCTACCTGCAGATCAGCGAGTTCAAGGCCACCACCACGCGCGAGGTCGATGCAGCCTTGCGGGCCCTGCTGCCGCAGCAGCCGAAGGGGCTCATCCTCGACCTGCGCAACAACCCCGGCGGATATCTGACCAACGCCCAGGAGGTGCTGGGCCGCTTCTATGATGGCGTGGCGCTCTATGAGGAGGACGGCGCCGGCCGCCTGCAGGAGTTGCACACGATCGGCGGGCCGCCCGATACGCGCGCCTTCAACCTGCCCCTGGTCGTATTGATCAACGGTGGCTCGGCCAGCGCCAGCGAGATCGTCGCCGGGGCGCTGCGCGATGCGCGCCCGGCCACGTACCTGCTAGGCGAGAAGACCTTCGGCAAAGGCTCGGTCCAGAACATCCACACCCTCAGCGACGGCGGCAACGCGCGCATCACGATCGCACACTGGCTGACGCCGCGCAAGAGCGCCATCCACAAGCTCGGAATTATGCCGCAGTATGTCGTGCCCTATGCTGAAGATCCCGCCAGCCCAGTCCCGTGCATCGGCGACCGGCACCCGCCGGCTGGCCAGGCGAATTGTGCCGACACGCAGCTCGCCGCGGCATTCCGGTTGCTGACGACCGGTCAGGCACCGGCGCCGCTTACTCCGACTGCCGCGGCGCGGTAGCCGAACCAGATGTTGCCAGCTTGGGCTGTTTCGCGTACAATACCTTCACTGCCAACACGTCGCACAACCAGATCCAGATACCCAGGCCACGCCATCTTCGCAGCCAACACCGATACCGCGGTCGGAAGCTGGGCCCAGGCCGGCTTCTGAGCCCCGGGCGGGCGGGCGGGTGTTGCCCCCCGCGCGCTCAAGAAAGGAGGTGATCACCCCCTGCTTCAGATCCGTGCCCCATCCTGCTCTGCCGCGAGAGAAAAGCGGCACCCAGGAGCGATCGCATAAGCTAAGTACAGTATTAGGGAAGGAAGGTCGAGTCTATGACACACAAGCGCTGGCCAAGCATCCTTGGCCTTCTCATGGTCCTTGGCCTGATCCTGGCCGCCTGTGGACAGACTCCATCGACAACCGGCGGCGCGGCAACCCCCGCAGCCGAGGCGACGGCGGCTCCCGCAGCCGAGGCGACGGCGGCTCCCGCAGCTGAGGCGACGGCGGCCCCCGCGGCTGAGGCGACCGCTGCTCCCACAGCTGGCGGTCAACTGGAGATCTTCAGCTGGTGGACCAACGGTGGCGAGGCCGACGGCCTCAACGCCATGTTCGAGATCTACAAGCAGCAAAACCCGGGCGTCGAGATCATCAACGCCACGGTGGCCGGCGGCGCGGGCACCAACGCCAAGGCCGTGCTGCAGACCCGGCTCCAGGGCGGCAACCCGCCGGATAGCTGGCAGGTCCACGCCGGCCGCGAGACGCTCTCCTATGTCAACGCCGGCCAACTCGAGCCGCTGACCCAGTTCTTCAAAGACGAGGGCTTCGATAAAGTCATGCCCAAGTTGCTGCTGGATCAGCTCAACATCAACGGCGAGATCTGGACAGTGCCGGTGAACATCCATCGCTCGAACATCCTCTGGTACAACCTCAAGATCTTCCAGGACAACAACCTGAACCCGCCCAAGACCATGGACGAGTTCTTCCAGGTCGCCGAGGCGCTCAAGGCCAAAGGGATCACGCCGCTGGCGATGGGCGGCAAGGACGGGTTCGAGGCCTCCCACCTGTTCGAGAGTGTGCTGCTGGCGACGTTCGGCCCTGAGGACTATACCAAGCTCTGGACCAGTGGCGATGCTTCGGTGTGGGCCGATGAGCGCCTGGCCAAGGCGGTCGAGACGATGAGCAAGATGCTGAGCTATGCCAACACCGACCGCTCGGCGCTGGGCTGGGCCGACGCAGCCCAGTTGGTGCTCGACGGCAAGGCCGCGATGACGATCATGGGCGACTGGGCCCATGGCTACTTCTTGAGCAAGGGCGCCAAGCCCAACGTCGACTACGGCTACGTCGCTTCGCCTGGCACCGATGGCGTCTTCATGTGGCTCAGCGACAGCTTCGGCCTGGCCAAGGGCGCGCCACACCGCGAAAACGCTCTGGCCTGGCTGCGGGTCTGCGGCTCCAAGGAGGGCCAGGACGCCTTCAATCCCAAGAAGGGCTCCATCCCAGCCCGCACCGACGCCGACAAGAGCAAGTACGATGAGTATTTGCGCTGGTCGATCGATCAGTTCGCCCAGGACAAGCTCGCGCCGAGCGCCGCGCATGGCGCAGCCACGACCAACGCCTACCAGGAGGTCTTCCACAACGCCTTAGAG
>DATLYF010000075.1:0-8748 GCA_035575095.1 Candidatus Competibacteraceae bacterium
GCCTGGCGCGCCAGCGAGTGGCTGCTCGACCCCCAGGCCTTTCCCTTGCGCCAGATCCGGCTCAAAGGTGAGGTGCACTACCTGGAGGCCGATAACCTGCGGGAACTGCTCAGCGGCTACCTAGGCGATAACTTCTTCAGCCTGGACATCACCGGGGTGCACCGGGTGCTGGCCGCCCAGCCCTGGGTGGAACACGTGGAACTGCGGCGGCGCTGGCCCGATACCCTGGAGGTGAGCGTGCTGGAGCGCACTCCCTATGGGGTCTGGGGGGAGGGGGAGATGGTGGACGTCAACGGCAAGCGCTTCCGTCCTGCCGCCATCCCCGAGAGCGAACGCTGGCCGCGGCTGCACGGCCCGGCCGGGCACGAGCTCAACCTGATCGCCCGTTATGCCGAGGCCAATGCGCTGGTGGCGCGGGCCGAACTGCGCATCCGCCAGTTGCGCCTGGACGAGCGCCGCGCCTGGTGGATCACCTTCGACAACGGTATCGAGCTGAGCCTGGGGCGCGAGGCCTTCATGCCACGGCTGCAGCGCTTTGTCGATCTCTACAGCCGGGTGCTGGCACCCAAGGCGGCGCAGATCGCCGCAGTGGATCTGCGCTACGCCAACGGTTTCGCGGTGCGCTGGCGGCAGCTGCCGCCTCCTGGCAGCAGCGACGAGACCCTGCTGGGCCTGGGGGGGACGCGTAGTGCGCAGGCGGCAGGCTAGATGGTCTAGACGGAAGATATATGTCGAAAAGAGACGAGAAAACACTGGTCGTCGGTCTGGATATCGGTACTTCCAAGGTGGTGGTGATCGTCGGCGAGCGCGATCCCAGCGGCCGGGTGGAGGTGATCGGTATCGGCTCACACCCTTCGCGCGGCCTGAAGAAGGGCGTGGTGGTCAATATCGAGTCCACGGTGCAGTCCATTCAGAAGGCGGTGGACGAGGCCGAGCGCATGGCCGGCTGCCAGATTCACTCCATCTACACTGGCATTGCCGGCAGCCATATCCGCAGCCTCAATTCCCACGGCGTCACCGCTATCAAGAACCACGAGGTCAGCGCCGAGGACGTGGAACGGGTGATCGAGGCGGCACGCGCCGTGGCCATCCCTGCCGACCAGCGCATCCTGCATATCCTGCCGCAGGAGTTCATCATCGACGGCCAGGAGGGCATCCGCGAGCCGGTAGGCATGTCCGGAGTGCGCCTGGAGGCGCGGGTGCACATGGTCACCGGCGCGGTCAGCGCCGCCCAGAACATCATCAAGTGCGTGCGCCGCTGCGGCCTCGAGGTCGATGACGTGATCCTGCAGCAGCTCGCCTCGGCGCGGGCGGTGCTGACCGAGGACGAGAAGGAGCTGGGGGTGTGCCTGGTGGACATCGGCGGCGGCACCACCGACATCGCCATCTATACCCACGGCGCCATCAGTCACACGGCGGTCATCCCCATCGCCGGCGACCAGGTCACCAACGACATCGCCGTGGCCCTGCGCACGCCCACCCAGTACGCCGAACAGATCAAGCTCGCCCACGCCTGCTGCCTGCGCCAGCTTGCCTCCGCCGACGAGAGCATCGAGGTGCCCAGCGTCGGCGAGCGTGCCGCGCGTCGCCTGTCGCGCCAGACCCTGGCCGAAGTGGTGGAGCCGCGCTACGAAGAGCTGTTCAGCCTGGTGCAGGCCGAGCTGCAGCGCAGCGGATACGAGAACCTCATCGCCGCCGGCATCGTGCTCACCGGCGGCAGCGCCAAGATGGAAGGGGCCGTGGAACTGGCCGAGGAGGTGTTCCACATGCCGGTGCGGCTAGGGGCGCCGCACTCGGTAACGGGCCTGCCGGAGGTGGTGAACAACCCCGTCTATTCCACCGCCGTCGGCCTGCTGCTGTTCGGGCAGGAGAATCGGGAGCTGAAGCGCAGCCAGCCGCTGCTGCCGGGCAAGCAGGGATTGCTGGCCCGCATGAAGAGCTGGTTCCAGGGCAATTTCTGAATGCGGAAATCACAACGGGTTGCTGGTTTGATCTGGAGGAGAGGTCGTCATGTTCGAGTTGATGGATACCCCTAACGAGAGCGCCGTCATCAAAGTCATCGGAGTCGGCGGCGGTGGCAACAACGCGGTGCTGCACATGCTCAGCGCCAATCTGGAGGGCGTCGAGTTCATCTGTGCCAATACCGATGCCCAGGCGCTGCGCGGCTCCCGGGCCGGCATCACCCTGCAGCTCGGTGCCAACATCACCAAGGGCCTGGGCGCCGGCGCCAACCCCGAGGTGGGCAAACAGGCGGCGTTAGAGGACCGGGAGCGCATCCGCGAAGTGCTGGAGGGTGCCGACATGGTGTTCATCACCGCCGGCATGGGCGGTGGCACCGGCACCGGCGGCGCGCCGGTGGTGGCGCAACTGGCCAAGGAGATGGGCATCCTCACCGTGGCAGTGGTGACCAAGCCCTTCCCCTTCGAGGGGCGCAAGCGCATGCAGGTAGCCATGCAGGGCATCAAGGAGCTGTCCGAGTCGGTGGACTCGCTGATCACCATCCCCAACGAGAAATTGCTCACCGTGCTGGGCAAGGGCGCCAGCCTGCTGGATGCCTTCAAGGCCGCCAACAATGTGCTGCTCGGCGCGGTGCAGGGCATCTCCGAGCTGATCACCCGCCCGGGCATGATCAACGTCGATTTCGCCGACGTGCGCACCGTCATGTCCGAGATGGGCATGGCGATGATGGGTACCGGCCGCGGCGTGGGCGAGAGCCGCGCCCGCGAGGCCGCCGCCGAGGCCATCGCCAGCCCGCTGCTGGAGAACATCGATCTGTCCGGCGCCAAGGGCCTGCTGGTCAACATCACCGCCGGCATGGACCTGACCATCGGCGAGTTCGACGAAGTCGGCAACATCATCACCGAGCTGGCCTCCGACGACGCCACCGTGGTGGTGGGCACCGCCATCGACCCGGAGATGGAGAACGAGCTGCGCGTGACCATCGTCGCCACCGGCATCGGCAAGGCGGCGCCGGCGGCCGCCTCGGAACCGGTGCCCGCGGCGGTCAAGTTGGTGCAGAGGAATCCCCTGCTCGGCGACGAGGTGCGGCCGCGCGCCGAGCAGCGCGGGCTGGCCGGCCGCTCCAAGAGCGATGCCTTCGCCGACCGGGTGGACGCCGACCTGGAGTACCTGGACATCCCGGCCTTCCTGCGGCGTCAAGCCGACTGAGGGAAGCGGCGGCACCTGGTAAAGGGGGGCAGGCCACGGTCGCTCGGGCGACCATGGCCTGTTCGGGGAGTCGGGAAATGTTGCCGTGACTGCTGGCGGCTGCCAGCCATCCAGCAAAGGGTTGTTGCGCGCAAACAACTTGCCATACTGGATATGTTGCGCTTTTATCTATTCAATTGCACAATAATATAATTTTGTGCAATGCGTCACGGCGTAGATGGCAGAGAACGCCGACAGGGGGCCGGAGCGAGGCCGGCATCTCCGTCGCCGAAGTGACGGCGCATAACAGGCTGGGGTTGATAATGATCAAGCAGCGAACCTTGAAGAACATCATCCGGGCGACCGGCGTCGGTCTGCATACCGGGGAGAAGGTCTATCTGACCCTGCGGCCCGCGGCACCCGACACCGGCATCGTCTTCCGCCGGGTGGATCTGCCCGAGCCGCTGGAGATCAGGGCCTGCCCGCAGAACGTGGGCGATACCCAGCTCAACTCCACCCTGGTCAAGGGTGATGTGCGCATCGCTACCGTCGAGCACCTGCTCGCCGCCTTCGCCGGCCTCGGTATCGACAATGCCTACGTCGACGTCAGCGCCGCCGAGGTGCCGATCATGGACGGCAGCGCCGGTCCCTTCGTATTCCTCATCCAATCCGCCGGCATCGAGGAGCAGAACGCACCCAAGCGCTTCATCCGCATCAAGCGCACGGTGATGGTCGAAGACGGCGACAAGTGGGCCCGCTTCGATCCCTTCAACGGCTTCAAGGTGGGCTTCACCATCGAGTTCGACCATCCCGTGTTCAAGAACCGCGCCCAGCGGGCCGAGGTGGATTTCTCCACCACGTCCTTCGTCAAGGAAGTGAGCCGTGCCCGCACCTTCGGTTTCATGCGCGACATCGAATATCTACGCGAGCGCCGGCTGGCCTTGGGCGGCAGCCTGGACAACGCGGTGGTGGTGGACGACTACCGCATCCTCAACGAGGACGGGTTGCGCTACGAAGACGAGTTCGTGCGCCACAAGATCCTCGATGCCATCGGCGACCTCTATCTGCTCGGACATAGCCTGATCGGCGCCTTTACCGGCTACAAGTCCGGTCACGCCCTCAACAACCGCCTGCTGAGCGCCCTGCTGGCGGACCAGAGCGCCTGGGAAGAGGTGACCTTCGCCGACGAGCAGCAGGCGCCCATCTCCTACCTGCAGCCAGCCCAAGTAGCGCGCTGAACCTCTCCTGCCGCCGGGAGTCTATGCCCCGGCAATAGACTGCTGCGACCACCCGCGCTGCCCCTAGGGCCGCGTGGGTGGCCGCGCTGCGCGAAACGCGAATGTAGGGTATCATCCCGCGATTCGTCCGGATGAACCAAAGTAAAGGGCCGTTCATGGTCAGCACTGTACTGAAGAAGATCTTCGGCAGCCGCAACGATCGGGTGCTGAAGCGCATGCGCAAGGTCGTGGCGGAAATCAACGCCCTGGAGCCCGCCATCGCCGCCCTCTCCGATGCCGAGCTGCGTGCCAAGACCGATGAGTTCAAGAACCGTCTGGCCAAGGGCGAGACTCTGGATGCGCTGCTGCCCGAGGCCTTCGCCGTGGTACGCGAGGCCGGCAAGCGCGTGCTCGGCATGCGCCACTTCGACGTGCAGCTGATCGGCGGTATCGTGCTGCACGAGGGCAAGATCGCCGAGATGCGCACCGGCGAAGGCAAGACCCTGGTGGCGACCCTGCCGGCTTATCTCAATGCCCTGACCGGCAAGGGCGTGCACGTGGTCACTGTCAACGACTATCTAGCCCGTCGCGATGCCGAATGGATGGGACGGCTGCATCGCTTCCTCGGGCTGAGCACCGGTGTCATCCTCTCCGGCATGAGCGCTGAGGAGAAGCGCGCCGCCTACAACGCCGACATCACCTACGGTACCAACAACGAGTTCGGCTTCGACTACCTGCGCGACAACATGGCCTTCAGCCTGGAGCAGAAGGTCATGCGCGAGCTCAACTTCGCCATCGTCGACGAGGTCGACTCCATCCTCATCGACGAGGCGCGCACCCCGCTGATCATCTCCGGCCCCGCCGAGGAGAGCTCCGAGCTGTACAAGCGCGTCAACCAGATCGTGCCGCGCCTGACCCGGCAGAAGGAGGAGGACGGGCCGGGCGACTACTCGGTGGACGAGAAGGTCAAGCAGGTCTACCTCACCGAGGAGGGCCACGAGCGGGTCGAGCAGCTCCTGGTGGAGGCCGGGCTACTGGCCGAGGGCGAGAGCCTCTACGACGCCGCCAACCTGGTGCTGTTCCACCACCTCAACGCCTGTCTGCGCGCCCACGCCCTCTACCACCGCGACGTGGAATACATCGTGCGCAACGGTCAGGTGATCATCGTCGACGAATTCACCGGCCGTACCATGCCGGGGCGGCGCTGGTCGGACGGCCTGCACCAGGCCATCGAGGCCAAGGAAGGGGTGCCGATTCAGGCCGAGAATCAGACCTTGGCCTCCATCACCTTCCAGAACTACTTCCGCCTCTACCACAAGCTCGCCGGCATGACCGGCACCGCCGACACCGAGGCCACTGAGTTCATGGAGATCTACGGCCTGGAGGTGATCGTCATCCCCACCAACCGGCCGATGATCCGCAAGGACCTGGGCGATCTGGTATTCCTCACCCAGCAGGAAAAATACGAGGCGGTGCTGGCCGACATCAGGGACTGCCATAGCCGCGGCCAGCCGGTGCTGGTGGGCACCACGTCCATCGAGATCTCCGAGCTGATCTCCAAGCTGCTGGAGAAAGAGAAAATCCCGCACCAAGTGCTGAATGCCAAGCAGCACGAGCGCGAGGCCGAGATCGTCGCCCAGGCCGGCCGCCCCCATGCCGTGACCATCGCCACCAACATGGCCGGCCGCGGTACCGACATCGTGCTAGGCGGTGGCCTGCAGGCCGAGCTCGACGCCCTCGGCCCCGACGCCTCCGAGGAGGACAAGGCGCGGGTGCGGGCCGAATGGCAGGAGCGTCACGAGCGGGTGGTGGCCGCCGGCGGACTGCACATCGTCGGTACCGAGCGCCACGAGTCGCGGCGCATCGACAACCAGTTGCGCGGCCGCTCCGGGCGCCAGGGCGATCCGGGCTCCAGCCGCTTCTACCTGTCCCTGGAGGACAACCTGATGCGCATCTTCGCCTCCGACCGGGTGGCGGGGCTGATGCAGAAGCTGGGCATGCAGCCGGGCGAGGCCATCGAGCACCCCTGGGTGACCAAGGCCATCGAGAACGCCCAGCGCAAGGTCGAGGCGCACAACTTCGACATTCGCAAGAACCTGTTGCAGTACGACGACGTCGCCAACGACCAGCGCAAGGTCATCTACGAGCAACGCAACGAGCTGCTAGCCGCCGAGGACGTCGGTGAGACCATCCGCGGCATGCGCCGCGAGGCCCTGGGGCGGGTGATCAGCCAGTACATCCCGCCGCAGAGCCTGGAGGAGCAGTGGGACATTCCCGGTCTGGAGGCGGCTCTGGAGAAGGACTTCGGCCTCAGGCTGGATATCCAGGGCTGGCTCGCCGGCGAGCCCAATCTGCACGAGGAGCCGCTGCGCAGCCGCATCTTCGAGACGCTGGAGCAGCTCTACGCCGAGAAGGAGGCGCTGGTCGGGGCGGCCTGGATGCGCCAGTTCGAAAAGTCGGTGCTGCTGCAGGTGCTGGACAGCCACTGGAAGGAGCACCTGGCGGCCATGGACTATCTGCGCCGCGGCATCCATCTGCGCGGCTTCGCCCAGAAGAAGCCGGAGCAGGAGTACAAGCGCGAAGCCTTCGAGATGTTCCAGGCCATGCTGGAGCACGTGCAGCACGATACGGTGAGCTTCCTCTGCCGGGTGCAGTTCCAACCCGAGCAGCCCGAGCCGCTGCCGCAGCGCAAGGCACCGGCCGCGGAGAAGCTGCAATACGAGCACGCCGAGGTCAGCGCCCTGGCCACCGCCGAGGCCGAGGCCGCGCCGGCGGCCGCGGCGGAGGTGGCCCATATCCCCTTCGTGCGCGAGCATCCCAAGGTGGGGCGCAACGATCCCTGCCCGTGCGGTTCGGGCAAGAAGTACAAGCACTGCCACGGTCAGTTGAGCTGAGGCCAGAGACGCCCATGAGCGAGCAGACTGTTTCCGTTCATCCCGTCGCCGGCGTGCGCCTGGGCGTGGCCCGGGCCGGTATCAAATACCCCAACCGCCGCGACCTGACCCTGATCGAACTGGCCCCCGGCAGCGTCACGGCGGCGGTGTTCACCCGCAACGCCTTCTGCGCTGCCCCGGTGCAGGTGGCCAGAGCCAATCTGGCCCACCACCAGCCGCGCTACCTGCTGATCAATACCGGCAACGCCAACGCCGGCACCGGCCAGCGGGGCGTGGAGGATGCCGAAGCCAGTTGCATGGCGGTGGCACAGCTGATGGGCTGCGACTGGCGCCAGGTGCTGCCGTTCTCCACCGGTGTGATCGGCGAGCCGCTGCCGCTGAAGAAGATCGTCGACGCGCTGCCGGCGGCGTTCGCCGATCTGCGCCCCGAGGGCTGGGAGGATGCCGCCTACGGCATCATGACCACCGACACCCGGCCCAAGCTGAGCTCGCGCCGGCTCACCATCGGTGGCGAGACGGTGACCATCACCGGTATCGCCAAGGGCGCCGGCATGATCAAGCCGGACATGGCCACCATGCTCGCCTTCATCGCCACCGACGCGCACCTGCCGCATGCGCTGCTCGCCCACGCCCTGGAGCTGGCGGTGGCCGATTCCTTCAACGCCATCACCATTGACGGCGATACCTCCACCAACGATAGCTGCGTGCTCATGGCCACTGCCCAGGGCGGGCTGGTCCTGCTCGATGCCGGCGAGGCGCGCTATGCCGAGTTCGTCGCCGCGCTGCGCGAAGTCTGTACCGAACTGGCCCAGGCCATCGTGCGCGACGGCGAGGGCGCCACCAAGTTCATCACCATCACCGTCGAGGGCGGCCGCGACCGCGAAGAATGTCGCCAGGTGGCCTACACCATCGCCCACTCGCCGCTGGTCAAGACCGCCTTCTTCGCCTCCGATCCCAACTGGGGCCGCATCCTCGCCGCGGTGGGCCGCGCCGGCCTGGCGGAGCTGGACCTGGAGGCCATCGTCATCCACCTGGACGAGGTCTGCATCGTCCGCGACGGCGGCCGCGATCCGGCCTACAGCGAGGAGCAGGGCCAGCGCGTGATGCAGCGCCCGGACATCACCATCCGCGTGCACCTGGGGCGTGGCCCGGCCAGCGCCACGGTGTGGACCACCGATCTGTCCTTCGATTACGTCAAGATCAACGCCGAGTACCGGACCTGAGGCGATGCGTCTCATCCACGTCGCCGCTGGCGCCCTGGTGAACGGCCGGGGCGAGGTGCTCATCACCCGCCGCCACGACCATCAGCACCAGGGCGGGCTGTGGGAGTTTCCCGGCGGCAAGGTGGAGCCAGGGGAGGGGACCGAGCAGGCATTGGCCCGCGAGCTGCACGAGGAGCTGGGGGTGGAGATGGTCGCCGCCCGGCCCTTGATCCGCATCCGCCACGCCTATCCCGACAAGGCGGTGCTGCTGGATGTGTGGCGGGTGGA
>DATLYF010000076.1:0-4942 GCA_035575095.1 Candidatus Competibacteraceae bacterium
ATCACATCGCCGACGAGATGAACATCAGCCCGGGCAATCTCTATTACCACTTCCGCAACAAAGACGAGATCATCCTGCAGTTGTTCGAGCGCTTCGAGCGGCAGATGTCGGCCATGCTGGAAGCGCCCCAGGGGCGCACCGCCGACATGGAGGACATGTGGCTGTACCTGCACCTGATCTTCGAGAACATCTGGCACTACCGCTTTCTTTACCGCGACCTGAACGATCTGGTGCAGCGCAACCGCCAGTTGCGCAGCCGCCTGCGCCGCATCCTGGAGCGCAAGATCCGCACCGCCGCCGCCATCTGCCAGGGCCTGGTGGATGCCGGGCTGATGCAAGCCAGCGCCGAGGACATCGAAGCCCTGGCCAATAACATCGTGGTGGTGGCCACCTACTGGCTGAACTTCCAGCTCACCCTGGGCCGCGCGGAGGCCGAAGCCACCCAGCTCGCCCGCGGCGCCTACCAAGTGCTGTCCCTAGTCACCCCATTCCTTACCGGCGACGCCCAGAAGCTTCTGCACAAGCTGCGTCAGGTTTACCTGGGCTGAGTACGCCATGCGCTAACATGAGGCCTGCTTAGCGACCCGGACGATAACATGGCCTGGAATCCCGACCTGTGGCGCCGACTCAGCCGGCTGATCCTCTCCCCGAAGCCGGACGACGCCGGGCTGGAGGAGCGGCTCGCCGCCCTGCGCGCCGAGCTGCCGGTGCCGGTGTTCTGGCTGCTGGGCAAGAGCCAGTCGGGCAAGACCGCGCTGATCCGGGCGCTGACCGGGCGTGAGGATGCCGAGATCGGCAACGGCTGGGAGCCCTGTACCGGCCATTCGCGTCTCTACGACTTTCCCGATGGCACCCCCCCCATCCTGCGCTTCCTCGATACCCGCGGCCTGGGTGAGGTCGACTACGATCCCGCCGCAGATCTCGCCCTCTTCGGCCGCCAGGCACATTTGCTCATCGTCGTGGCGCGCGCCCTCGACCCCGCCCAGGAGAGCGTGCTGGCGGCGCTGGCGCACATTCGCAAGGCGCGTCCGCAGTGGCCGCTATTGGTGGTGCAGAGCTGTCTGCATCACGGCTATCCCAGCCCAGCCAGCGAGCATCTGCTGCCCTACCCCTACCACCAGGACCCGCTGCCGCCCCAGGTGCCACCCGACCTGGCTCGCGCCCTGCTCGCTCAGCGCCGGCTGTTCGCAGGCTACGACGCCCGTTTCGTGGCAGTGGACTTCACCCAGCCGGAGGATGGCTATATACCCCAGCACTACGGTCTGGAGGCGCTATGGGCGGCCATCGAGGCAGCCCTGCCGCTGGGTCTGCGCGCCCTGCTGGAAAGCCACGCCCAGCTCGGCGATGCCTATGCCCGCGCCGCCCATCCCCATATCGTCGCCTACGCCCTGCTGGCCGGCGCCGCCGAGCTCATCCCCGTACCCGGTGCCAGTCTGCCGCTGGTGCTGGCGGTGCAGGCCAAGCTGTGCCAGAGCCTGGCCTCGCTCTACGGCCAGCCCCTGAACCGCCGCCTGGCGGAAATCGGCACAGCCCTGGGCTCTGGCTGGCTGCTGCGCCTGGGTGGACGACAGTTGATGAAGCTGGTGCCCGCCTACGGCACAGCGGTGGCGGCGCTGGCCAGCGCCGCCACCAGCTATGCTCTGGGCCGGGTGCTGTGCCGCTATCTCGACGGGCTGCGCCGCGGCAGCGCCCCCGAGGCCGAGCGCCTGGCTGCCTGGTACGCCGAGGAACTGGAGCGCGGTCGGGCGCTGCTGCGCCAGTACTTTCAGCGCGCAGAGCGGCCATGAAACTGACCGCCCGCGGCCTGCTGGTGCTGGCGCTCACTCTGCTGCCCTGGTTGGCCCTGTTGCCGCCCGGGCTGCTCTGGCTGTGGCAGCGCGACTGGCTGCTGCCCTGGCTTAGCGGCTGTGCCCTGGCCAGCGGCCTGGGCTGGTGGCTGCAGCGGCGGCTACGCCAGGTCCACTTCGCCGGCAAACCGGGCATCGCCCCCGATCCGTGCTGGGCGGAGCGGGAACGGGAGGCCTGGCGCGAGGTGGAGGCCACGGCGCATGGCCTGGATCTGGCCGACTATCCCTTCGATGCGCAATTGCCCCATCGCCTGCTCAGCCTGGGGCTGCGGGTGAGCGAGGGCGTGGCCCGCCGCTATCGGCCGGACAGCCCTGAGCCGCTGCTGGACGTGCCGCTGCCGCAGGTGATCCGCACCGTGGAGCTAGTGTGCCGCGACCTGCGCGGGCTGTGCGAGCACGTACCGTTTAGCCATCTCATCACCCTGCACCAGTGGCGGCAGGTGCCGCGACTGCGTCGCCTCGGCCGCTTGTACGACGTCTATCGGGTGGCGCGCATCGCCACCAACCCCGGCGGCGCGGTGCTCGGTGAACTGCGCGGCTATCTGCAGGGCCGGCTCTATGACTACACCCGCGAGGAGTTGAGCCGCTGGCTGCTGGAGGAATTCGTCAAGGGCTGCGGCCGTTATGCCATCGATCTCTATGGCGACCTGCTCGCACCCGCCGCGGGCGAGGTGACGATGCTGACCGAGGCCAGCCGCGCGGCCCGGGAAACGGCACAGAGCCCGCCCGCGGAGCCGTTCCGGGTGCTGCTACTGGGCCAGACCAAGGCCGGCAAGTCCAGCCTGATCAACGCCCTGTTCGGCGAGCTCAGCGCCGCCACCGACGTGCTACCCCTGACCGACGGCCTGGTACCCTACCGCCTGGAGCGCGATGGCTTGCCGGCGGCACTGGTGTTCGATAGCGGCGGTTACGGCGACACCGGGCCGGACGAGCGGCAGTGGCACGCCCTGAAGCGGGAACTGCCGCGCAGCGACCTGATCCTGCTGGTGGTGGCCGCCCACCAGGCGGCGCGCCAGGGCGATGCCTGCTTGCTGGCACGCTGCCGTGACTGGTTCCAGCGCCATCCCGAGCGCCCTCGCCCGCCGCTGCTGGTGGCGCTCAGCCATATCGACCTGCTGCGCCCGGCGCGGGAGTGGACGCCGCCCTACGACATCGCCGAGCCGCAGCGGCCCAAGGCCCAGGCCATCCGCCAGGCTATCGAGGCGGTGGCCGCCGCGCTGAACCTGGCGCCGGAGCATGTGGTGCCGGTCTGTCTGCACCCCGCACGGCTGTACAACGTGGTCGAGGGATTGGTGCCGCTGGCCCTGGAACGGCTGGCCGACGAGGGCGCCCGCAGCCGCTACCTGCGCTGCCTGCGCGAGCGCCAGCGGACCGAGCAGTGGCGGCAGTTGCTGATCCAGGCCGGCAACGGCGGCCGGCTGCTGTTCAAGGCTGGAGCGCGGTTGGGCGGCAGAGCGCTGGAGCGGGCGCGGGAGCAATGGCGGGACTGGCTGGATGGGGAGTAGAACGCGTTTGGGACCCGATCCAATCCTCCCACCCCAAGGTCCGAAACAGCTCGTCGAGCTCCGCTTCGGGTGCTGCCTCGATGACCAATAGCGCGCCGCTGTAGGGATGGATGAGGCTCAGCCGGATGGCGGTGAGCAACAGCCGCTCGATCCCGAAGCGCTCCTTGAACATGCGATTGTGACGGTGATCGCCGTGGGCGACGTCGCCCACCAGCGGATGGGCGATGTAGTTGAAGTGCTTGCGGATCTGGTGCATGCGCCCGGTGCGCGGGCGTATCCCTACCAGCGAGTAGCGCGCCGTCTCGTAGGGCCCCACCGGGATGGGCAGTTCCGTCGTGGCCAGACGCCGGTAGTCGGTAAGCGCCGGCTGCGGCGCCCGCCCCTCCTCCTCCACCAGTGCAATGTCGATGCTCCCCTCCAGCTCGGTCCAGCCGCGCGCCACCGCTCGGTAGACTTTCTCCACCCGCCGTTCCGTGAACACGGCGCCGGCGCGCCGCGCCGCCTCGGAGCTCAGGCCGAATAGCACCACCCCGGAAGTGGGGCGGTCCAGGCGGTGGATGGGATAAAGGTAGCGGCCGATCTGATCGCGCAGCCGCTGCAGCAAGGCCTCCTCGTCCGGCGCACGGCCGGTACGGTGAAAGAGTAGGCCGGCCGGCTTGTGCACGGCGACGTAGTGCTCATCCAGGTAGAGGATAGGAAGTTCGCTCATGTGCAACATCCTAACATCCGCTATCCCTGAGTGCGGTAAAAAGAAAAGCTGCGCGAGCCGGGGGGAAACCGGGTTCGGCGCAGCAAGAGAGGGCCGCAGGAGGCCCCGCTAGGTGGCGGAAGGCACCAAAACGGAAATATCGTGGCTGAGGGGCGGGGCTGCTCTCCTCAGGCCGCCATCGGCGCCAACGCCGCCACGCCGGCGCGGGCGACCTGGGCATCTTCGCCGGAGGTAACGCCGGAGACACCGATGGCGCCTACCACTTCGCCGTCCAAGGTAAGCGGCAGACCGCCCTCCAGCCCCAGCACGCCAGGCATGGTGAGGTAGCCGATCTGGCCGTCCAGCAGCCGGTCGCTCCATACTTTAGTGGGGCGGCGGAAGGCTGCCGCTGCCCGCGCCTTGGCGATGGCAGTCTCGATGCTGCCGAACTGGGCGCCGTCGAGGCGCTCCAGGCAGACCAGATGGCCGCCGTCGTCGACCACGGCGATCACCACCGGCCAGCGGTTGCCGGCGGCCTCCGCTGCCGCCGCCTGTACTATCTGCCTGGCCTGGGCCAGGCTCATCACGGTCTTCTGCCGCATTTCTCCTCTCCTCCTCTCATTCGAGACGAGATCCGATGTCACTCGGGCCTCAGCGGATGGAGCCGCCCGTGCCGGTGCTGGACCTCATCAATGGGTTGCTCGTCGTATCGCTTGCGTCAGGCCCCGACGATCTGGTAATCGGCCAGCCATTCCAGGACACGGATCAGGGCCGAGTGATCCCAGCCGCCGCCGCCGTGGGCCACACAGGCGCTGAACAGCTGCTGCGCGCTCGCCGTGTGCGGCAGCGCGAGCCCCAGCGCGCGCGCCCCCTGTAGCGCCAGGTTCAGATCCTTCTGGTGC
>DATLYF010000077.1:0-6162 GCA_035575095.1 Candidatus Competibacteraceae bacterium
CGCCTTCGCGCCGACCTCGCCGCCCGAGACCGGCGCATCCAGGTACTCGCAGCCGAGCGCGTTGATGCGTGCGGCAAAGACCTTGGTCTCGATCGGCGAGATCGAGCTCATGTCGACCACCACCTTGCCTGGGGCGAGGCCTGCCGCCACCCCGTCCTCCCCGAACAGCACCTCCTCCACGTGCGGGGTATCGGGTAGCATGGTGAAGACGATGTCGGCGTTCTGCGCCACTTCCCGGGGGTTGGTGCAAGCCACGGCCCCCTGATCCAGCAGAACCTGCGGCACCCCGCTGCGGGAGTGGGCGTACAGCATGTGGCCGGCAGCCAGCAGATGGCCGGCCATAGGAGTGCCCATGATGCCCAGCCCGATGAAGCCTAATTTGCTCATGTTCGCTTCTCCTGTCTCTTGGGGATTACTCTCATCCTAGCCCTGCTCCCCAAGGAGGGGATCCCACGTCACAGGTACGGCTTGATCCACCCCAGCCCAGCCTCGGTGGTGGTGGCCGGCTTGTACTCGCAGCCGATCCAGCCCTGATAGCCGATGCGGTCCAGCCAGTCGAAGAGGAACGGATAGTTGATCTCGCCGCTGCCTGGCTCGTTGCGTCCCGGATTGTCGGCCAGCTGGATGTGGGCGATGCGCGCCAGGTGCTTTTGCAGGGTGGCGGCCAGCTCGCCCTCCATGCGTTGCATGTGATAGATGTCGTATTGCACGTAGATGTTGTCGCTGCCTGCGGCGGCGATCAGGTCCAGGGTCTGCTGCGTGCGGTTCACGTAGAAGCCTGGGATGTCGTAGGTATTGATCGCCTCGATCAGCAGCTTGATGCCGGCTTCCTTCAGCTTGTCGGCGGCGAAGCGAAGGTTGGCGACGAAGGTTTCGCGGATCTTGTCCGAGTCGACGCCCTGCGGCGCGATGCCGGCGAGCACGTTGAGCTGTTTGCAGCCCAGCACCGTGGCGTACTCGATGGCCTTGCCCACGCCGTCCTGAAACTCGGTGACGCGGTCTGGATGGCAGGCGATGCCGCGCTCGCCGGCGGCCCAGTCGCCGGCGGGCAGGTTGTGCAGCACCTGGGTAAGGCCGTAGGTCTCCAGGCGCCCGGCCAGGACTTCGGCCGGATAGGCGTAGGGAAACAGGTACTCGACCCCCTTGAAGCCGGCGCCGGCGGCGGCGGCGAAGCGGTCAAGGAAGTCCACCTCGTTGAACAGCATGGTCAGGTTGGCAGCGAATTTCGGCATATCAAGACTCCTTATACGCAGCAAAACGCTTACAAGATGGGCAGCGGCGGCAGCGGCTCGCCAAACCACTTTCGCGACAGCTGGTCGAGTTCGCCGCCGAGCTTCTTGTGGAAGACGAACACATTGACCCAGTGCAGAAGATTGGCCTCTCCCTGGGGCACTCCGATGCTCGAGGGCGAGTCCTTGATGGTGAACTTTCGCTCGATGCGCTTGCCGGGGTGCGCCTTGGCGAGCGCGGCGGCCACCAGATTACCGGTTGCGATCAGCTCGGTGCGCCCCGCGAGATAGGCCGAGATGGTCGCGTCGTTGTCCTCGAAACGGAGGATCTCCACATCCTTGGGGGCGATTTTGGCCAGTTCGATGTCCTCCAGCGTGTCCCGCGTTACCGCCACTTTCTTGCCCCGCAGGTCCGCCGGTTCCCGCACGTCGATATCGGGCGCCCCGAACACACCGGAGAAGAAGGGGGCGTAGGGAGTCGAGAAGGCGATGGCCTTGGCCCGCTCCGGATTGACACCCAGGCTGGAGATGACAATGTCCACCTTGTCGGTGAGCAGATAGGGGATGCGGTTGGCACTGGTCACAGGCACCAGTTCCAGCTTGACGCCCAGGTCCTTGGCAAGCAGGGTGGCGACATCGATGTCGTAGCCTTCCAACTGGCCGCTGGCCGCGACTGCGCCGAAGGGCGGGAAGTCCTTGGGCACGCCGATCCTGACGACGCCGCTGTCGATGATGTCAGCGAGCGCATCGGCCCTGGCGGTTCCGCTCCAGGTCGACAATCCTATCAGCGCGCTCAGAAACAGTGCCTTCATGCTGTGCAAAACGAGTCTTCTCATGGAAACTCCTCCTCGATCCGGCGTGGGGCTTCCGCTACGCCAAGCCCCACGGCGGGAGATTCAGTCGCCGGGCGCTCAGGCCTTGGGATAAAGGGCCGCGGGGTTGACCAGAACGGCCTGCTCGGTCGCTGTCTCCGCAGCGACTGGTTCGACCTCTTTGTAGTGCACCACGACTTCGCCGTTCAGCACGCGACGCGCCAGTTCTTTGTCGATGTCCTTCTCCCAGGCACCGATCACCACCGTGGCCACGCAGTTACCGAGCAAATTGGTCAGGGCCCGGCCAATGCCCATGAACCAGTCCACGGCCAGCACCAGCACCAGACCGATGACCGGCAGCGACGGAATCGTGGTCAGGGTCGCCGCCAGGATGACGATGGCCGAGCCGGGCACTCCGTGAGCACCCTTGGAGGTGATCATGGCCACGCCCAGGATGGCGAGTAGATCCATCGTCGACAGTGGGGTGTTGGTGGCCTGGGCGATGAACACCGCGGCCAGGGTGAGGTAGATGGAGAAGCCGTCCAGGTTGAACGAATAGCCGGTGGGGATCACCAGACCGACCGTGGACTTGTGGATGCCCATCCCTTCCAGCTTGCGCATCACCTGGGGCAGCACGCTGTCCGAGGAGGCCGTACCCAGGACGATCATCAGCTCCTCGCGCAGGTAGCGAATGAACTTGAGGATGCTGAAGCCGGCGAGGCGCATCACCACGCCCAGCACCAGCAGGACGAAGGCAATGCAGGAGGCGTAGAAGATCAGCACCAGCAGACCGAGCTGCTTGAGGGAGCCGATGCCGTACTTGCCGGTGGTAAAGGCGATGGCGCCCAGCACGCCCAGGGGAGCCAGCTTGATGATGAAGAACATCACCTGGAAGAAGGCGTGGGAAAGATGCTCGATGAAGCTGACCACCGGCTTGCCCCGCTCACCCAGCAGCGCCAGAGCAGCGCCGAACAGGATGGAGAACAGCAGCACCTGCAGGATGTCGCCCTTGGCGAAGGCGTCCACCACGCTGGTGGGGATGATGCGCAGGAGAAACTCCACAGCGCCGCCCTTCACCTGCCCGACCTTCTCCGTGTAGGAAGCCATGGCCGCCGGGTCCAGGGAGTTGGGGTCGATGTTCATGCCCACGCCCGGCTGCAGAACGTAGGCCAGCGCCACGCCGATCATCAGGGCAAAAGTGGTGATGATCTCAAAGTAGATCACCGCCTTCACGCCGACCCGGCCGACCTTCTTGAGGTCGCCGGTACCGCAGATGCCGAGCACCACCACACAGAAGACGATGGGCGCGATGATCATCTTGATCAGCTTGATGAAGCCGTCGCCCAGCGGCTTCAGGCTCGTGGCGAAGTCCGGGAACAGGGCTCCCAGGACGATACCGGCGACCAGGGCGACGACGACCTGGCCGAAAAGCGATTTGAAGAATCTCATAGTTTTTCCCCAACCCAGATGAATCAGTTCTATTTGCTCATGTGCTGCGCCCGGTCATGTCTTTACGTCACTGCCCTCCTCCTCAGCGCGAGAGGATGATCTCGTCGTCGAAGCGGAACTCATCGCAATTGGGGCCGGGCCCGCCCCGGTCCACGATGATGAATGCCTGGCCTTCCTCCAGAGCGATCAGGGGGATGTGCCAGACACCCCGGTGATAGTTGATCCCCTGCCGGCCGTTGGAAACAAAGGCGTGCAACCGTTGCGATTCCACCGTCTCGCCGGGCCGAGCCACCACCACCACCAGCGGCGTGTCAGACAGGGGGATGAACGCCTGGCTGCCGAGCGGATGGCGCTCGATCAGCTTGATCTGAAGCGGCAGAGTGGTCGCTCGGTTACAGCGGGCAATGCTGATCAGCGTCCTGCCGTCCTCTTTCACCCCGACATCGACCTTGGCGAGATCATGGAAGCACTCGATGGCGCCCTCGTTGATCCCGAAGTGGTGCGCGCCCGCGGTCTCGATGACATCGCCGAAGGGGGCGAATGCCTCCCGGGTAAGGGATTGCACCGGCAAGTGGATCGTTGCCATCGGCGCTCACCTCTCAGCGGACGATGTGACCGAACAGGCGCAAGCGGCTGACTCCGTCATCGGGGAAGATGTTGAGCGAGCAGCGGTCCGGATTGATGGTGTTGGTCACGGGTTTCCTCCTTTGCAGGTTCAGATCAGGATCTTTTTCTGGAAAAGGCTGGCCCTATTCGGTCCAGTGGGCAATGAGTCATGCCCGCTGCACCTGGATGATGTCCCCCGGGCGCACCGAACGCAGCGCCTGCGGGTCATCCTCGAGCCTGCCCAGGATGTTGACGTCCGCTACCAAGCGGCATTCATTGCCGCGCGAAACCGGGGTGGGGCCGAACGGGATCGCCAGCGAATGGCCTTGGACCCAGAAACAGACCGTCCCCGGATCGACCACATCGCGGGCATCCGGCTCCAGCGCGGTTCGCAGCGGCGTGGAGAAATACACCTCATCACCCCAGGTATTGGCACGGGACTCGAGCGGCAGAGCGTCGATGAGCTTGCGCGCGGTGGGCGTGTCGTCGAGCACGGCTGTGATCGCACCGGCAGGCCAGGAGATGCGGATGCGCGTCATGACCTCTCCTCGATACGGATACCGTTCTCCTTCATCCATGGATGCGGGCCTCTTCGGTGATCAGAATGGCGCGGAAATCGTTGACGTTGGTCAGCGTCGGCCCAGTCACCACCTGCTCGCCCAGCGCCGCGAAGAAGCCGTGACCGTCGTTGTCGGCCAGCGCCTCCTTGGGGTTGATACCCAACGCCCAGGCGCGCGCCAGGCTGTCCGGGGTGAGTAGCGCGCCGGCCACCTCCTCGGCACCGTCGACGCCGTCGGTGTCGCCGGCCAGAGCGTGGATGCCGGGATGCCCGTCGAGAGCCACCCCCAGTGCCAGCAGGAACTCGACGTTGCGCCCGCCGCGCCCCGAGCCGCGTACGGTCACCGTGGTCTCGCCGCCGCAGAGCAGCACGCACGGGGCTGCCAGCGGCTGGCCGTGATGCACCACCTGCCGGGCGATGCCGGCCAGCACCTTGCCAACCTCGCGCGCCTCGCCCTCCAGGCTGTCGCCGAGGATGAGGGGGGGCAGACCGGCCTGCCGGGCCACTGCAGCGGCCGCCTCCAGCGCCATCTGCGGCGTGGCGATCAGGCGCATCTCGGCGCGGCTCAAGCGCGGATCACCGGGCTTCACCGTCTCGCCGCGGCCGCTTTCGAGGTGATCGAGCACCGCCTTTGGCACCTCGATCCGGTAGCGCTTGAGGATCGCCAACGCCTCTTCGCAGGTGGTCGGGTCGGCCACGGTCGGGCCCGAGGCAATGTCGATCGGGTCGTCGCCGGGCACATCGGAGATGGCCAGGGTCAGCACCCGCGCCGGGTGGCAGGCGGCGGCGAGCCGCCCGCCCTTGATCGCCGAGAGATGCCGGCGTACGCAGTTCATCTCGCGGATACTGGCACCGGAGGTGAGCAGCGCGCGATTCACCGCCTGCTTGTCGGCGAGTGTCAGGCCCGCGGCGGGCAGCGCCAGCAGCGCCGAGCCCCCGCCCGAGATCAGGCACAGCACCAAGTCGTCCGCGCCGAGCCCCTGGACGAGTTGCCAGATGCGCTCGGCGGCGGCCAGCCCGGCGGCGTCCGGCACCGGGTGTGCGGCTTCGACGATCTCGATGCGCCGGCAGGGCACGCCGTAGCCGTAGCGGGTCACGACCAGGCCGGCGAGCTCGCCGGGCCAGTGGTCTTCCACCGCCTTGGCCATCGCCGCCGAGGCCTTGCCGGCGCCGATCACCACCAGCCGCCCCCTGGGCGGTGCGGGCAGGTGCGGCGGGATGCAGTGCCTGGGCTGGGCAGCATCGATCGCCGCCCGGAACATGGCATGCAGCAACTCCTTGGGTGCCTGGCTCATGGGAGGGGTGCTCCGGCGGCGATCACTGCGCGCTCTGACCGATCTCGAAGTTGGCCAGGCCTTCGAGCGCCCGGATCAGGGCCGAGTGATCCCAGCCGCCGCCGCCGTGGGCCACACAGGCGCTGAACAGCTGCTGCGCGCTCGCCGTGTGCGGCAGCGCGAGCCCCAGCGCGCGCGCCCCCTGTAGCGCCAGGTTCAGATCCTTCTGGTGC
>DATLYF010000078.1:0-22392 GCA_035575095.1 Candidatus Competibacteraceae bacterium
CCGCCGATGTCGGAGAGGCTGTGCCAGAGCATCAGCGCGACGATGGCCAGGCTCACCAGGGCCAAGGCCAGGGTCGCCAGGGTCAGCACGCTGCGCCGGTCGTAGCGGTCGGAGAGGCGTCCGAGCGGCAGTTGCAACAACAGGCCGCTGACCTGCAGCACGCTCATGAAGCCGGAGATCTCGGCCACGCGCAGGCCCAGAGACTGGGCGAACACCGGGCCCATGCCATAGGCCGCGCCGCACACCAGGCCGGCGCCGATGCAGCCGATCACCGCCAGTGGCGAGATCGCATAGAGCCGGCGCAGGCCGAAATGGGCCGCCTCCACCGGCACCGGTGCTCGGGTGCGGGTCACCGCCACCGGCACCAGGGCCAGGGCGAACAGCATCACCGCCAGCAGGAACAGCTCCTGCCCGGCCGGGTCGGCCAGGTTGATGAGCAGCGGACCGCTGCCGGCCGCCAGATAGGTGACCATCATATAGATCGACAGCGCGGTGCCGCGAGTGCGGTCGCTGGCCTGGGTGGTCAGCCAGCTCTCCACCACCATGAACATGCCGGCCATGTTGAAGCCGATGGCGCTGCGCAGCAACACCCACACCACAGGGTGGACGACGAACGGGAACAAGCAGGAGAAGGCTGCGGCCATCGCGCAGAAGGCGGCGAAGGCGCGGATATGGCCGATACGGTTGATGAGCCGGCCGCAGCGCAGGGCGCCGAGCACCAGGCCGCCGTAGTGGGCCGACATCAACAGGCCTACCCATTCCTTGGAGAAGCCCTCCAGGCTGGAGCGCAGGCCGAGAAAGGTGCCGAACAGGCCGCTGGCCGTCATGAGCATGGCGACCGCCAGCATCAAGGCGCCGATGGAGGCGAGCAGTTGCCGCATGCAGAGGCTTCCGGTGTGGGATGGGCTGGTGCCGTTCACTATAGGTCGCCGGCCGCGCCAGGGCCAAGGCGCCTAGAGTGGGAGCGGGGATTCTGGAATCATGGCAGTTCTGCGACACGACTCCGCCGATCACTGGGATGCCCGATGCGCCAGATCCTGCTCTCCGTCGCCGCGCTGCTGCTCAGCTACGCACTGCTGCAGCTGGCCAACGGCCTGTTCACCACCCTGCTCGGTGTGCGCGCCAAGCTGGAAGGCTTCTCCACCGAGCTGGTGGGCCTGATCGGCTCGGGCTATTTCCTCGGCATGATGCTAGGCGTGCAGTACGGGGTGCGGGTGCTGGCGGCGGTGGGCCACATCCGCGCCTTCGCCGCCTTCGCCTCGGTGATGTCGATCACCCCGCTGATCAACGTGCTATGGGTCGATCCCTGGGTCTGGTTCACCACGCGGCTGGCCTCGGGGCTGTGCATGGCGGGCATGATCATGGTCGCCGAGAGCTGGCTCAACGAGCGCGCCAGCAACGCCAACCGCGGCCAGTTGCTGGCGCTGTACATGATCACCAACTATTCCGCCGTCGGCCTCGGCCAGTTCCTGCTGCCGCTGGCCGATCCCAACCAGTTCCAACTCTTCAACCTGGCCTCGATCCTATTCTCCCTGGCTCTGGTGCCGGTGCTGATGACCAGCGCCAGCGCGCCCCAGCTGGCGCAGCCGGATCGAGTGCGGTTGCGCCAGCTCTACCGGGTGTCGCCGCTGGGCTTCGTCGGCTCCATGGGCGCGGGGCTGGTCAATGCCACTTTCTACGGCCTGGGGCCGGTGTTCGCCCAGGGGGTGGGGCTGTCCATCGCCGCTACCTCCGCCTTCATGGCCTCGGTCATTATGGGTGGGCTGCTGCTGCAATGGCCGGTAGGCAGGCTGTCGGACCGCATCGACCGGCGCTGGGTGCTGGGCGGGGTGTCGCTGCTCACCGCGCTAGCGGCGCTGGGCATCCTGGCGGCGCTGGGGTATCCGCGCTACTGGCTGTATCTGGCCGGCGTGCTGTACGGCGGTCTGACCTTCACCCTCTATTCCCTGAGCGCCGCCCATGCCAACGACTTCGCCGACCCGGAGCAGCGCGTACAGACCTCGGGCGGCTTACTCATCGCCTACGGCATCGGCGCCAGCAGCGGGCCGCTGCTGGCCGGTGCGCTGATGGGGCGATTCGGGCCGTCGATGCTGTTCCTCTGGGGGGCGGCCATCAATACGCTGCTGGGACTGTTCGCCCTGTACCGCATGACGCGCCGCCCAAGCCGCGGCCGGGGGCGTTTCGTGGCGGTACCGGCGGAGCAACTCACCTCCAAAGAGCTGTACGTGGCGGCGCGGGAGGAACCCAGGCAGGAGGAGCGCGCTGGGCAGGCCAGCTCTTCCCGGAAGACGTGCTCCTCTGATCCGTGACGGGCACAACATCCTGCGGCTGCGGCCCCGTCCCAGTGATTCCTGAACGGGGCGACAAGCTTGCTGGAGCGGATGCGGCTTGCGGATTACCCCAAGATGACGATCAACGAGCGGGTGGCTAAAGTCAGCTAGAGAGCGCCGACAGGGAGACCAGGAAAGCGGCCCCCGCCTGCCTTCCTCAACGACAAAACGAAAAAGGACTCGCCATGACCACCCCTACCTTGGCCCGCCGTTGGATGAGTCCGTGACCGGGATGAGGGCGGTGCTCGACAAGCTTGTCGAATCGGTCTTCGGCCCACGACTGAGGCATGCTGACAACCGAAGGGCGGGCTTTCACAGCGAAGTGACCCCCCGGCAAGGAAGAAATCGGCGTCCGCCCTTCTTCGTAGCAATTTGGCAGAGAACCCGGAGGACTCGGCATGCAACCGCGCGATCCCAGCAGCTACCCTCGCCGCATCCTGCTCTGCGTCAGCGGCATGACGCCGCAGATCGTCACCGAGACCCTCTACGCCCTGGCGGTCCGGAATGGGTCAGCCTTCGTGCCGACCGAGCTCCATCTGGTCACTACCACCGAAGGGGCGGAGCGGGCACATTTGAGCCTGCTCGACCCGGAGCAGGGGCACTTCTTCGGCCTGTGCGCCGACTACGGACTGGATGCCGGTGCGATCCGCTTCGACGACTCCACCATCCATGTGATCCCCGGCGCGGATAGCCGGCCGCTGGATGACATCCGCACCGAAACCGATAACGTGGCGGCGGCCGATGCCATCACCGCGATGGTGCGGGACCTCACCAGTGACCCGCAAGCCGCCGTGCACGCCTCCATCGCCGGCGGGCGCAAGACCATGGGCTTTTTCCTGGGCTATGCCATGAGCCTGTTCGGTCGCCCCCAGGATCGACTCTCCCACGTGCTGGTCTCGGCGCCCTTCGAGTCGCACCCGCAGTTCTACTTTCCCCCCCGCAAGCCGCGCCGGCTGGAGCTGCCCAAGGAGAACCGCTACGTCCACACCGCGGACGCCGAGGTGACGCTCGCCGACATCCCCTTCGTACGCCTGCGCGACAGCCTCGATCCCACTTTGCTCCGCGGCACGGCTAGCTACAGTGACACCGTAAAGCGTGCCCAGGCAAGCCTCGAGCCGGCGGAGCTGGTACTGGACCTCGAGACGAAGCGGGTGCTCGCAGGCGGAGCGGCGCTGGAGCTGCCACCGACCGAGTTCGCACTGCTGGCTTTGCTGGCCCGCCGTGCCCAGGACAGCCGGCCGGGGCTGTCTCGGCAGCAAGCCGGGGACGCGGATGCCACCGAATTCCTGGCCATCTACCGGGACCTGCCTCGGGCCATCATCGGCACGGAGGAGAAGATCCGGGATGGAGGCCTGAACTCATTGGACCTGGAGCAATGGGTAAGCCGGCTCAACGCCAAGCTGGATCAGGTCCTGGGGCCAGGGCGGGCGCAACCCTACCGGATCAACACCGTCGGTCCACTGGCCCGGAGCTGCTATGCATTGCTCTTGAAGCCAGAGCAGATCCGGTTCGGGGCAGTGGAGGACTAGCGCCGCAAGCTTGTCGGGCCAGACAAAAGCATCATTGAGCCAGAGAATGGGTAAGGGAGGAGAGAAGATGGAAGAACGAAAACTATTGTTTGCCTCTTGTCGGATGGCGCTCGCTGCCTTGCTGCATGATTTCGGCAAGTTCGCTGAGCGTGCCCGCATCGAAGCGGCCGAGCAAAAGGATTCCGACGGCATCAGCCGGCGGGATATGAATGTCCAGCTCTATTGTCCCCATTTCGACGGGCGGCCCACCCACATCCATGCGGCCTACACGGGCATTGCGTTCGACCTAGTGGAGCGACACTTCCCAGAGCTCATTGGCGATGACATGACGCCCTTCGCGCCGTGGAAAGACAAGAACGCCGACGATTCGCTGATCAATGCCGCCGCCAAGCATCATCGGCCGGAGACTTTCTTGCAATGGGTGATCGCCACGGCGGACCGTATGGCCTCCGGCTTCGAGCGCGAGGAGTTCGAGCAATACAATGCCTCCGCGGACGAAACCGATACGAAGAAGAACCACTACACGGCGCGCCAACTCGCGTTGTTCGAGCAGATCCGGCTGGATGGCGGCGCCGGCACTGCGCGGCCTGCCTGGCGCTATCCGCTCAAACCTCTGTCGCCTACGGGCATCTTCCCGGTACAGGCCCAAGGGTACGAAACCGACGACAAGACTGCCGCGCAACGGGAATATCGAGCGCTATGGGAGCAGTTCGTCAAGGCGCTCGAGGACATCCCACGGTCGCACCGCGCCAACCTCGCCTTGTGGCTGGACCACTTCGAGAGCCTGTGGCAGTGCTTCACGCAGGCCATCCCGGCCGCGACGGCCTTCAACGTCAAGCCCGAGGTCTCGCTCTACGATCATTCGAAGACCACGGCGGCGCTCGCCGTCGCTCTATGGCGCTATCACCACGAGCGGGCGGACAACCCGGATGAAGTGCGCCGCGCGATGAAGGAGCGCACCGACTGGGACGAGCCAAAGCTGCTTCTCGTGCAGGGAGATTTCTCGGGCATTCAGGACTTCATCTTCGCCACCGGCGGTGAGACTCAGCGCCGGGCGGCCAAACTCTTGCGCGGGCGGTCGTTCTACGTATCGCTGCTCACCGAGTGCGCCGCGCTCAAGGTACTGGACGAGCTGTCCCTGCCGCCCACGAGCCAGGTGATCAACGCGGCGGGCAAGTTCCTGATCGTTGCGCCTAACACCGAGGTGACAAAGGCCGCGCTCGCCCGGGTGCAGGACGAGCTGAACGCCTGGTTCCTCGCCCATACCTATGGGCAGTCCGGCATCGGGCTCGCCTGGCTGCCTGCCTGTTGCAACGACTTCCTGCACGGCAAGGGGGACAAGAGCCCCTTCCGTGAACTCATGAAGCGGTTGTTCGAGCAACTCGAAGAGGCCAAGCTCAGGCGGTTCGGGCTCTGCGCCGGCTCGCCTGCGCCGGCTGTGTTCGAAGGCTTCCTGAATGCCTTCGACGCCGACAAGGGCGAGTGCGACATCGATGGCCGTTCTCCCGCGACCCGACGCCTCGAAGGCGAGCGGGATATCTGGGTGAGCGCCCTTGCTTACGACCAGGTGATGACGGGCAAGTGGTTGGCGACCTATCAACGCATCTTGGTGACGCGCCAGAACCTGAACCACAACACGCTTGAGCTTCCGTTGTTCGGCTACCACGTAAGCTTCACCCGCGACGAGGACATCACCGGCAAGTTCGGCCGCGAGGCCGAATCGGGCAATCTGCTGCGCACCTGGGATTTTTCCCTGCCGGAGCCCGAAGAGGCGGACACGCCGTTATGGAACGGCTATGCGCGCCGCTATATCAATGCCTTCGTGCCGCGCTTCGGTGACCTTACCAGCTATGACAAGGAACTCTATGAGGGCTTGGAACTGCCGGAAGGCAGGGAAGAGATCAAGACCCTCAATCATCTCGCCCGCGACGACCGACGCCGTGACGAAGGCGGACGGCTGATCGGCGTCGAGGCCCTGATGACCCTCAAGGGCGACGTGGACAACCTGGGGCTCATCTTCCAGAAGGGCCTGGGGCGCCCCACCTTCGCCAAGATGGCGGCCCTCTCACGGCAGATGAACGCCTTTTTTGCCATCTGGCTGCCGTGGGTGTGCCGGAAAGAGTTTCCGAACACCTACACCGTGTTCGCCGGCGGTGATGATTTCTTCCTCATCGGCCCCTGGCATTCGACGATCAGGCTTGCCCGCCGCATGCGGCAGGAGTTTGCCCGTTACACGGCGGAAAACGCGGACATCCACTTTTCGGCGGGGCTCTCCATGACCAAGCCGGGCCTGCCCATTCGCCACCTGGGAAGACTGGCGGAGGAGGCCCTGGACGAGGCCAAGACGCACAACCCCGGCAACGTCGCACCGGCGCCGAAGAATGCTGTGACCTGTTATGGCAAGGCGGTCACCTGGGACGAGTTCGAAGCCCTTATGCAACGCGAGGAAGCGCTCGGCAGGCTGGCGGCGGAACTCGGCTTGTCCACGGGCTACCTCTACGACCTGCTCGCCTACACCGATATGGCGGCAAAGGTCAGCGAACGGCCAGAAAACGCGCTCTGGCACTCGCGCTTCGCCTATCGCACCCGCCGCATGCTGGAGGCGAAGATCAAGGGCGGAGAAGACCCGAGGGCAGCCGAACAAAAGCGGCGTCGGCTTCAGGCCGAGCTTGCCGCCGAGATCGCCCATTCAGGCATCGAGCGATTTGGTGCGGCCTACAAGATCACTTTGTTTACACATCTCTATCAGCAACGTGACTGAAGGAGGACAAGACCATGCCTGCACCGCAAGGCCCGCGATCCGGCCAACAACGTGGCAATCCCGCGCCGCATCAAGCTCAATCCGGTGGTCAGCCGCAAGATAGTGGCTTCGCCCGTATCAGGTTCGGCAAGCCGCTCGACCCGGAGCTGTTCAATGGCATCGCCAAGGAAGCCACAAAACTAGTGGCGGCGGTCGAGGATCGGAACCGCAACAAGTCCACGCAGCTGCGGCGCTTTTATGACGAACTCTGCCTGTGGGAGATGCGGGTTGCCCAGCAGCCAGAGAAGTTTGCGGAATATCTGCCTTTCATCCGCATGCTCAATGCAAAGGTCGCCTATGCCGAAGGTCGCAAGCTTGTGGATCAGAACTTTGTTCGCCTCATGCATCACACTCTGGGCGAAGTGAAGGACACGGAATCACTAGCCGCCTGCAAGCTGTTCTGGGAAGCCTTCATGGGCTTCTACAAGCAAGAGCGCGCCGACTGACAGCCAAGGAGAGAACGCCATATGAAACTCACCGCCATCCGAAAACTCACCGGTCAGATCGAACTGGTTACGGGCCTACACATCGGCTCCGGCAACAACGAGATGCACATCGGTGGGACCGACAATCCTGTCATCAAGCATCCCAGGACCCTGGAGCCTTACATCCCCGGCTCGTCGGTCAAGGGCAAGATCCGCAGCCTGCTGGAATGGAGGTTGGGTGTCGTTGGCGTAACCGAGGGCAATCCGTTGGGCTTCAGGCACATCGAAGAGCTTTCCGAGAAAGACCGGCCCCGGGCCAAGGACATCCTCAGGCTCTTCGGCGGCGCACCGGAGGGAGCGGGCGCGAATACGGCGCTGGTCGAGGAGATCGGCCCCACCCGGCTGGCCTTCTGGGACTGCGCGCTTGCGCGGGACTGGGTCGAGGAGATGAACCGGCGCAACCTGCTCCTTACCGAGACCAAGATGGAGAACATGATCGACCGCATCCGCGGTGTTGCCGAGCATCCGCGCAATACCGAGCGGGTACCGGCCGGGGCCCGCTTCGAGTTCGCGCTGACCATCCGGGTGCACGACGGTGAGGACCTGATGCCCACGGTATACGAAGGACTGAGATTGCTCGAGCTCACCGGCTTGGGGGGCTCCGGCTCGCGGGGCTACGGCAAGGTGCGTTTCGAGAAACTCGATTTGGACGGCCAGAACGTGCTCCCCGAGCTTGCCAAAGTGAATCTGGTCGCGTAGGGGGGTCGCCATGCTAACCGTCAGGGCGCGCATTACACCGCTATCAGCCTTCGGCACTCTACCCAAGGGCGATACCCTCTTCGGACAGCTCTGCTGGTCGGCACGCAACCATTTCGGCGAGGACAGGCTGCGCAAGTTGCTGGAAGGCTATACGGAAGGGGACCCGTTTGCGGTGGTATCCGACGCCTTTCCGGCCGGGCACCTGCCGCGCCCTGCACTGCCGGGCCATTGGTTTGCCGCTCTGGCCGGCGCCGACCGCAAGGAGGCGAAGAAACGCCTCTGGCTGCCCGAGGAACGCCTTGGCGAGCCGGTCGAAAGCTGGCTTCAGCATTGCCGCAAGGCGGGCGATGTGCCAGGCGGCGCCGCCCTCACCCGGCCGCAGCCGCACAATGCCATTGACCGGCGCACAGGGACCACCGGCGAGGGCTTTGCGCCCTATGCCATGACCCGGCACTGGTACGAATACACGGACAGCGCCCGGCTGGACATTTACATCGTCCTGGATGAGGCGCGCCTAGCGCAGGATGAGCTTGAGCACTTGCTAACCGGTATTGGCGAAATTGGCTTTGGACGCGATGCCAGCATCGGGCTCGGCAAGTTCCGGGTCGAGTCGCTGGGGAAGGCTTCCCTGTCCCCGCAGGTTGGTGCCGACGCCTGGCTGACGCTCGCCCCCTGCGCGCCGCAGGGGCTTGATCTGGACGCCGAGCGCAGTTTCTATCAGGTCTTCACCCGCTTTGGCCGCCACGGCGACGTGGCCGTGCATAGAGGCAACCCCTTCAAGACACCCGTACTGCTCGCACAAACTGCGGCGGTGCTGGTGCCGAAGCAATACCAGGAGCGGCCTTTTGTCGGTCGGGGCTTGGGAGGCGACGGCTCGCTCTCGAAGGCGATACCGGAGACGGTTCATCAGGGCTATGCGCCGGTCGTGGGCATTCGGCTTGCGGCCCGGAAGGAGGCCGTGGCATGAAAACATTCGACAGCTACGATCTGCTCATCACGCCGCTGTCACCTGTCCATATCGGCACCGGCGAGAGCTACGAACCCACTAACTACGTCATCGAGGACGACACGCTTCACGAGTTCGATACTGGCGAGGTGGTCGAACTCCTGTCCAAGGCGGACAAGGACGCGCTGCTGCAAGCAGTCGATCGCCGTCCCAATCAAGACATGATCAAGGCCGTGCAACGCTTCTTCTATGAGCGGCGTCCGGCGTTAATCACGCACTCCCGAAACAGCATCCCAGTGCTAGCAGGCGTGGCGGGGCTCTACCATGACCGTGTGGGGCAGACGGCCCAGCGCGAGGAAAGCGGCCGTCAGATCATCAACCGGTTGGAGATCGACCGCACGGCCTTCAATCCGATCACGCGCCTGCCCGTGCTGTTCGGCTCCTCGCTCAAGGGCGCGATCCGTACGGCGCTTCTCGATGCGGCCAATGGCGGTCAATCAGCGCCGGAGAAAAAGGGCTTGCACGAGTTCCAGGGGCGATTGTTCCGCTACCGTGAGCAGCGGCTGCTTCTGGAACGCGACCCTATGCGCCTGGTGCAGATCGGCGATGCGATGTGGCAAGGAGAACCGGGGCTGCCCGCCGCGGAAGTGCATCTGGCGGTCAACCGCAAAAAGGCGCCGGTGGTGGATGAGCGGGGCAGGCTCCGCGCCTCCCAGGCCGAACAGCGTGGGCTTTATCAGATCCTGGAGTGTGTGCCGGCCTTGCATTACCGCGCCTTCGCGGCCCGGCTCAACATTCAGCGCGTTGATGGGATGGGCAACGCTGGCGAGCTGCCCGATTCCGGCCTGCGCTTCGATATTCGCCGCATCGCTCGCGCCTGCAATGACTTCTACAGGCCCATCCTGATGACTGAAAACCAGTTGCTCGCCGACCGAGGTTTTCTAAGAGAATCGTGGCGCCGCACCATTGAGGCGCTGCTGACCGGAGAGGTCGGGGAGACACTGGAGCGGGGCGAAGCGTTTCTCCTGCGCGTGGGGCGCCACTCTGGCGCCGAGTCGGTCACCGTCAACGGGGTGCGCAACATCAAGATCATGAAGGCCAGGGGGCAGCCGCCGGAGTACGCATCCTCCGCCAAGACCGTCTGGCTGGCGGCCGGGGAGCGGGATCAACGTAAGGATATGCTCCCCTTCGGCTGGCTGCTGGTGGAAATCCTCCCGGCGGACAGCCAGCAGCCGCATGAAAGCGATACGCTCAAGACCGCCTGTGAGATGCATCTTGCTTCCGCCCGCGCCTGGGCTGCCCGGCAGGCGGAGAAGGCAAGTGCAAGAGCGCAGGCGCAAGCCGCGCAGGAGGCGCGACGCCAGCAAGAGGAGGAGCAGGCGCGCTTACGCGCCGAGCAGGCGGCGCGCGCGGCGCAAGCGGAGGCCGAGCGGCAGGCCCGGCTCGCCGCCATGAGCGAGGAGGAAAGGGCGATCGAAGAGCTTCGCACCTGGCTCGAAGCGGACAAGGCCGCCGGCCGCAATGAACCTCAAGGCCGTCTAACTAATCGTCTCGCGGAGCTGATGCGGCAGGCTGGCGCATGGGAGCCCGCGGTTCGCAGCCAGCTTGCTGATCTCGCTGAGGCGATCTACGGATTCGTCGGCTGGGGCAGCGGTAAAAAGAAGCAGGAAAGAAAGGCGCGCATTACCGAGCTGAGGTCCGGCAAATGACGAACGGTGAGCTGGCGCCCCTATCTACCCATCCTTACCGCCAAGCAGCTCCACCCCGGCGTCGTGCTGGTGCCAACCCGTCCGCGCCGCCAATAAAGACAAGCTTGACCTCAAGGGACTCCTACACATCGCCGACTGGATCGGCGCCCTGCACACCTTTGACAAAGACGGTGATTACGGCGTCTTCGCCCCCCCCTGCTGGAGGCAGACGGAGTGACAAAAGAACGAGCGAATTGCTGGCATCTTGAGCGACGAGAACCGCCTACGAAAAGAATTGCAACGACTGATGAAAATCCTGCTGCACTGACGGAGGCGATAATCCCGCGCGCAGCTTTCCACCGGGCAGACCGTAGCTGTCGGATCCCACAAGGTTGCCCGCAGGGGCTCCCGGTCCCGCCCTGCCTCGGCTACGACCGGTAGAGCAAGCTGATCAGCATGGTTTATATGATTTCTTTCAAGGCTCTGGAGGCTCACAAGAATTTCATCGGCCTCGGGGAATCCCTGGCTGGGCAGAAGATCGACCACGTGGATGCGGAATACAACCCCGGCCATGCTGGGGTTGCCGAACCGCATTACCTCTTCACGCTGTGGTTCATCAGTCCTGAAGAGCAGGCGAAGCGACTGAAATAAGCCAGGCCGCTTCGGTTCGAAACCCGCCGCGAGCGCCGATGGTCCATCCCCTCCTCTTGCCGGGGAGGGGACGGCCGGAGCGCGTCAGCCCTTGGCCATCGACAGCGCCGGCCACAGCCGCCGGCAGCGCGCGATCAGGCCTGCGGTGGAGGCGTCGTGGCCCTGCACCGGCGCCTCGCCGGCCAACTCCTCGGCGATGGTGCGGGCCAGTTGCTTGCCCAGCTCCACCCCCCACTGATCGTAGGCATTGATCCCCCACACCGCCGCCTGCACGAATACCTTGTGCTCGTAGAGGGCGATCAGCGCCCCCAGGGTGGCGGGGGTGAGCTGTTCCACCAGCAGGGTGTTGCTGGGGCGGTTGCCAGGGAACACCCGGTGCGGCAAGAGCGCCGCCAGCGCCTCGCCCGTCAGCCCCTGGGCGTGCAGCTCGGCCTCAACCTCGGCGGCGCTCTTGCCGCGCATCAGCGCCTCGCTCTGCGCCAGGCAGTTGGCCAGCAGCAGGCGGTGGTGCTCGGTGAGCTCGTGGTGCGGGCGCGCGGCGGCGATGAAGTCCACCGGCACCAGCTGGGTGCCCTGGTGCAGCAACTGGAAGTAGGCATGCTGGCCGTCGGTGCCGGTGGTGCCCCAGAGGATAGGGCCGGTGGCGTAGTCCACCGCTTGCCCGTCGCGGGTCACGCGCTTGCCGTTGCTCTCCATGTCGAGCTGCTGCAAATAGGCCGGCAGCAGCCGCAGATACTGGTCGTAGGGCACCACAGCGTGGCTGGCGGCGCCGAGGAAATCGCCGTACCACACCCCCAGTAGCCCCAGGAGCAGCGGCAGGTTGCGCGCCGGCTCGGCCTCCAGGAAATGGCGGTCCATGGCGTGGGCGCCGGCCAGCAACTCCTCGAAGCGCTCCATCCCGAGCGCGAGCGCGATCGGCAGGCCGATGGCCGACCACAGGGAATAGCGTCCGCCTACCCAGTCCCAGAACGGAAACAGATTGGCCTCGGGCAGGCCGAACTGCGCCGCCGCGGCGACGTTGGTGGTCACCGCCACGAAGTGCCGGGCCACGGCCGCTTCCTCACCCAGGGCGGCGAGCAGCCAGGCGCGGGCGGTGCGGGCGTTGGTCAGGGTCTCGCTGGTGGTGAAGGTCTTGGAGGCGACGATGAACAGGGTCCGCGCCGGGTCGAGGCGGCGCAGGATGTCGCGCTGGTAGCCGCCATCGACGTTGGACAGGAAGTGCAGGTTGAGCCCGGGGCGGGCGTAGGGGGTGAGGGCCTCGCAGACCATGCGCGGCCCGAGGTCGGAGCCGCCGATGCCGATGTTGACCACGTCGGTGATGCTCTGCCCGCCATGGCCGCGCCAGCGGCCCTCGTGCACCGCCGCGACGAACTCGGCCATGCGGCCCAGCACGGCATTGACCTCCGGCATCACGTCGCGCCCGTCCACGGCGATGGGGGTGTTGGCGCGGTTGCGCAGAGCGAGGTGCAGCACCGCCCGGTTTTCGGTGTTGTTGATGCGCTCGCCGCAGGCCATGGCCTGGGCCAGCGCCAGCACGCTGCGCTGCTCGGCCAGCGCCAGCAAGAGCTCGATGGTGCGCGCGGTGATGCGGTTCTTGGAGTAATCGAGCAGGATGCCTGCGGCTTCGGCGGAGAAGCGCTGGAAACGCTGCGGATCCTCGGCAAAGAGCTGGCGCAGATGGCTGCCCATCAGTTCGTGCCGGTGGGCTTCCAGGGCTTGCCAGGCGGAGCTCGAGCGCAGGGCGGAGGAGGGGGCGGAAGGATTCACGGCTGGATGTCCTCGGTGGCTGCTGGGAGGTTCGGGGTGCGAAGAATTAGGGCAGGAATGTAGCAAAACTACAGTTAATTCGGAAGAGCCCCCGCAGTTCCCTCAATGCCGGAGAATGGGGAATATTATGGTGGCTTCCACGGGATCGGCAAGAGCGCAGATGACGCCGGGACGATTTTGTAGTTTTGTTACAATTATCTCGGCGATCCTGCGCATTTTGTCCGCCCGTTGACAAGGGTAGGAGGGGATGCTAAACATTTGATCACATAACGAGCAAATGCTCTAACAGATACAAGTTTCATCCACCAACAGGAGAGAACCGATGATGCGCATCGTTCCGCTGTCCGCGGCGCTGGCCGCTGCCCTGAGCCTGGCGGGGACTGCCGCCCACGCCGCCACCACGGTCACCATCGCCACCGTCAACAATGGCGAGATGATCGTCATGCAGAAACTGTCGAAGCAGTTCGAAGAAAAGCACCCGGACATCAAGCTTAACTGGGTGGTGCTGGAGGAGAATGTCCTGCGCCAGCGGGTGACCACCGACATCGCCACCGGCAGCGGGCAGTTCGACGTCATGACCATCGGCACCTACGAGGTGCCGATCTGGGCCAAGCAGGGCTGGCTGTTGCCCCTGGACAATCTGCCGGCGGATTACGACCTGGACGATGTGCTGAAACCCGTGCGCGACGGTCTGTCCTACGAGGGCAAGCTCTATGCCCTGCCGTTCTACGGCGAGTCCTCCATGACCTTCTACCGTAAGGACTTGTTCAAGAAGGCCGGGCTCAAGATGCCGGAACGTCCCACCTATGACGATATCGCCAAGTTTGCCGCGGCCATCACCGACAAGGGCGCCGGCGTCTACGGTATCTGTCTGCGCGGCAAACCGGGGTGGGGCGAGAATATGGCCTTCCTGTCGACCTTGATCAACACCTACGGCGGTCGCTGGTTCGACGAGAAGTGGAATCCCGAAATCGACTCGCCGCAGTGGAAGCAGGCCATCGGCTTCTACGTCGAACTGATGACCAAGTACGGTCCGCCCGGGGCGAGTTCCAACGGCTTCAACGAGAACCTGGCTCTGTTCGCCAGCGGCAAGTGCGGCATGTGGATCGACGCCACCGTGGCGGCCGGCATGCTGTTCAACCCCAAGGAGTCCCAGGTGGCCGACAAGGTGGGCTTCGCCCAGGCCCCGGTTGCGGTGACCCCGAAGGGCGCCCACTGGCTGTGGTCCTGGGCCCTGGCCATCCCCAAATCCTCCAAGGTGCCTGAGGCCGCTCAGCAGTTCGTCACCTGGGCCACGTCCAAGCCGTACATCGAGCTGGTGGGCACGAGCGAGGGCTGGACCAGCGTACCGCCGGGTACCCGCAAGTCCACCTACCAGAACCCGAAATACCGCGAGGCCGCCCCCTTCGCCCCATCCGTGCTGCAGGCTATCGAGACCGCCGATCCGACCAGCCCGAGCGCCAAGCCGGTGCCCTACACCGGCGTCCAGTACGTGGGCATCCCCGAGTTCCAGGCCATCGGCACCCAGGTGGGGCAGGCCATCGCCGGCGCCTTGACCGGACAGATGCCCGTGGACCAGGCGCTAAAGAGCGCCCAGGCGGTCGCGACCCGCACCATGCGCCAGGCCGGCTACCTCAAGTAATCCGTTCTCTCCCTCACCCTGCCGCGGGAGCGGGGCGGGGTGAGGGGGATCTTGCTCCAGGGGATGACTCCAATGGCGGCCCTAGCCAAGGCAACCCTCGCCATCAGAACTGCGTTCCAATCTGCCAGGAAAACGGGGCGGGAGGTCGACACCCGGCCTCTGTTGTGGCCGTCGGTGATCGTCCTGTTCCTGTGGATGATCGTGCCTCTGGCGATGACCCTGTACTTTTCGGTCATCCGTTACAACCTGCTCAATCCTGCGCTCACCGGCTTCGCCGGCCTGGAAAATTACGCCTTCCTATTCGAGGACCCGGCGCTGTGGACCGCGCTGTGGAATACCCTGGTCCTGGTGGGTTCGGTATTGATCATCACGGTGGTGCTGGGAACCCTGTTTGCGGTCCTCTACAACCAGGATTTCTTTGGCCGCAGCATCGCCCGGCTGCTGGTGATCGCGCCCTTTTTCGTGATGCCCACGGTGAGCGCGCTGATCTGGAAGAACATGATGATGCACCCGGTCAACGGCTTCATCGCCTGGCTGCAGAGCAGCGTCGGTCTGCAGCCCACCGACTGGTTCGCCCACTACCCGATGCTGTCGGTCATCATCATCGTGGCCTGGCAGTGGGTGCCCTTCGCCTTTTTGATCCTGCTCACCTCCATCCAGTCCCTGGACAGCGAGCAGAAAGAGGCGGCGCGCATCGACGGGGCCGGTCCCCTCGCCATGTTCTTCTACATCATCCTGCCTCACCTGCGGCGGGCCATTTCGGTGGTCATCATGATCGAGACCATCTTCCTGCTGACCATCTTCGCCGAGATTTACGTCACCACCTCGGGCGGTCCGGGGCTGGCCACCACCAACCTGGCCTACCTGATCTATTCCGTGGGTCTGCTGCAGTTCGACGCCGGCTATGCCTCGGCCGGCGGCGTCATCGCCGTGATCCTGGCCAACATCGTGGCCTTCTTCCTGGTGCGCACCGTCTCGCGCAACCTGCAGCACACCTGAGGAGACGCTGCCATGCGAGCTTCCCGCGGAAAAATCGGGTTCACCGTACTGGGCTGGTCAGTCGCCCTGGTCATCTTCTTCCCCATCTTCTGGATGGCGCTGACCGCCTTCAAGACCGAGGTCGAGGCCGTCGCCACGCCGCCGTCGCTGTGGTTTACGCCGACTCTGGAGAACTTCGAGGAGGTGTTCGAGCGCAGCGACTATCTGAAGTTTGCCTGGAACTCGATCGCCGTGTCCTTCGGCTCCACCCTGCTGGCGCTGGTCTTCGCCGTCCCGGCGGCCTACGCCATGGCCTTCTTCCCGAGCAAGCGCACCCCGGACACGCTGCTGTGGATGCTGTCCACCAAGATGATGCCGCCGGTGGGAGTGCTGGTGCCCATGTACCTGCTGTTCAAGAACCTGGGGCTGCTGGATACGGTCACGGGGCTGACGATCATCTACACCCTGATCAACCTGCCGATCGTGGTGTGGATGCTTTACACCTACTTCAAGGACGTGCCCTACGAGATCCTGGAGGCCGGGCGGGTGGACGGCGCCACGCCGCTGCAGCAGCTGTTCCTGCTGCTCATCCCCCTGGCCCTGCCGGGTATCGCCTCCACCGGTCTGCTGGCGCTGATCCTGGCCTGGAACGAGGCGTTCTGGAGCCTAAACCTGACCAGCTCGCAGGGGGCGCCCCTGACCGCCTTCATCGCCTCCTACTCGGCCCCGCAAGGCCTGTTCTGGGCGAAACTTTCGGCCGCCTCGCTGATGGCCATTGCGCCCATCCTGGTGGTGGGCTGGATGAGCCAGCGCCAACTGGTCCAAGGGCTGACTTTCGGCGCGGTGAAATGAGCGAATACGAGAGATTGGAAAATGGCAAACGTTGTCCTGAGAAACATCCGCAAGACCTACGGTGAGCTCGAGGTCATCAAGGGCATCGACCTCGATATCGATGACCGCGAGTTCGTGGTCTTCGTCGGCCCCTCGGGCTGCGGCAAATCCACGCTGCTGCGCATGATCGCCGGCCTCGAGGGCATCAGCGGCGGCGATCTGCTCATCGACGGCCAGCGCGTCAACGACCTGCCGCCGGCCGAGCGCGGTATCGCCATGGTGTTCCAGAGCTATGCCCTCTATCCGCACATGACGGTGCGCGAGAACATGGGCTTCAGCCTGAAGCTGGCCAAGGTGCCCAAGGCCGAGATTGAGCGCAAGGTGATCGAGGCCGCCCGCATCCTCAAGCTCGACCACTTGCTCGACCGCAAGCCCAAGGCCCTCTCCGGCGGCCAGCGCCAGCGGGTGGCCATCGGCCGGGCCATCGTCCGCGACCCCAAGGTGTTCCTGTTCGACGAGCCCCTATCCAACCTGGATGCGGCGCTGCGGGTGCAGATGCGCATCGAGATCGCCCGCATGCACAGCGAGCTCAACGCCACCATGATCTACGTAACCCACGACCAGGTCGAGGCCATGACCATGGCCGACAAGATCGTGGTGCTGCAGGGCGGCATCGTCGAGCAGGTAGGCTCGCCGCTGGAGCTCTACCACCACCCGCGCAACCGCTTCGTGGCCGGCTTCATCGGCTCGCCCACCATGAACTTCCTCGAGACCGAGGTGCGGAGCGTGCAGGCCGGCTCGGTCAGCGTTGGCCTGCCCGGGGGAGCCGTCCTGGGCGTGCCGGTCGAGGGCCAGGGCCGCCGGATCGGTGACAAGCTCACCCTGGGCGTGCGCCCGGAACACCTGCTGGAGGGCGGCGGTGGCGATGCCCAACTGGCCGGCGAAGTGCTGGTGGTGGAGCGCCTCGGTGGAGCCACCTTCCTCTATGTGAAGCTCGACGGCGGCATCACCCTCACCGCCGAGGTAGACGGCAACAGCCCGGCCAGGGTGGGCGAGCAGGTCAGGCTCGGCGTGGTCAGCGAGACCTGCCACCTGTTCGATGCCAACGGCCTGGCCCTGGAGCGGATCGAGCGCCATCCCCTGGCCGGCAGCGGCCAGCGGCGGGATACAGCGCCGGCAACACCCGCTCACCCTATCGGCCAGGACCGTCGGGGCCTGCTTTAACCCTTGGACGGGCCGCATCCCCTCGGCCCGAGGAGTGTCCCGCGTGGACTTGGTCATCTTCGATTGCGACGGCGTGCTGGTGGACAGCGAGATCATCGCCAATAGGGTGGTTGCGCAGGAGCTCGCGGTGCGGCTGCCAGGCAGCGACGTCGCGCTGCTGCTGGCCGGCCTGGAGGGATTTACTACCGCCGCCATCCTGGAGCGGGTGGCCGCGCATTGCGGGGTCGCTTTCCCCGTCGGCACCTTGGCAGCCATCGAGGCAGCGGTCGATGCCGCCCTGGCCCGGGAACTGACACCCATCCCCGGGGTGCTGGAGGCCCTGCGCCAGATCCCTCTGCCCAAGGCCGTGGCGTCTAACAGCCCCTTGCAACGAGTTTACCGTTCCCTGGAGTGCGCAGGGCTTGTGGAAACGTTTGGCCCTTGGGTGTTCTCCGCCGAGATGGTGGCAGAGCCCAAGCCGTCGCCTGCTCTTTACCAGCATATCGCCCGCCATTTCGCGCTCGCGCCCCAGCGCTGCCTGGTGGTGGAGGACAGCGTCCCCGGGGTGACCGCCGCCCGCGCTGCCGGCATGGCAGTGATCGGCTTCGTCGGCGCCAGCCATGTCGAGGCCGATCAGGCGCAGCGGCTCTATCGAGTGGGCGCGGCCAAGGTCATCGCTGACCTGGCGGAGCTGCCGGGGCTGGTGAAGCGTTGGGAATGAGCAAATGCTAGGGCATTGATTGGATTTCCATGGGAGCAAGGTCAATGAAGCGGTACGTGCTGGAAGGTAAGGTTGCGGTGGTTACCGGTGGGGCCAAAGGCATCGGCCGGGCGATTTGCGCGCGCTACGTCGCAGAGGGCGCCAGGGTGGCGGTCGCCGATATCGACCTGGCCGAGGCGCAGGCGACCGCCCAGGCGCTGGGGGAGGCGGCTTTCGCCGTGCACCTCGACGTCGCCAGCCAGGACTCGATCGACAACATGGTCAAGACCGTAGTCGAGCACGCCGGCGGCATCGACATTCTGGTCAACAATGCCGCCATCTTCGATATGGCGCCGATTCTCGAGATCACCCCGCAGAGCTACGACAAGATCTTCGCCGTCAACGTCAAGGGACTGCTGTTCACTCTGCAGGCGGTCGCCTGCCAGATGGTCCAGCAGGGTCGCGGCGGCAAGATCATCAACATGGCCTCTCAGGCCGGCCGCCGCGGCGAGCCCCTGGTCGCCGTCTATTGCGCCAGCAAGGCGGCGGTCATCAGCCTCACGCAGTCGGCGGGGCTGGCGCTCATCAAGCACAAGATCAACGTCAACGGCATCTCCCCCGGTGTGGTCGATACCCCGATGTGGGATGAGGTGGATGCGCTCTTTGCCAGGTATGAGAACCGCCCCCTCGGCGAGAAGAAGCGCCTGGTGGGCGAGGCTGTGCCCTATGGGCGCATGGGCCTGCCCGAGGATCACGCCGGCGCCGCGGTGTTTCTGGCCTCCAGCGACAGCGACTACGTCGTCGCCCAGACCCTCAACGTCGATGGCGGCAACTGGATGAGCTGAGCATGCCGCGTCCTGGCAATCCATATGCGGCCAGCGTAAACGCTGGCTGGAGAAGGCGATATGGCAATCAAGCTGAATGAAGCCAACCTGAAGCTACTGGCGCCCAAGATGCGTGTGCCGTCGTATGACCGTAATCGAGTGCAACAGAGCATCGTCCACATCGGTGTCGGCGGATTTTTCCGCGCCCACCAGGCGGTCTACCTCGATGACCTCCTGCACCAATCAGGCCATGCCGAATGGGGCTACTGTGGGGTCGGGCTGCTCAGACAGGACGACCGCATGCGCGATGCCTTGCTGCCTCAGGATTGTCTCTACAGCGTCGTGGAGCGCAGCGCCGCGGGCGATTCCGCGCGGGTGATCGGCGCGCTGCTGCGCTTTTACTACGCCCCGGACGATCCCCAGGCGGTGATCGAGAAAATGGCTTCTGCCGAATGCCGGATCGTCTCGCTGACCATCACCGAAGGCGGCTATTACCTCAATGAGGGCAGCGGAGAGTTCGACGACACGCACCCGGACATCGTGCACGATCTGCAATATCCCCATGCCCCCCGCTGCTCCTTCGGTTATCTGCTCGAGGCACTCGACCGGCGGCGCAGCAGGGGCCTGCCGCCGTTTACGGTGATGTCGTGCGACAACCTGCAGCACAATGGCGATGTGGCCAAGAAAATGCTCTTGGCCTTCGCCGAGCGCCGCGATCCGGCATTGCACCGCTGGCTGGCCGAGCACTGCGCCTTTCCTAACAGCATGGTCGATCGCATCACGCCAGCCACCACCGACGAGCATCGCGCCCTGGTGCGGGAGAGGTTCGGCCTCGACGATGCCTGGCCGGTGACCACCGAGCCGTTCATGCAATGGGTCATCGAGGATAATTTTCCGAACGGCCGGCCGGCCTGGGAGCGGGTCGGGGCGCAGATGACCGCAGACGTGCTGCCGTATGAAAAGATGAAGATGCGCCTGCTCAACGCCAGCCACCAGGCGATGTGCTACATCGGCATGCTGCTCGGCTATCAGTACGCCCACGAGACCATGGCCGATGCGCAGATCAGAAAGCTCGTGCAGACCATGATGGATGTGGAAGTGACGCCGCTGCTGGCGCCGGTGCCGGGGGTCGATCTCGCGGAGTACAAGAAAACGCTGATCGAGCGCTTCGCCAACCCGGCCATCTGCGATCAGCTCTCGCGGATCGGCACGGAAGGCTCGGCGCGCATCCCGAAGTTCGTCCTGCCTTCGATCAGAGAGCAACTGGCACGGGGCGGGCCGATCAAGCTGCTGAGCTTTACCGTGGCGAGCTGGTTCCGTTATCTGACGGGAAGCGACGATCAGGGCCGCGCGCTGCCGATCATAGACCCGCTGGCGGACAGGCTGCGCGAGCACGCCCGCCGCGGCGGGCGCGATCCCGGCGCGCTGCTCGGCCTGAGTGAGCTGTTCGGCGCGGATTTGCCGCAGGCACAACCCTTCGTCGAACAGGTGCGCGAGGCCTTGGGCAGCCTGTATGAGCACGGGGCCAGGGCGACGCTGGCCCGCTATGTCGAGTCCTGAGCATGTATCTAGGGTTCGATATCGGCACTTCGGGCGTGAAGGCGGTGCTCGTCGACGAGGCCGGTGAGGTACGCCATCAGGCCAGCGCCGAGTACCCGGTTTCCCATCCCAGGCCATTGTGGTCGGAGCAGGATCCGGAGCTGTGGTGGAACGCCTGTGTTGCGGCGGTCGCCGCGCTCAAGGCCGCCGGGGCTGCGCTCGCGGCGGTCAAGGCGATCGGCCTGTCCGGGCAGATGCACGGCGCCACGCTGCTGGATGCGACGGGCGCGGTGCTCAGGCCCTGCATCCTGTGGAACGACGGCCGCAGCCATGCCGAATGCGCCGAACTGGAGGCGGCGGTGGCGGAGTTCCGCGATAAGTGCGGCAATATGGCCATGCCGGGCTTTACCGCGCCGAAACTGCTGTGGGTGCGCAAGCACGAGCCGCAGGTTTTCCAGCGTATCCACAAGGTGCTGCTGCCCAAGGATTACCTCCATTACCGGCTGACCGGCGGCTTCGCCTCGGACATGTCGGATGCGGCCGGCACGCTGTGGCTCGACCCGGCGCGGCGCGACTGGAGCGAGGAATTGCTGGCGGCCACCGGCCTCGACCGCTCGCATATGCCGGAACTGTTCGAAGGCTGCGCTGCCGTGGACGAACTGAGCGCCGCGGCGGCGCGGACGCTGGGCGTGCCGCCGGTGCCGGTCGTGGCCGGGGCGGGGGACAACGCCGGCGGTGCGGTGGGCGTCGGGGTGATCGAGCCGGGGCAGGGCTTTCTGTCGCTGGGCACCTCCGGCGTGCTGTTCGTGGTCAGCGAGCGGCATCATGCCCGTCCCGAAAAGACGGTGCACGCCTTTTGCCATTGCCTGCCGAAGCGCTGGCACCAGATGGCAGTGAGCCTGTCGGCGGCCAGCTCGCTGGCCTGGCTGGCGCGCACGGTCGGTGTGGAGGTGGCCGAACTGCTGCGGCGCCTGGAGGCGCGCGGCAAGAGCGAGACGCCGGTGCTGTTCCTGCCCTATCTGTCGGGCGAACGCACGCCGCACAACGATCCCCGGGCGGTCGGGCAGTTCCATGGCCTCACCCATGCCACGGATCTGACGGATCTGACCCTCGCGGTGCTGGAGGGCGTGGCCTATTCCTTCTGTGATGGGCTCGACGCGCTGCGCGCCGCCGGCGCCGAGCTCAGGGAGATCGCACTGCTCGGCGGCGGGGCGCGCTCCCCATTGTGGCGACAGCTGCTGGCCGATGCGCTGGAACTGCCGCTCGATTACCGCACCGGCGGCGAGGTCGGACCGGCCCTGGGCGCCGCACGGCTGGCCATGATCGGCGTGGCCGGGGGCGATGTGGAGGCGGCGATCGCGCGGGTGTGCGCGCAGCCGCCGCCGGAGGTCCGCTATCAGCCGCAAGCCGCTCGCACGGCTTACCATCGGGCGAAACTGGCCCGGTATCGGCAGCTATATGCGCTGACCAGAGAGCTGCATCGAGACGACGCGTAGTGCTCGACCTAGAGGAGATAGCGCTGCCGCTTCAAGGAGCTATTCGAAGGCCCGCGCTTCGCCGCCCTGCGCAAGGCCGGTGCCCGTCCGCAGCGACTGCTGTGGGCCAGCACTAGCCCCAAGAACCCGTACTTATAAGGATGATCCGTTACCTCTGACGATGGATATCGACGAGAGGTCAGCGACTGCCGCCTGAAGGCGGTAACCGGGTCAGGGCGTGGAGGCGGGCGGCGCATTCCTCGCTGCTTTCGTAGAGCCGGTCGAAGATCTCGGCCAGGCGGGCG
>DATLYF010000079.1:0-9225 GCA_035575095.1 Candidatus Competibacteraceae bacterium
AAGACGACCGTGCTTCGCATGCTGATGACCCTGGAGCGCATCGACGGCGGCGTGATCTGGGTCGATGGCGAGCCGATGACCCACATGCAGAAGAACGGCCAGATGGTGCCGGCCGAGCCGAAGCATCTGCGCCGCGTGCGGGCCAAGATCGGCATGGTGTTCCAGCACTTCAACCTGTTCCCGCACATGACGGCGCTGCAGAACTGCATGGAGGCGCCGGTGACGGTGCTCGGTCTGGCGAAGAAGGAGGCCGCCGAGCGCGGCGCCGAGCTGCTGAACATGGTCGGCCTGGGCGACAAGCTCAACCACTACCCGGCGCAGCTCTCCGGCGGCCAGCAGCAGCGCGTGGCCATCGCCCGGGCGCTGGCCATGCGCCCCAAGGTGATGTTGTTCGACGAGGTCACCTCAGCCCTGGACCCGGAGCTGGTGGGCGAGGTGCTGAATGTGATCCGCAAGCTGGGCGAGGAGCATAACCTGACCATGCTCATGGTCACCCACCAGATGGGCTTCGCCCGCGAGTTCGCCGATCGGGTGTGCTTCTTCTACCAAGGCAAGATCGTCGAGCAGGGACCACCGGCGGAGCTGTTCGGCAACCCCCGGCACGAGCGCACGCGGCAGTTCCTGCGGGCGGTGCTGGAGGGGGATTGAGGTCAGGAGCCCGCCACATGAACTCGCGCCAGAGCCGCAGCACCTCCCGCGAGCGCTTCGAGCGCATCTACGTCACCATCCGTGACCGCATCTGCCTGCTCGAATACGCCCCCAACACCCGCCTCTCGGAGGAGGAGCTGGCCGAAGAGTTCCATGTCAGCCGCACCCCTATCCGCCGGGTGCTGAGCCGCCTGGAGTCGGAAGGACTGCTGTACAGCCAGCACGGCGTTGGCACCTTCGTTACCGACGTCGACATCGAGGAGCTGGCACAGGTCTATCGGCTGCGCATGGAGCTGGCCGAGCTGATCGGTCGGCTCGACCCGCTGCCGCGCAGCGCCGAGGATCTGAACCGCATCCGCGCCCTGCTGGCGCGCTGCGACGCGCTGGCCGCCGATCCCCAGCCCAAGGAGTATGCCCGCCTCAACATGGACTTCTTCACCGAGCTGGCGCAGATGATCGGCAACCGTCCGCTGCGCGAGATCACCGAGCGGCTGTACTTCCTCACCACCCGCATCTGGCTGACCACGGTGCCGCATCTCAACCTCAAGGACGAGTTCGCGGTGTTCCGCCGCGAGATCGCCGACATCCTGGAGGCCCTGGAACTGGGCGATCTGGAGGCGGTGGGCCATATTCGCCGCAGCCACATTTCCATGAGTTTCACCCGGCTGATGCGCTACGGCGCCAGACAGCCGGGCGCCTGACCCGCGAGGATACCCATGAACGCAGTGCTCCAAGAAGAGAAACCCTCCAAGATCGGTTGCAACGTCGACTTCCAGGCCGACGGCGTGCAGCACGGCCATCTCACCATTCCCTATTCGCGCAACGAGTCGCCCTGGGGCTCGCTGCTCATGCCCATCTCCGTGTTCAAGAACGGTGCCGGGCCGACGGTGCTGTTCACCGGCGGCAACCACGGCGATGAGTACGAAGGGCCGGTGGCGCTGATGAAGCTGATCCGCAGCCTGGACGTGAGCCGCATCCGCGGCCGGGTGATCGTCATCCCCGCCCTCAACTACCCGGCGGTCAAGGCCGGCACGCGGCTCTCGCCCATCGACGGGCGTAACATGAACCGGGTCTTCCCCGGCAAGCGCGACGGCAGCATCACCGAGATGATCGCCGACTACGTCTACCGCTACCTGCTGCCGCTGGCCGACGTGGTGGTGGACATCCACTCCGGCGGCAAGGTCATGACCTTTGCCCCCACCAGCGTGATCCACCGCCTGCCGGAGCGCACGCTGATGGCCAAGACCGTGGCCGGAGCGCGGGCCTTCGGTGCCCCCTATGCCCTGGTGCTGGAGGAGCTGGACGCTGCCGGCATGCTCGATACGGCGGTGGAGGAGGCGGGCAAGGTGTTCATCTCCACCGAGCTGGGCGGCGCCGGCACCACCACCGTGCGCACCGTGGCCATCGCCGAGCGCGGCGTGCACAACGTGCTGGTGCACTTCGGCGTGCTGGAGGCCGAACCGCTGCCGGCCGAACAGAGCCGCTTCCTGGAGACCCCGGACGGGGCCTTCGTGGTCGCCCCGCAGTCGGGCATCTATGAGATCGCCGCCGAACCCGGCAGCACCATCCGTGCCGGGGAACCCGTGGGCTATATCCACGATATCGACGACCCGACCCGCCCGGCCCTGGTGTGCTGCGCCCGCATCGACGGGCTGGTGATCCACCGTCACGTGGCGGGGCTGGTCAATCGCGGCGACTGCCTGGCGGTGGTGGCGGTGGATTGCGAGGTGGGGTGAGCAGTTGGCAATAAATCCGTTTGCAGCTAGCCCAGAGTTGCCCCCTGATCTTTATCCTGCCTTGCCAGCCGTCGCGCCTCCCCTGGCGAGATCCCGTAGCGCGCCTTGAACGCCCGGCAGAAGTGCGCCTGGTCGGCGAAGCCCCAGCGATAGGCGAGGGCGCCGATGGAGGGGGCGTGCTCGCCGCCGACCAGGGCCTCGCGGCAGGCTTCCAGGCGCAGCTCGCGGATCCATTCGCCGACACTGCGCCCAGTGGGCTGGAACAGCCGGTGCAGGTAGCGCACCGAGACCCCGCAGGCGGCGGCGATGCCGGCCGGGGTGAGCGCGGGCTCGCCCAGGTGGCGGCGGATGTAGCTCTCGATGCGGCGCAGGTGGGCGGCCTGCACGGCGCTCTCCTCGCTCTCGCCGACATCGTGCTCCCGCTGCAGGGCCATGGCCAGCAGGTCGAGGATCTGGCGGGCGACGGTGGCGGCCTGCGCCGGTCCCAGGGCGGCGGTGTGGCGGAAGGCCAGTGTCAGGAACTCGACGAACAGCGCCCGGGTGCCGTCGCGGGCGTCGAAGCGCATGGCGCAGAGGCGGTCCAGGCCGGCGATGCGCAGGCGCAGGGCGCGCTCGGGCAGCTTCAGGACCTGCAGGGCGTTGGCGCAGGTGTAGAGGAACTCGTAGGGCTCGCCGCTGCGCTCCAGCACGAAGCTGCCCGGCGGGCAGAGCGTGCGGCGTCCGAGCTGACTGAACTCGATGGCGGCCAGCTCGGGGATGGAGAGCAGGAAGTATTCCTCGCTGTCCGCAGTCAGGTGACAGGTCTGGCGGCGGTAGCGCAGGGCGTCGGAGCGCAGCCGCGACAGCGAGAGATCGCCCAGGCTGGACAGGGTCAGCTCGCCGTGGAAGTGCTCCGGGCGGCCGAACTCCAGCTCCAGGGGAAAGTAGGCTGCGGCGATGCTCTGCCGCCAGTAGGCCGCGCGCTGTGGGGCGGGTACCCCAGTGGTGTCGTAGATCCGCTGCATCGGAAACTCCCGCGATTCGGCTCGAGACGAGGCGCAGCGCGCATCCCCTGCCCAATGCGCACGGAGATCGCCCGACGGGCGATCTCCTCGATGCGAGCATAGAGAGCAACGGGTTTGCGCTCAAGCCCGCCGTGCGGGCGGCGCTTCAGGTGGCCTCTTCGGCGCTGACCAGGCGGCGCTGCCGCGACAGCGCCAGCAACAGAGCGTAGCTCAGCGCGGCGATCAGCGCGGTGACCGGGGCCGAGAACTCGGCCAGCCGCGCATCGGCATGCAGCAGCAGGATGCCGGCGCCGGCGCCGGCGAACCAGGCGGACAGGCCGCCGGCGTTGAAGGCCGGCACCCGCTCGCCGTGCTCGGCCAGCGGCGGCTGGCGGCTCAGGCCGATGTGGGTCAGGGCGATGGCCACCCAGGCCACGACGAAGATGCCCTGATAGGCCAGTGCCTGGAGGATGAAGCTGAATACGTTGGTCAGCATGATCAGGTAGACCGCTGCACCGACCACGATCGCCCACACCACCTTGGGCAGACGCAGGCCGGCGATGCGCTGGAAGAAGGCCTGCATGTTGACCGTGGCCAGGTAGAAGTTGGCGGTGTTGATGCGGGTCTGGCTGACCCAGACGAACAGCAGCCCCCAGATGCCCATCAGTTGCAGCAAGGCCAGCACGATGGAGACCTCGGACAGGCCGCCCGCGGTGGGGATGGTGGCAGTGAGGAAGATGCCCACCAGACCGTTGACCACGAAGGTAAACAGATAGAACGGCATGCCGAAGTTGACGCGGGCGTGATAGTCGGCGTCCTCCTGGCGGCCGAAGCGGGCGTAGTCCCAGGTGTACATCATCAGGATCCACACCCCCATGAAATAGGTGAAGCAGCTCCACCAGCCATACTGCGGCGCCCCGTCGGCCGGGCCGAGCGTGAGCCAGGCGCCGCTGTAGCCATACTGGTAGAGAGCGAAGCCGACCGCGCCGAACAGGCCGAGCAGGTAGAATGGCAGCAGCACGCCGTTGAATTTGTCCAGCCAGTGCTGCACGCTGCCAAACACCAGCGGCACGCTGTAGAGGACCACGAGCAGGTAGGCCAGCTCCAGCGACAGGCCGGGGAAATAGTGGTGTAGCGCCACGCCGATCACCGAGCCCTCGAACACGCTGTAGTAGATGGCGGTGGCGAAGAAGATCAGCGTCGCCAGGGCGCCGCCCACGTGGCCGAACAGCAGCCGCGAGAACAGCGCCACCGACAGGCCGGTGCGGATGGCGTAGCGGGTGATGACGGCGTTGATCAGGCCGTAAGCCACCACCGACAGCAGCAAGCCGACGATGGCGTTCCAGGTGCCGAAGTTGAGCGCCAGGGTAGCGGCCACCACCAGCCAGAACATGGCGCTGCAGATGGCCCACCAGGCCATGGTCAGGGAGCTGCGCGGCATGCGCGCCGCGGGCGGCACCGCCACCGCGGAGAAGTCGAGATCGTGGCCCGAGCCACTGTGATCGAGCTTGCCAGCCATAGGGAATTCCTCTGCATTGGGGGTTAGGGATACAGCGTTATCGTTATGTCGCGACTCGCCTTCAACGCCCCCTCACCCCGACCCTTTCCCGCGTGCGGGAGAGCGAAGCGAGGGTGCCGGGGAGAGGGTGAGGGCGTCAGGAAGCGGCAGTGGCCGCAATCATCGATTGCGGCTCATCCGGTACGCCCCGGATGACTCCAGCACCGCCGTCCAGCCCGGGCGCACCAGGATGTTGGTGGTCGCCTCCTCGATCACCGCCGGCCCGGCGATGCGGTCGCCGGCCAGCAGGCGCTCGCCCTGGTAGACCGGGGTGTCGATCCGGTGCCCGCTCTCGCCGAACAGCATCGGCCGGCTGCCGCTCAGTGCGCGTCCAGGGTCGCCATCGCCGGCGCAGAGCGGCGGCGGCTCGGGACGGCTTACCTGGCCGATTACCACCGTCTCCAGGTTCACCACCTCCACCGGGTTGTGCGGCTCACTGTAGGTGTACAGGGCCTCGTGGCGGCGGTGGAACGCCGCGACGATCTCCGCCAGGGTGGCGGCGCTCACCGGCCGGTCGCCGATCTCCACCGTGCACTCGTGGATCTGGCCGACGTAGCGCATCTCCAGGCTGCGGCTCACGGCGATTTCGGCATCGGCGAAGCCGTCCTCGCGCAGGCTGCGGATGCCGCGGGCCTCCAGCTCCGTGAACTGGCGCTCGAGGGCGGCGAGGTCGGCGTCCGGGTCCAGGCGCATCGGCTGCGCGGCGAGGTAGCTCAGGCGCACGTCGGAGATGATCTGGCCGAAAGCGCACAGGCCCGAGGCCACCTTGGGAATCAGCACCGTTTGCACCCCCATGTCCTCGGCCAGGGCCGCCATGTGCACCCCCGCCGCGCCGCCGGCGCCGATCAGCACGAAGTCGCGCGGGTCGTAGCCGCGCTCCACCGAGACGCGGCGGATGCCGTTGACCATATTGGCGTTGACGATGGCGTGTATGCCCCAGGCGGCCTTCGCCACCGAGATGCCCAGGGGCTCGGCCACGGCGCGGCGGATGGCCTCGTGCGCCCGCTCGGGGTCGAGACGGATGGAGCCGCCCAGCACGGCCTTCGGGTTGAGATAGCCCAGCACCAGGTTGGCGTCGGTCACAGTCGGCAGGGTGCCGCCGCGGCCGTAGCAGGCCGGGCCGGGGTCGGCGCCGGCCGACTGTGGGCCGACCTCGAGCATGCCGTAAGGGTTGACGTGGGCGATGGAGCCGCCGCCGGCGCCCAGGGTCTCCACCTGGATCATGGGCACGCCGATGCGGTGGCGCAGAAAGTCGACGTTGCGGTTGAGATTGGTGCGCCCGCCGCGGGTCAGGGTGATGTCGAAGGAGGTGCCGCCCATGTCCACGGTGATGACGTCCTGCACCCCGAACGGGGCGGCGACGAACAGCCCGGCCTGGGGCGCCGAGGCCGGGCCGGAGTTGATGGCGTTGACCGCCCGCTGGCGCATGTGCTCGCCGGTGGCCAGGCCGCCGTTGGACTGGAAATAGCGCACCGGGCGGCGCGCGCCGAGGCGGCGGAAGTAGTCGTCGATGCGCGCTACATAGCGGCCCATCACCGGGCTGAGATAGGCGTTGACCACGGTGGTCGAGGTGCGGGTGTACTCGCGGATCTGCGGGCAGACCTCGGAGCCGACGCAGACGAATACGCCGGGCAGCATCTCGCGCACGATCTCGGCGGCGCGTCGCTCGTGGGCCGGGTTGCGCACCGACCAGAGGAAGGAGATGGCCACGCTCTCTACCCCCTGCTCGGCGAAGTAGGCTACCGCCTGGCGGATGTCGTCCTCGTCGAGCGGGGTGTGCACGCGCCCGTCGGACAGCACCCGCCCGCGGATCGGCCGGCGCAGGTGGCGCGGCACCAGCATCGGCGCCGGCGGGTAGTCGGCATCGTAGCGGTAGCCCTCCTCCTTGTGGCCGAGGCGGATCTCCAGGCTGTCCTCGTGGCCGGCGGTGCAGAGCAGGCCCACTTTGGCACCCTTGAGCTCGATCAGGGCGTTGAGGGCGACGGTGGTGCCGTTGATGCACAGATCGCAGTTGCGCACGATGTCGGCCACCGGCTCGCCGAGGGCGGCGCTGATCTGAGCCAGGCCGTTGCCGATGGCCTCGGTGCCGTCGTGGGGGGTGGAGAGGGCCTTGAACAGGCGTACGTTGCCGTTGCGGTCGGCCAGGATGAAATCGGTGAAGGTGCCGCCGGCGTCGATGCCGAGACGATAGTGGCTACGCATGGTGGTGATCCTCGGCTGATTCTGGGGGATGGGCTTGCCCGGGTGCTCTGATCAGCGGGCCTCTCCTGGGGGTATTGGCTTTGCTTACGCTCGCCGCGCATCCATGTGCGTCATCGCTGCGACGCTGTCTCGGCTCCGCCCTCCATGGTCGCGCCGGCCAGCGACGCCGCTGCCGCAAACACCCCCAAGAGAGGATGGTTCATTCAAGGTGGTGTCGGTCATGGCCGCCAGCACGGCGGCGGGCGGTGGCCTCGAGGTCGACGCTCAGCCCGTCGGCCTGGAACAGCACGCCGTACTCCAGTTCGGCGGCGCGCAGTGACACCAAGCCGTCGCGCACGTCGCGCGCCACCTCCTCCACGGGGCGGGCGTGGGGATCGCCGAAGCCGCCGCCGCCGGGGTTGCGGTTGACCAGGCGCTCGCCGGGGCGCAGCGTGGTGATGAGGTTCTTGCGGTGCACCTCGACCTTGCCGCCGCGGTGCAGCTCGATGCGCCCGAGCTTGGCCTCCAGCATCACATCGCGCGCCCCGGCCGCGCCCATGGTCGGCAGTTGCCGGCCCTCGCCGAAGGTGACCACGGTCATCTCGTGGCCGAGCGGCTCCACCTCCCAGCAGGTGCCGGAACCGCCGCGATAGCGGCCGGCGCCGCCGCTGTCGAGCATCAGACCATAGCGGTGGATGAGAATGGGATAGGCGTACTCCAGCAGTTCCACGTCGCCGGAACTGAGCGCGCCGAAGCAGCACAGCGGCCCGCAGGAGTGCCAGCCGTCCATGGTCCGGGTGGCGCCGGCGCCGGAGATGATGGAGGCCAGCACCATGGTGACGTACTCCTCGCCGGTGCGCGGGTCGCGGCCGGCGATGTTGACGCCGCTGGCATGCCCCCAGGAGGCCGACACCCGCTCCGGCGCGGCCTGCTCGAAGGCCTTGCGCACCGCGTCGGTGAGGGTCTCCATGGGCGTGGTGGTGCAATTGACGTGGGGCGCCGGCTCGCGGGCATTGCACAGCGTACCCGGCGGGCCGAGGTCGACCGTGACGCAGCGGTACAGGCCCTCGTTGTAGGGCGGCGGCACCTGGGCGAACATCATCAGCCCCAAATACACGCCGGACATGGAATTGCCGGCGTAGGAGTTGATGAAGTAGGGTACCTGGGGCGGGCTGTCGACCTGGATGTGGCAGCAGTCGCCGCGGATCGCGACGGTGGCCCGGATCTCCAGCTCGCCCAGGCCGTGCCCGGCATCCTCCAGCACCGCCGCGCCGCGGTAGACGCCGTCGGGCACCGAACGGATGAGCGAGCGCATGTGGCGGTCGGCCATGTCCTTGAGCTCGGCGATGCAGGCGCGCACCGTGTCCAGTCCGTACTTGTCGAGCAGGGCGATGAGGTTGCGCTCGCCCACTCGGCAGGCGCCGTACTGGGCGTTGAGGTCGCCCTCCTGAGCGCGGCGCGCGCGCATGTTGGTGAGCAGCAGGTTGATCACGTCCTCGCGCCGCTTGCCCTTCTCCCACAGCTTGACCGGTGGGATGCGCAGCCCTTCGGCGTAGATCTCCTTGGCGTCGGGGTTGTAGCCGGCCGGCACCGGTCCGCCGATGTCGGTGAGGTGGCCCTTGCACACCGTCCAGAACACCAGCTCGCCGCGGTAGAACACCGGCTTGTACATGCAGCAGTCGACGATGTGGCTGCCGGCGTAGGCCGGGTCGTTGTGGTAGATGACATCGCCCTCATGGAGGTCGTCGCCGAAGAAGCCGGCCACAGCCTTCATGGCCGGAATCAGCGAGCCGAGATGGATGGGGATGTCCTGGCCCTGCAGGATCATCTCCGGAAGGTGGTCGAACAGGGCGTTGCTGTAGTCGTGGGCGAGGTTGAACACGCTGGAGCGGCTGGTCTTCTCCAGCGTCAGCGTCATCTCGCGCTGGGTGGTCTCCAGCGCGCCGCGCACGACCGCGAGGGTGATCGGGTCCACGGTAGTGGCCATGGCGTCGTTCCTCTCCGGTGGTCTGATGGATCGGGTTCGAGTCGTCGCCGCTCTGTGACGGCTTGCTGACACCAGACTAGGCGGGGCGGGGGGCGCTGTATTGATCGAGAAGGAACGATCGATTGTCGGGGA
>DATLYF010000080.1:0-8578 GCA_035575095.1 Candidatus Competibacteraceae bacterium
TACTTCCCCGCCGCCAATTATGCCCGCGCCCGCCTGCACCTGACGGGGTTGTCGGCGCGCGCCGCTAGCGTCCGCCTACACTGGCAGGGGAGAGACGAAGTCTGGCAGGAAGCCGCGCTGCAGGATGCCGGCGCGGCCGGCTGGCACCTGGAACTGGCCGGGCAGGCCGGCTGGCAGGGGCCGGTGCGGGCCCTCGAGCTGGAGCTCGACGGCGCGCCGGCCGAGGGTGCGGCTCTGCTACGGCTGGAACTGCTGCCGCCCCGGCCCAGCGCGGGCCTGCTGCTGCGGCAGTTGTGGCAGGAATGGTGGTACTTCCGGGGACTGGACCTCAGCAGTCCGAATGTCGTGTTGCTGCCGGCCGATCGCCCACTGCTGCCGTCCACCCTGGCGCTCGGCCTATGGGCCCTGGGCGCCGGGCTGTGCTACTGGCTGCTGAGCCGTGGCCAGGGCTGGCGGCAGCGCCGTCTGCCGCTGCTCACGCTCTTTGCCGTTGGCTGGCTGCTGCAGGATGGGCGTTGGCAATGGGAGCTGTGGCGCCAGTTGCCGCTCACCTATCAGGCCTATGCCGGCCGGCCGGCTGACCAGCCGCTGTCTCTGCACGCCGTGGATGAGCGCGTTCGTCGCTTCGCCGTCGAACTGGCGCGGCATCTGCCGTCCGCGCCGACCCGCATCCTCCTCATCGGACCGTCGCCGGCGGATCTGGCCGAGGCCCGTTTCCGCGCCGCCCGTACTCGCTATCACTTGGTCCCCCATAACACTCTGTTCAGCTTCGAGCGGCCACCGGCGGGCTTCACGACCGATGCCGCCGCCTACATTGTCCTGCTCAAACCCTGGCGCGTGACCCGCTATCAGGCCGACGCAGGGCAGCTAGTCTGGCCCGAGGGACGCCTGCCGGCCCGCCTGCTGTGGGAGGGCGAGCTGGGGCTGCTGCTGCAGGTGGACACATGATCATCGAACTGCGGCTGGCGCTGGCCTTGCTACTGCCGTGGCTGGCGGGAACGCTCTGGCTGTGGGCGCTGCTGCCCCGGCACTGCCGCGGCGCCTGGCCGCTGCGCCTGGGCTATGGCTATCTGCTCGGCATGCTGGGCACCAGCCTGTTGCTGCGCGCCTGGGGGGCGCTGGGCTGGCCGCTGGCCTTCTGGCCGCTGAGCGGGGCGCTGCTGCTGCTGGCCGTCCTGGGCGGGCTCATGGCCTGGCAGTGTCGCGATCTTACCGCACCGCTGCCCGCCGAGGATAAGCCAGCACCCTGGCAATGGGGCTTGTTGGTGCTGCTGGGGCTGCTGCTATTGCTGCGGCTGCAGAGCCTGGCGCAGGAGAACCTGTGGCGCCCCTTGACCACCTGGGATGCCTGGACGATCTGGGGGCTGCGCGCCAAGGTCTGGCTCGGACTCGGGCAGATCGTGCCGTTCCAGGACGATACGAGCTGGCTGCAGAGCCGCGATCCGCTGCTGTACACCGTGGAGGCCTGGCATTATCCGGCCACCCTCTCGTTCATCGACACCTGGCAGGGTCTGGCGCTGGGTGCATGGCGCGAGAACCGGCTGGGGCTGCCCTGGCTGGCCCTGCTGCCGGCCCTGGGGTTGGCGTTCTATGGCCAGGCCCGGCACTGGGGCGCGCCGTTGCTGGGGTCGGCGCTGTTCACCTATCTGCTGCTGTCCCTGCCTCTCCCCAACGTCCACGTGGCCCTGGCCGGTTATGGCGATCTGTGGCTGGCTGCCTGCTACGGCCTGGCGCTGGCCGCTTTCCTGCAGTGGCGTCGTGAGGGCGAGCTCGGCCAGGCCTGGCTGGCGCTGCTGCTGGTGCTGGCCGGGCCGCTGTTCAAGCGCGAGGGTTGGCTGTGGCTGCTGACGTTCGCGCCGGCCCTGCTGTGGGGCGTATTGTCGCTGCGCTGGCGCTGGTGCCTGGGGTTGGGCCTGATCCTCGGGGTGGCGCTATGGTGGCTGGCCGGGGGCTTCGGTCTGGAACTGCCGGGGTTGGGAACGCTGCTGCTTACGCCCGAACGGCTACGCATTCCGGGACTGGGGGAACTGCAGCTGCGCTTCGATCCGCTCGCCCTGAAGGCGCTGCTGGACGGCTTGTTCTTTGCCGGCAACTGGCACCTGCTCTGGTTCATGGCGCTGTTCTGGGTATGCGCCAGGAGCGGGACTATCGCCCGTTGCCGGGCACTGTGGCAGGGTGGAGCGCTGCTGCTGCTGGCGCTGCTGATGCTGCTGGCACTGTTTATCCTGACGCCGGCGGCGGCCTGGGCGCGGGATCACACCGCCGTCAACCGGCTATTCATGCACATGGTGCCGGCCCTGCTGTTTTATCTGTTGGCGCTGACCTGGCCAGCAGCGGCTCAGTCCGGCGCCGCTAGCAGTCCCCGATAAAGGTCGGCGACCTGGGCTGCTACCTGCTCGATGTGGAACAGCTCCTGAAAGCGCAGCCAACCCTGCCGGCCGAGTCGCTCGCGGGTCGCTACATCACCGGCCAGCGCGGCCAGGGCGGCGCTCAGAGCGGCGACGTCGCCCGGCGGTACCAGCACCCCGTGGCCGGCCTGGCGCACCACCCAACCCACCCCCGAGCCGGGGATGTCGGAGGCGATCACCGGCTTGCCGAAGCACATGGCCTCCAACTGCACCAGGCCGAAGGCCTCGGTACGCTCCAGCGAGGGCAGGCAGAGGGCATCGCAGCTGGCGAACAGGGCCTGCAACCGGGCGTCGTCGGTCTGGCCGAGTAGCTGCGCCCGCTCCCCCAGGTTGAGCCGCGTCAGCAGGGCTTGCAGCCGTGGCCGGAATTCGCCGTCGCCGACGATGATCAGCTCCGCGTCCGGCAGCCTGGCCAGCGCCTGCAGCAGGATTTCGTGGCCCTTGTAATAGGTCAACCTGCCCACCGCCAGTAGGCGCAGGCCGGCTCCCCGCCAGAGCCCCGCAGAGGTCGCCGCTGACGGCGCCGCCTGGATGCGCTCGGGAGCCAAGCCGAGAGGGATGACCGCGCAGCGTTCCCGCCAGGGCTGTAGGGCCGCGCTGCTCTGCAGATAGGGTGGCGAAGTGACGATGATGCGCCGGCTGTGGCGCAGCAGCGCCTGCTCCAGCGGGCGGTAGACGCGATAAGCGGTCCGCAGCGCCGTGCGCAACTGTGACGGCACCACATCAGAGTGCCAGTGCACCACCCAGGGCAGACGCCGGGCGGCGGGCAGCAACAGTGCCCAGAAGGCCGAGGTGTTGGGTAGATGCAGATGCAGCAGATCTGGGCGGAACTCATCGAGGGCGCGCGCCAGCCAGCGCGGGAAGGCCGGACTGAGCGGGGCATAGAGCAGTTGGCCATAGCTGGGCACGCGGTAGATGGGGCTGCCGTCGCGCCACTCCGGGCCGGCGCCGCGCGGGTGCGGCGCGTGCACCAGGGCGGCGCCCTGCACCCCCTGCTGCGGCAGCGCCGCCATCAGGTCCGCCAGGAAATACTCGATGCCACCCGGATAGGGAGGAAAGTACTTGCCGATGTGCAGGACGCGCATGCGCCGCACATCCTCACGAGCGTCGTGATGCGGACGCTGGCGACCGCTCTGGGGTAGGCCGCTCGTCGGCATCGGCAGACGGCTGTGCCAGACCCTGCCGCGCCTCAAGGATCGCCAAGCGTTGTGCCAGGTTGCGCAGCCGGCGTTCCTGCCGGGAGCGATACAGATCCAGCGTCAGCACCTTGAGCAGCAGCAGGGCGAAGCCGAGCAGCAGAGCGAGCACGGGCGGATAGCTGATGCCGAGCAGACGGGCGAGATAGTCCACCAGGCGCGGGAACAGCCCGAGCAGGATGGTGATTGCAGCGATACCCAGCCACCATAGCGCGAACAGCCCGTGCAGATGGTTACGGCGCACCAGGATGACGATCACGGTGGCGATGGCCAAGCCGATGACGGTAGAAGTCAGCTGATAGGAAATCATGCGGGATCCGGATAGAGCGGCTCAGCGCCTTCTGCTGCCCAGGTGGGCCAGACAGAGCACACTGGTTTCCAGCATGTACCGGAGTACCGTCAACCAGGAATCGAAGATGCGCGAGCCGCCGATACTGCGCGGGCGCATGTCGACCGGCACCTCGCACACCGCCAGGCGATGGCGGCCGAGCAGCAGCAGTACGCCCACGTCCTGGTAACTGAGCAGATGGCCCGCGTTCGAGGCCAGCAGGGTCATGGCATCATGATTGTAGGCGCGGAATCCCGAGGTGATGTCGGTGAGGGTCAGGCCGGTGAGCAGGCGGAAGTAGCGCCAGGCCAGGCGCCGTGCGGCACTGACCCGCTGCGGGCAGGCGCCGATGGCCACTGCCGCCGTGCCGGCGCGCAGCGGGGCGAGCAGTCTGGGAATCGCAGCGGGATCGTGCTGACCGTCGGCATCGAGGGTGACGACGGTGCGGTAGCCATGGGTCAGGGCATAGCGCATGCCGGTCTGGATCGCCCCCCAAGCGCCCAGACGCTCGGCCAGCGGCAGCACCATGACGCCGGCGGCGGCGGCGCGCTTGGCAGTGTCGTCGCTGCTGTGGTCGTCCACTACCACCACGTCGCTGCCGATGCCGTGGGCGCGGATCTGGTGGATCACCGCGGCGATGGTGGCAGCCTCGTTGTAAGCCGGGATCAGAATCAGAGTCCTGCTCCAGTGCTCCTGCATCGGCGTTATGGTTTCTCGGCGCATCGGTCGTCCAGTCGCTCGGTGCATGAGCAGCGATTGTAAATTTTTGTCACGGGGTTTGGCCACCCTTTTCCACGGGGCCGAACTGGCGCAGGCCGATTCAGCCGGCGGTCTGCAACATATAGTCGTTGTATTCCCGCAGCACGCTGTCGGTATCACCCACTGCCCGGGTCACCCCGCCCTCCAGCCAGATGGCACGGTTGCACAGCTTGCGCAGGGTGTCGGCATTGTGCGAGACCAGCACCACCGTCTTGCGCGAGCGGATGATGTCGTGGATGCGCGCCGAGGACTTGGCCTGGAACTGGGCATCGCCCACCCCCAGCACCTCGTCGATCAGCAGGATGTCCGGATCCAGTTGGATGGCCACGGAGAAGCCGAGCCGTGCGCGCATGCCGGCCGAATAGGAGCTGATCGGCTGGTCGATGAATTCGTCCAGCTCGGAGAAGGCGATGATCTCGCCCATGCGGCGCTCCATCTCGTCGCGGTGCATACCCATCAGCATGCCGCTGAGAATGGCGTTCTCTCGGCCGCTCAGATAAGGTACGAAGCCTACCTGCAGCGAGAGTAGGGTGGCATGGTGGCCGAACAGCTCGGCACTGCCCAGATCCGGCTTGACGATGCCGCTGAGCAGCTTGAGCAGAGTGCTCTTGCCGGCGCCGTTGCGCCCGATCACGCCCAGGGAGTCGCCCGGATAGAGATCGAAGCTGACATCCCTGAGCGCCCAGTAGCGCTCATGCCGCAGATAGCCCTTGCGCAGCCAGTAGTAAGCCCCCACATTGCGCAGCCGGGCCATCAGCGGCGTGCTCTCGGCCGTATCTCTCATCAGCGCACCACCTTGGCGTAGACGTGATCGTAGCGCGTCAGCAGCCGGTAGGCGCCCCAACAGGCCAGGGCGGCGGCACCGGCGATTCCGGACAGCAGCCCGAGCTGAGGCCACTGGTCGCGGATCAAGATGTCGCGGTAGGCCTCGATCAGGCCAGCCATGGGGTTGAGGTAGAGCAGCCAGTGCAAGGGCTGGGGGACCTGGCTGCTGGAGAAGAAGATGCCAGAGACGAAGAACAGCATGTGCAGGCCGTGCTCGATGAGGATGCGCAGGTCCGGCAGGAACGGCACCACGGCCGACGTCAGACAGGTCAGGGCCACGATCAGCAGGAATTCCGTGGCCAGCACCAGCGGCAGGGCGAGATAGCTGGCGCCGGGCGGATGTCCGGTGACGCTCAGGAAGAGCAGCAATATCAGGAACACCAGGCTGAACTTGACCAGATCGGTAAGCACGGTCACCAGCGGAAACACGATCTTGGGCAGGTAGATCTGCCGCATCAGCTCGCGGTTCTGCAGGATGGCGCCGGCGCCGTGAGCGACCGTGTTTTGGAACCAGCGCCAGGTAATCAGCCCGACCAGCAGGAAGGGGATGAAATCCGGCGTGCCCTGCCGCAGCAGCAGCTCGAAGACCACGTAGAAGGTCAGCATGAACAGCAGCGGATCGAGCAGCCACCAGATGAAGCCGATGTAGGTCTTTGCGGTCTCGGCTTTCAGGTCGGCGTAGGTCTTGTAGACGATCAGTTCGAGATGGTGCTGGGTCAGCATCGCTTCCTGGCTGAGGTGTTGTGCCGGCTCGGAGCATCTGTGCACCGGGGCAGGCAGATGCGGTAGAGTCCGGCCGGAAGAGGCTGTACGCTCGAGATCGGGACAGACTCCGGCTGCAGCGAAAAGGGGGGATCCCTGACTGCCCGCCGGCTATTTACGGTGCACCCGCAGGACTTGTCAAGAAAGGTATATGCCCGGCGTACCCTCCGAACTATCGGTGGGACTTGCTATCGTATTGACTTGGTGAATAATTAATTCGATATCCCGCCGGACCCTGCCGGGTCAGGATTCTCCATAGCATTCTCTTGCGCACAACTCTGTCCTGGGAACGGAGTTCAACCGAATCGGTGGCCGCTGTCGTCGCAGGGGGCGATAGAGGCTGTCCGTGCGCGTCGCCAAACCCCCTGAATCTAACTGGGAGCCTTTGGTCTTGTTATGCAGCACAGGAAAAAACTACCCTTGGAACAACTGGATCTGAGCGGACTCAGCGTCGAGGAACTGAACGAGTTGATCGCGCGCGCCAAGAAACTGCTGGACCTGCGCGAGTTCGAGGAAGGCCTGCGTCAGGCCGTGCAACAATATCAGTCCCGAGATCCACGGGTGATCCGCATCTGAACCACTGAGGGCTGCCTGCAGCCGTAACGCCGGCCGGCACAAGCGCCCAGCGGGCCGAGGGTGCGGTGTCAGGTAGAGCGGGAGCTAGCAGGCGCTTCCTACAGCAACCGTCGCCAGAGCATTCGCGTTCCTGTCGCGGCGCGTGGCTGCGCTCCTGCGTCTCTAGCCGATCGTCGATTCCAGCAGGCGCTCGACGATCACCACATCGCGCCACTCCCCGTCCAGTTGCGCATGGCGCTGGTACCTGCCTACCTGGCGAAATCCCAGGGCTTCCAGCAGCCCCAGACTGGCCCGGTTTTCCGGGAAGACCCGCGATACCAGCTTCCAGTAGCCGGCTAGCCGGCTGGCTTCGAGCAGCGCGGCCAGCACCTGGCGGCCGACCCCTAGCCCCCGCCAGTCATGGTCGACGTAGACGGAGAACTCGGCGACGCCGCGATAGCAGTCGCGGGGCCGATAAGTCGAGGTGGCGGCAAAGCCCAGCACGCGCCCGTCGCGCTCGCTCACCACGATGGGGTGAGCGCCATCGAACCAGGGCTCCACGTCCGCTGCTGTGCGCGGCGCGGTTTCGAAGGTGGCGCTGCGCTCCGCGATCCCCTGGTTGTAGATAGCGGCAATGGCCGCGGTATCGCTACGGTAGGCGGCGCGGACCCGGCCCGGTCCGGGCACGTTCGGGAGCAACCCTTTGACCATGAGCACGGCGCTGTCCGGACACAGAGTGCGGAATTCGGCGCTGGCGCGCACCGCTTGCGGCGCCCGGGAACGCGCCAGGCGCACATAGCCCTGGGTGCCGAAGAAATCGGCGGCCGTGGTAGTGAGCAGATACAGGGCTGTCAGCCCCAGCGCCCCGGCGCGGGCCTCCAGTGCGCGCAGCAGGGCGGCGCCATGCCCCTGCCCGCGCAGCGCCGGTCGCAGCGCCAGGGAGCGCAGCAGTCCGATCTCCCCCCGCCTCTCCAGACCCACCGAACCGGTGATGCCCGCGGCATCCCGCAATAGCAAGAAATGCTCCAGATGGGCTGCTGTGAGGTCAGCCACCGGCAGCCCCTGTGCCGCGAGCAGGGCCTGGACGGCGGGCAGATCGGCGGAGGTCGCGGGGCTGGGGTTCATGGACACGGCTCCGTGCAGGGCATTGTTCCCAGTGTAGCCCAGCCGGCTCAGCAGCAGCGCTGGCCGGCCGGTGTCGGCGTGCAGCAGGCGGTCTGTTCGAGCGCATCGATGCCATAGACCGTACTCGCGCCCAGGGTGTGGAAGGTCTCCCAGAACAGGCCCTGGGGGTCGCGCACCCAGGCTTTGTCGGAGCGGGCGTAGCAGCAGGTGGTCTCACCTACCGCTAGCAGCGGCTGCTCGGCGGCATGTAGGCGCTCGTGGACCTCCCGCAACTCTTCGCCGCTCTCCACTTGGATGCCCAGGTGATCGAGCCCCGGCTGGTGACCGCGGGCGCTGATGGCGAAGTTCACCCGCGGGTCCTCCAGCATCCACTTGGCGTAATCCGGCTGGCGTACGCTGGGTTCGCTGGCGAACAGGGTGGAGTAGAAGCGGATCGATGCTTCCAGGTCGCGGACCGCGACATGTACATGCAGGCGTTTCATGGCAGTACTCCTCGTCAGGGATAGACAGTCGCCCGGGGCGGGGCGGTGGTGGCGAACCAGCGCCGCTGCAGCGAAAGCGCCACGTTGACCAGGGCGAGCAACGCCGGCACCTCCACCAGCGGCCCGATGACGGCGGCG
>DATLYF010000081.1:0-16952 GCA_035575095.1 Candidatus Competibacteraceae bacterium
GAGCCGGTGCAGGCGGTGGATGTTACCGGCCAGGTGGAACTGTACGATCTGATCGGCCGCATCCGCCGCCAGCACGGCTGCGGCATCCTCATGGTCTCCCACGACCTGCACATGGTGATGGCCGCCACCGACCAGGTGGTGTGCCTCAACCACCATGTCTGCTGCTCTGGACATCCGGACAGCGTCGCCCGCGATCCGGCCTACCAGCGCCTGTTCGGGCACGAGGGGGTGCGCCAGATCGCGGTCTATCATCATCACCACGACCATCGCCACGACCTGCACGGCGACGTGGTGACGGGCGGCGAGCAGGGGCGGCGCTAGAGTCCTTCCGCCTTGGGGTCGCGCGCCAGCAGAGATTCCACCGCCTGGCGCGGGGCGCGGCCGTGATAGAGCACCGCCTCCACCTGCTCGGTGATGGGCATCTCCACGCCGTGGCTACGGGCCAGGCGCAGGATTTCCGGGGTGGTAGTCATGCCCTCCACCACCTGGCCGATGGTGGCCAGGGCATCGGTGATGGCAGTGCCGCGGCCCACGGCCAGGCCGAAGCGGCGGTTGCGCGACTGGTCGTCGGTGCAGGTGAGGATGAGATCGCCGATCCCAGCCAGTCCCATGAAGGTCTCGCGGCGCCCGCCCACTGCCTCGCCCAGCCGCACCATCTCCGCCAGGCCGCGGGTGATGAGGGCGGCGCGGGCGTTGGCACCGAAGCCCTGGCCGTCGCTGATGCCGGCGGCGATGGCCAGCACGTTCTTCAGCGCCCCGCCCAGCTCCACCCCGACCACGTCGGTGCTGGTGTAGGCGCGCAAGGTAGGGCCGTGCAGCAGAGCGGCGACGCGCCGGGCGTAGCCATGCTCGGCGGCGGCCACGGTCAGCGCGGTGGGCAGGCCCGCCGCCACCTCCCGGGCGAAGCTGGGGCCGGAGACAATGGCCGCCGGACGCGCACCCAGTTGCTCGGCGGTGACCTCGTGGAGGAAGCGGCCGGTGCCGTGCTCCAGGCCCTTGGTGGCCCAGGCCACACCCTGGTTGTCGCCCAGGTGCGGACGCAGCGCCGCCAGGGTGGCGCCGTAGGCGTGGCTGGGCACCGCCACCAGCACCAGTTCGGCGCCGGTCACGGCCTCGGCCAGCGCGGCACAAGGGGTGAGCGCGGCGGGGAAGGGAATGCCGGGCAGATAGCGGCGGTTCTCGCCATCGGCGCAAAGCTGCACTATGTGCTCGCTGCGATGCCCCCACAAGCGCGTGGCATGACCGTTGCGCGCCAGCAGCAAGGCCAGGGCCGTGCCCCAGGAGCCGGCGCCGAGCACTGCGACGGAGGCGGCGCTCATCGGAGGTGTCGGCGCAACGGGCTCAGGCCTGGACCTGTTGGGCCTGAAGATGCTGCAGGTAAAGAGCGTCGAAGTTCACCGGCTTCAGCGCCAGCGCGGGGAAGCCGCCTTTGGCCACCAGGTTGTCCACTGCCTCGCGGGCGTAGGCGAAGAGGATGTTGGGGCAATAGGCGCCCAACATCGGCCCCATCTGCTCCGTCGGGAAGTTGAGCAGGGTGAACAGGCCGGCCTGCTGCACCTCGACCAGGTAGGCGGTCTTATCGCCCAACTTGGCGGTAACGGTAAGGCGCAGCACCACCTCATGCAGGTCGTCCGCCACCTGGCTGGTCTGGGTGGCGAGCTGCAGGCTGATCTCTGGCTGCCACTGCTGGGTGAAGACGAAGGGGGAGTTGGGCGTCTCCAGGGAGGCGTCCTTCAGATACAGCTTCTGGATCTCGAACTGCGGCTGTTGGCCGTTGGCCTCGCTCATGGCTGGTTCCTGTGGTCGGGATGGATGGAGAGATCGGGGTAATGCTTTATAAACTGCGGCGGTGCTGTGCGCCAGCGGCTCAGCCGGTGCGCCATAGCAGCCGGTCCAGTTCGCCGCGCCGATCGAGGGCGGAGAGGTCGTCGAAGCCACCCACGTGGTAGGGGCCGATGAAGACCTGCGGTACGGTGTCACGTCCGGTGCGCTCTTCGATTTCCTGCCACAGCGTGGGATCGCGGTCTACATCGAGCACGGCGTAGCTCACCCCCTTGCCGTCGAGCAGGGCGCGCGCCCTGCGGCAGTAGGGGCAGAAGGCAGAGGCGTAGACGATGACCTCGGGCATGGCGGTGCGCTCCGCGGCAGGGCTCATTTCTTGTGCACCGGCAGACCGGCGTTGACCCAGGCCGGCAGGCCACCGCTCAGGTTGTGCACGGCGGTGAAGCCTTCCTTCTTCAGTCGGGTGCAGGCCTGAATGGCGCGGGCGCCGGAGTTGCAATAGACGATCAGCGGTCGGTCCTTGAACTTGGCCAGTTCGCCCAACCGGCTCTCCAGCTCGCTCAGGGGCACGTGGCGCGCCTCAGGGATATGGCCGGTGCGGAATTCGCCGCCGTCGCGGATGTCCAGCACCACCGCGTCCTGATGATTGATGAGCTGTAGCGCCTGGGTCGGGTTGATGGCGGGGATGCCGCGCAGCTTGCGCATGATCTCGCCACCGACGAGCAGGCCGAGGATAACTACCAGGGCGGCGAATAGATACCAATTCTTGAGGACGAAGGGGATGAACTGTTCCATAGGATGCCTTAGGGAATGGAGCGGCGTCGATGCGGGCTGCCGCGGCAACCGGGAAGCCGCCCGCTCGTGTATGATGCCGGGGCGCGCAGCGCGTCCTGCCGGCGGGGCGGGACCGGCGCACTGGCGAAGGTTACATGGATACGCCGGCCATGAGAAGCCGATGCCGTCCGGGCTGGCCGGCAGGTAGTCATCCTGTCGTTGGCGAGGGTGCGGTTTGCGACTATCATTACCTGCTTTTTCAAATAGATAGAGGATGCCATGGCGAAACCCCTCGTGCTGATCGTGCTGGATGGCTGGGGCTACAGCGAGATCCCCGAGCACAATGCCATCGCCGGTGCCTGCACCCCGGTGTGGAATCATCTGTGGAACGACTATCCCCATACCCTGATCGATACTTCCGGCCGCGCCGTGGGCCTGCCCGACGAGCAGATGGGCAATTCCGAGGTCGGACACATGAACCTGGGCGCCGGACGTGTGGTGTACCAGGAGCTGACCCGCATCGGCAAGGCCATCGAGGATGGCGAGTTCTTCGCCAATCCGGTGCTGTGTCAAGCGGTAGACGGCGCCGTCGCCCAGGGCAGGGCGGTGCATGTCATGGGCCTGTTGTCGCCCGGCGGGGTGCACAGCCACGAGGAGCACATCCACGCCATGGCCGAGCTGGCGGTGCGGCGCGGCGCCCGGCAGCTCTATGTGCACGCCTTTCTCGACGGCCGCGACACGCCGCCGCGCAGCGCCGCCGAGTCGCTGCTGCGCATGCAGGACAAGCTCGCCGCGCTGGGCGTGGGCCGCATCGCCACTCTGATCGGCCGCTACTATGCCATGGACCGCGACAACCGTTGGGAGCGCATCCAGGCCGCCTATGACCTGCTCACCCAGGGCCAGGGCGAGTTCCAGGCCGAGAGCGCCCTGGCCGGCCTAGAGGCCGCCTACGCGCGCGGCGAGAACGACGAGTTCGTCAAGGCCACGGTGATCGGCGAGCCGGCTCCAATGCGCGACGGCGACGCGGTGATCTTCATGAACTTCCGTGCCGACCGCGCTCGCCAGCTCAGCCGCGCCTTCGTCGAGGACGGGTTCCAGGGCTTCGCGCGTGCGCTGCGGCCGCGGCTTTCCGCCTTCGTCTGCCTCACCCAATACCAGAAGGACATCCCCGCCCCGGTGGCCTTTCCACCCAGCGACCTGAAGAACGGTCTGGGCGAGCTGCTGGCCCAGCACGGCATGCGCCAACTGCGCTTGGCCGAGACCGAGAAGTACGCCCACGTCACTTTCTTCTTCAACGGTGGCCGGGAAACCGTGTTCGAAGGCGAAGACCGCATCCTGGTGCCCTCGCCCAAGGTGGCCACCTATGATCTCAAGCCGGAGATGAGCGCCCCCGAGGTCACCGATCGGCTGGTGGAGGCGATCAGGAGCGGCCGCTACGATGTCATCGTGGTCAACTACGCCAACCCTGATATGGTTGGCCACACCGGCATCTATGCGGCGGCGGTGCAGGCGGTAGAGGCCATCGACCAGTGTCTGGGCCGGGTCTACCAGGCGATCCGCGAGGTTGGCGGCGAACTGCTCATCACCGCCGACCACGGCAACGTCGAGTCCATGCTCGATGCGAGCAGCGGTCAGGCCAATACCGCCCATACCACCAACCTCGTGCCGCTGGTCTACGTCGGGCCGCGGACGCTGACCCTGGAAGCGGGCGGGGCGCTGTGCGACATCGCCCCCACCATGCTGACCCTGCTCGGGCTGCCGCAACCGCCGGAGATGACCGGCCGCTCCCTGGTGCGCTGGTCGTGAGCAGCGGCTGCGACCGGGACCGCAACTAAAGCGCCGGATGGCTTTCCAAGCGCAGTAGATTTTCTCGATAGAAGCGAACGGAGTGACGATGAAAGCGTTTACCCGTCAGGGTTTGGTGATGGTGTTGGGCGTGGTGCTCGGTGCCTCGTTGAGCATGGCCCACTACGGTTGGGCCGAGCGTAACGCCGGCAGCGAACAATTACCCATCGACGAACTGCGCCTGTTCACCGAGGTCCTGGAGCGGGTCAAGCAGGACTACGTGGAGCCCATCGACGACAAGAAGCTGCTGGAGAACGCCATCCGCGGCATCCTCAACGGCCTCGACCCGCATTCGTCCTATCTCGATCAGGAAGCTTTCGACGAACTGCAGACCGGCACCAGCGGCGAGTTCGGCGGGCTGGGAATCGAGATCGACATGGAGGACGGCTTCGTCAAGGTGGTGGCGCCGATCGAGGACACGCCGGCTGCCCGCGCCGGGATCAAGGCCGGCGATCTCATCATCCGGCTCGACGACACGCCGGTGAAAGGGCTGTCGCTGAACGAGGCGGTGAAGCTGATGCGCGGCAAGCCCAATACCGCCATCGTCCTGACCGTGGTGCGCGAGGGCGAGGAAAAGCCGCTCAAGATCACCGTGGTGCGCGACATCATCCAGGTCAAGAGCGTCAAGAGCCAGCTCCTGGAACCCGGTTTCGGCCATGTGCGCATCACCCAGTTCCAGGCGCGCACCTCGCGCAACTTGCAGGAAGCCCTGAGCCAGTTGCAGCAGAGCAATGGCGAACCGCTCAAGGGGTTGATCCTGGATTTGCGCAACAACCCGGGCGGCGTGCTGAACGGCGCGGTCGAGGTGGCCGATGCCTTCCTCGACAAAGGTCAGATCGTCTACACCCAGGGCCGCACCGAGGATTCTAGGCAGAGCTTCCAGGCCACTCCGGGCGATGCCTTGCAGGGGGCCCCGTTGGTGGTGCTGGTCAACAGTGGCTCGGCTTCGGCCTCGGAGATCGTCGCCGGCGCCCTGCAGGATCACCATCGCGGCATCATCATGGGCGAGCGCACCTTCGGCAAGGGCTCGGTGCAGACCATCCTGCCCTTGCAGAATGGCACTGCGGTCAAGCTCACCACGGCCCGCTACTACACCCCCAGCGGCCGCTCCATCCAAGCCGAGGGCATCGAGCCGGACATCAAGCTGGAGTCGCTCAAGCTGAGCAAGGTCGAGCCGCCGAGCGGCAACGAATGGCGTGAGGCCAACCTGGCCGGCCATCTGCGTAACGACGCCAGCAACGGCGAGGCGAAGACATCCGGCGGCAGCGAGGAAAAGCCGTCCCTGGCGCAGAGCGACTATCCGCTCTACGAAGCCTTGAACCTGCTCAAGGGCCTGACACTGATGCAGGCTCGCAACTGAGGCAACCGATCCGCTCTGCGACTTCAGATCAGCCGTTGCGGTGCAGGAAATACCAGGAAATACCCGGCGCGTTCCCTGCTGGGCTCTCCGTCGCGCCAGCTGAGACATCCATTGACCATCACCAAGTCGATACCCTCGGCAGGCAGCTCGGCGCGATGAAATCGGCGCGGTCGTGCAAGCCTCGTCGAGCGCGTCGAGGATGCCCTCGGTCATACGCGCAATCTCTTCGGGCGTGGCCTTGCGGTAGGGATCGTCCATTGCCGCTACGCACCGCGCCGGGCCCTTCGATGCGGCCTGGGGCTCCGGCAAGCCCTACGCCGCCGATCACGAGTTCGGCACGCAGAAGATGCCGCGCCGCGGGCTCCTGATGTCCAATCCCGACGCCCGCACGCTGGGCGAGGACGACCGGCGGGCGAGACTGCCGGAGCTGCGCCAACCGCCGCCCCGAATGCGGGCAAACCGGCCCGCAAACGTGCCCAGAAGGAGGATTGAATGACCACGACGACCCTGACGCCGCAAACGCCGCAGGTGCAGCTCTCCAACCCCATCGAGATCAACGGGGCGAAGGTAGGCTATCTCACCATGCGCGAGCCGGTGTGGGACGACATCATCGCCCGCCGCGCGGCGCAATCGCACGGCGGATGAAGCCGAGCGCGACGTGCTGCTGTTTGCGTCGCTCACCGAGACGCCGCCGGAGGTGATCCGCCACCTACCGCTGCGCGATGTGAAGCGCCTGCAAAAAGCCTTCGAGGAGCTCTCGGGTGAGGATTTTTTGGGCTGAGCGAGGCCGCCGCGCGGCAGGTGGTGCTGTGGCTGTGCCAGCAGTTGCGACTGTCTCTGCCGCAGGCGCTGGGCTTGCTGCTGCGCGAGTCGGCGCTGTGGCTCAAGGCCGCGCGCGAGCTGCTCGACGCGCAAGTGCGCGCCACAGCAGCGTCAGCGGCGCCGTCACGGCTGCCGCGATGACGGCCACCACCTGCGCGGCGCGCAAGCCCCCCCACAGCCCCAAGATCACCGGCACGAAGAGCCCGGCCGTAGAGATCGCGCTCATCAGCGGCCACGCCAGCGCTTGCTGCCACCACGGCATGTCCGTCTCGGGCGCGAACGCGGCCAGCATCGCGACCGCCAGCAGTGCGCTGATGACCCCGGCAGCGCGCGGTATGGCGTGCGGGCTGTCCACCACGTCGTCGATCCAGTGAGCAAGGCGCATCAGGGGGCTACGCATGGACAGCTCGATCAAGGTTGTGCTGACGGCAGTCGGCGCCGGGGCAGTGGCCGGCCGCGCCATCCTGTGGCTGGGGCGCGTCGTGCTGGCCAACCCCATCGGTTTGACCCTTACGGCCATTGCCGGGGCCGCCTACCTGATCTGGCGCAACTGGGAGGTGATCGGCCCCAAGCTTGCCGCCGTGTGGGAGACGGTCAAGGGCGCTTTTGCCTCACTTTGGCTGCCTACGCGAGCGACGCCGCATGAGCACTGCCACCTACACCACGCAGCGCGTCTGATGCTACTAGCATTACTGGCCGCCACGCGGCCACACGCTGAGCAGCAGCGCCCCGCCCAGGGCACCCAGCACCCAGGTGAGTAGAGGGGCATCGCCCAGCATCCGCGGGTGTAGCCCGTCCAGGGCCAGGATCAGCACGGCGCTGAGCACCAGCGCCGCGCCCACCGTGCCGTGGAAGCTGCGGCGGCTGGAGTCGCGCAGCTCCTGGCGCAGTTGCTCCAACTGCTGGTTCTGCAAGCGCACCTTGACCTCGCCGCTGGCCACCTGCTTGAGCAGGCCCTGCACCAGATCCGGCAGCTCGGGGAACTGCTCGGCCCAGCGCGGCGCGCTGGAGCGCAGCTTGTTGGCCACCGCGCGCGGGCCGACCCGCTCCTGCATCCAGGTCTCGAGGATGGGTTTGGCGGTCTTCCACAGGTCCAGATCGGGGTCGAGCTGGCGGCCCAGGCCCTCGATGTTGAGCAGGGTCTTCTGCAGCAGCACCAGCTGCGGCTGCACCTCCATGTGGAAGCGCCGCGCAGTCTGGAACAGGCTGAGCAGAAAGCCGCCGAAGGAGATGTCTTTGAGCGGCCTGTCGAAAATCGGCTCGCACACGGTGCGGATGGCCGACTCGAACTCGTCGACCCGGGTGGTGGGCGGCACCCAGCCGGACTCGATGTGCAGCTCCGCCACGCGGCGGTAGTCGCGGCGGAAAAAGGCCAGGAAGTTCTCCGCCAGATAGTGCTGGTCGGTGGGTGAGAGGGTGCCGATGATGCCGAAATCGATGGCGATATAGCGCGGTTCCTGGGGATTGCTGGCGTCGACGAAGATATTCCCCGGATGCATGTCGGCGTGGAAGAAGCTGTGCTTGAATACCTGGGTGAAGAAGATCTCCACCCCCCGCTCCGACAGCTTCTTCAGATTCACTCCGCGGCGGCGCAGCTCTTCGGTGTTGCCCACCGGGATGCCCTGGATGCGCTCCATCACCAGTACATTGCGCCGGGTATACTCCCAGTAGATCTCCGGCACATAGAGGATGGTGGAGCCCTGGAAATTGCGCTTGAGCTGGCTGGCATTGGCGGCCTCGCGCACCAGGTCGAGTTCATCGAAAATGGTCTTTTCGTATTCCGCCACTACTTCCCGCGGGCGCAGGCGGCGGCCCTCCTTCCAGTAGCGTTCGGCCAGTCCGGCGATGATGTAGAGCAGATCGACGTCGCGACGAATGATACGCTCGATGCCGGGGCGCACTACCTTGACCACCACCTCGCGTCCGTCCAGCAGGCGTGCCGTGTGCACCTGAGCGATGGAGGCCGAGGCCAGCGGCTGCTCGTCGAAGCGCACGAACATTGCCGACAGCGGCTGGCCGTAGGCCTTCTCGACGATGGCCCGGGACTGCTCGCCGGGGAAGGGCGGCACCCGGTCCTGCAGCCGCGCCAGCTCATCGGCGATATCATCGGGCAGCAGGTCGCGGCGGGTGGAGAGCATCTGGCCGAACTTGACGAAGATCGGGCCGAGATCCTCCAGGGCCAGGCGGATGCGTTCGCCGCGCGGGCCGCGGCTGTCACCGCGGCGCAGCCAGTACCAGGGCGAGAGGAAGCGCAGGAAGCGCACCGGCCGGAACAGATGGGTGGCCAGCACGATCTCGTCCAGGCCGTGACGCAGCAGCACCAGGTTGATGTGCGCTAGACGCAGGATCTGGGCGGGGCGCAGCCGCATCGGGCTCAGCTCGCGCTGTCCAGGCGCCGGCGCAGGCGCTCGACCCGCGCCGCCAGCCGTTCCACGTCATCGCGCAGGATATCGATCTGGGCGGCGAAGGACTCCAGGCTGCGCGCCGGCGGCAGATCGTGGGTCTCGTACTGCAGGTACTCGCCGGTGTTGCGCAGCAGCGTCTCCAGGGTGCGGCTGTGCCAGGCCAGGATGCTGCGTACGGTGCTGCCGATCTGATGGGCGATGACATCGCCGGTAAACCGCGACAGCCACTCTTCCCAGTCCGGACCCTGGGTGATCAGGGCGGCGAGCTGGCGCGCCAGGGCGGTGTCGCCAATGATCTCCACGCCCTCGCTCACGCCGGGCTCCAGCGCCAGCCGCGCCAGCGCCAGAGGATGGCCGCGCAGGCGCAGGTCGGGCTCGCCGGCGTAGCTGTCGCCCACCTGCAGGCGCTCGCCGGTGCCGAGCAGATAAAGGGTGAGCGGCTGATCCGGCACCAGGGTCAGCTCCAACGCGATGACCTTGTCGGCGAACGGCCGCAGCCGCGCCGCCCCTTCCGGATCCAGGGCCAGGTACCGGGCGAGTGCCGTCTCCAGCGCTGCAGCCGCGAGTTGGGTCGGTGTCATCAGAACTTGTAGCCGCGGTGCACGGCGACGATGCCGCCGGTGAGGTTGTAATAGTCGCAGCGCTCGAAGCCGGCCTGCTCCATCATGGCCTTGAGAGTCTCCTGGTCGGGGTGCATGCGAATGCTTTCCGCCAGGTACTGGTAGCTGGCGGCATCGTTGGCCACCAGCTTGCCCATCAGCGGCAACACCTTGAAGGAATAGAGATCGTAGAGCGGCTTCAGCCCCGGCGCGGTGGGCTGAGAGAACTCCAGCACCAGCAGCCGTCCGCCCGGCCTGAGCGCCCGGTACATGGCGGCGAGCGCCCGCTCCTTGCGGGTGACGTTGCGCAGGCCAAAGCCGATGGTGATGCAGTCGAAGCTGTTGTCGGGGAAGGGCAGCTGCTCGGCGTCGGCCAGCACGTAGGCGATGTTGCCGACCAGACCCGCGTCGATCAGCCGCCGGCGTCCCTCGGCGAGCATGGAGGGATTGATATCGGACAGCACCACCAGGCCCCTGGATCCGACCAGCGGCGCCATGCGCGCAGTCAGGTCGCCGGTGCCGCCGGCCAGGTCCAGCACCCGCTCGCCCGGGCGCAGATTGGCTAGGCCAACGGTGAAGCGCTTCCACAGGCGGTGCACACCTATGGACATGAGGTCGTTCATCAGGTCGTACTTGTCGGCCACCGAGTGAAATACCTCGGCGACCTTGCGGGCCTTATCCTCGACTGCCACCGTCTGGAAGCCGAAGTGGGTGGTTCGCTCGTCGCTCATTGCATCCTCGCGCCAGGTTGAGGGGAGCGGCTCAGGTGCGGCGTTGATACCCCGCCGTTGCCAGCCGCTCCAGGTAGCGCTGCCAGTACGGCTCGTAATTGACGCCCAGATCATACAGGATGTTCCAGGAATACAGGCCAGTATCGTGGCCGTCGGAGAATACCAGGCGCACCGCATAGTGGCCTACCGGCTCGATGGCGACGATGGTCACATCCTCCTTGCCGACCTGCAGCACCTCCTGGCCGGGGCCGTGGCCGCGCACCTCGGCCGAGGGCGAATAGACCCGCAGGTACTCACAGGGCAGCTCGAAACGGGCGCCGTCGTCGAAGGTGATCTCCAGGATGCGGGAGAGCTGATGCAGCTTGATGTCGGTGGGGCGGGGAGTGGTGGTCATGGCCGGAGTCCTGGGAAATCTCATACCCTCCCCCGTTGGCGGGGAAGGGTGAGGGGGGCGGAGCGGAAAAGGGGATCGAGGGTTACAGAATATACCGCGTCAGATCCTCGTCCTGGATCAGGGCGCCGAGGTGCTGATCGACGTATTGGCGGTCGATGGTGACGGTGGCTCCCGAGCGGTCCGGGGCCTCGAACGACACCCCCTCCAGCAACCGCTCCAGCACCGTGTGCAGGCGCCGGGCGCCGATGTTCTCGGTGCGCTCGTTGACCTGGAAGGCCATCTCGGCGATGCGCCGCACTCCATCCGGGGTGAACTCGAGGCGCACATTCTCGGTAGCCATCAGGGCCGCGTACTGCTCGGTCAGCGAAGCGTCCGGCTCGGTGAGGATGCGCACGAAGTCGTCGGTGCTGAGCGCGTCCAGTTCGACGCGGATGGGCAGCCGGCCCTGCAGCTCGGGGATCAGGTCCGAGGGCTTGGCCAGGCTGAAGGCGCCGCTGGCGATGAACAGGATGTGATCGGTGCGCACCATGCCGTAGCGGGTGGACACGGTACAGCCCTCGACCAGCGGCAGCAGGTCGCGCTGCACGCCCTCGCGCGAGACATCGGCTCCCGAGTACTCGCCGCGGCGGCATACCTTGTCGATCTCGTCGATGAAGACGATGCCGTTCTGTTCGGCGGCGGTGAGCGCCTGGAGCTTGAGTTCCTCCTCGTTGATCAGCTTGGTCGCCTCCTCTTCGCGCAACAGCTTGAGGGCGTCCTTGATCTTCAGCTTGCGCGTCTTGGTGCGGCCCTGACCGAGATTCTGGAACAGGCTCTGCAGCTGCTGGGTCATCTCTTCCATGCCGGGCGGAGCCATGATCTCCACGCCCATGGGGCGCACCGAGACCTCGATCTCCACCTCACGCTCGTCCAGCTCGCCGCGCACCAGTTTCTCGCGCATCTTCTGGCGGGTGGTGGACTGGTCGGGGGCGGGCGGCTCGTTGGCGAAGCCCACCGCGCGCGGGCGCGGCAGCAGCACGTCGAGCACGCGCTCGATGGCGGCCTCCTCAGCGCGGTTCTGCACCTTGCGCAGTTCCGCCTCGCGCACCATCTTCACCGCCATGTCTACCAGGTCGCGGATGATGGTTTCCACATCGCGGCCGACGTAGCCCACCTCGGTGAACTTGGTCGCCTCCACCTTGATGAACGGGGCATTGGCCAGCCGCGCCAGGCGCCGGGCGATCTCGGTTTTGCCGACGCCGGTAGGGCCGATCATGAGGATGTTCTTGGGGGTGATCTCGTTGCGCAGCTCCTCTGGCACGTGTTGGCGGCGCCAGCGGTTGCGCAGGGCGATGGCCACGGCGCGCTTGGCCGCGTCCTGGCCGACGATATGCTTGTCCAGTTCCTGGACGATCTCGCGGGGGGTCATTTCGGACATGGTGCGATAATCCCGCCGGCCGCTCAGCCGGCCAGCTCCTCGAGGGTGAGGTGGTGATTGGTGTAGATGCAGATATCGGCGGCGATGTTGAGCGCCTTCTCGACGATCGTGCGTGCGTCTAGATCGGTGTTCTCGAGCAGCGCTCGCGCCGCAGCGGTGGCAAAGGAGCCGCCGGAGCCGATCGCGGCCAGCGCGTGCTCGGGCTCGATGACGTCGCCGTTGCCGGAGATGATCAGGGTGATTTGGCTATCGGCCACGATCAGCAGCGCCTCCAGCCGGCGCAGCATGCGGTCGGTGCGCCAGTCCTTGGCCAGCTCCACGGCGGCGCGGGTGAGGTTGCCGCCGTGCTTTTCCAGCTTGCTCTCGAAACGCTCGAACAGGGTGAAGGCGTCGGCGGTGCCGCCAGCGAAGCCAGCGATGATCTTGCCGTTGTATAGCCGGCGCACCTTGCGGGCGTTGCCCTTCATCACGGTGTTGCCTAGGCTGACCTGGCCGTCGCCGCCGATCACGACCCGGCCGTTGCGGCGCACGGAGAGTATGGTGGTGCCTCGGAACTGTTCCATTCGTCTTGCGACCTCGGTATTCGGCATGAGTGTACACGAGGTGAGGGCGCACCCCGAGATTTCAAGGGCGGCGGCGCTAGCGGGTGGGCACAAAAAAGCCCCGGAAAGGGGGGATGGGAACCGGGGCTTAAAAATCACCCGACCTCGAGGCCGGGTGCGCCCGCCTAGGGAGGGAAGCGGACGAGCGTTGAGTACACTGATTTTATAGACAGCCCTCTCTGGAAAAGTTCAAGATTTGTGCTATCAGCATTAAACCGATATAGCTGCCGCTCACACTCGATCCAGCACCCCGCGCTGGTAATCGAGGATGGCTTGCTGGATCTCCTCTGGGCTGTTCATCACGAACGGCCCGTACTGTACGATCGGCTCATCGAGCGGCCGCCCGGCCAACACCAACACCCGCCCGCCACGCTCGCCGCCGCGCAGCGCCAGCGTCTCGCCCTGGCCGAACACGCCGAGCTGGTGGACGCGCAAACGCGGGAAGCCGGAACTGGCGGCGCTCGCCACCTCACCCTCGACGGCGAAGACCAGCACCCGCAGAGCATCGGCGAGCGGCAGCTCGAAGCGCATGCCCGGCTCCAGGGCTACGTCCAGATAGAGGATACCAGTGACGCTCTGCGCCGGTCCCGCCACGCCCTGCAGCTCGCCGGAGATGACCCGCGCCCGCCAGCCCTGGTCCTGTACCGCAGGGATGCGTTCGGCGGGGATGTCCTGGTAGCGCGGTGCGCTCATCTTCAGGTGGGAGGGCAGGTTGACCCAGAGCTGGTAACCCCACAGCAGGCCCTGCTCGCGCTCCGGCATCTCGCTGTGGATGATGCCGCGCCCGGCGGTCATCCACTGCACCGCGCCCGGTCCGAGCAGGCCGCGGTTGCCCACCGAGTCGGCATGGCGCACCCGCCCGGCGAGCAGATAGGTCACGGTCTCGAAGCCGCGGTGCGGGTGTTCGGGAAAGCCGGCGATATAGTCATCCTCGCGGTCGCTCTTGAACTCGTCTAGCATCAGGAAGGGGTCGAGGTGGCGGCACTCGGGCGTGCCGATGACGCGGGTGAGCCGCACGCCGGCGCCATCGGTGGCGGGATGGCCGGTGACGATGCGTTCGAGGGGACGGATGTGGGACATGGCATCGCTCCTGGTGAATCGGGAATGCCCTGATTCTCCGGCGGACGCGCCGCCGCTGCCAGCGGAATGTTTTCAACGCTCTGTTCGGCGGATTTGAAGAAGGCGCGTCCGGCCCGTCCAGGGTCTAAGGTTGTAGCAATGAGGCGGGCGGCATTGACCGCCCGGACGCGGCCTACCTAGAGTGCCGCCGTCAGCCACCGCTACGACGCCACCACGAAGAGGCCATGACCCAGACCCGTCGCTCCCCCCCCGAGATCAGCGGCAAGATCCGCGCCGCGCGCAAGGCCCGCGGCCTGACCCTGGAGCAGCTTGCCCAGCAGTCCGGGGTGTCCAAGTCCATGCTGTCGCAGATCGAACGCGGCCAGACCAACCCCACTTTTGCCACCTTGTGGAACCTGACCCAGACCCTAGGCATCGACATCCAAGACCTGATCGAGGGCGATGGGGAGGAGGCTGCCGAGACCGCCATCGAGCTGGTCCCGGCTAACCTCATCCCGACCATTTCCAGCGCCGACGGGCGCTGTCTGCTGCGCATCCTCAGTCCGGCCGAGCGCGCCAGCCACCAGGAGTGGTACGAGATGCGCGTGCAGCCCGGCGGGCAGCTCCGCTCCGAGCCCCATGCCGCCGGCAGCCGCGAGCATCTCACCGTGCTTCAGGGCGTGCTCACCGTGGAATGTGGCGCTGCGCGCCAGGCGGTGCGGGCCGGCGAGACCGCCCGCTACCGCGCCGATCTGGCCCACTGCATCGCCAACGCCGGCGCTGAGACGGCGGTGGCGCTGCTGGTGGTGGTGCTCGAGGATTGAGCGTTCGTCATGTTGCCTATGTTTCTTTTATCGAACAATATATCCAGCATATTGAACTTTGACCAACGAGGTCCGCCATGTCCGCGCGCATGATCGAATTCCTGTCCCGTGAGATCGAAACCCTGCGCCAGCAGGGCCTGTACAAGAGCGAGCGCACCATCGTCACGCCCCAGTCGGCGCGCATCCGCACCGCCGAGCAGGGCGAGGTGATCAACCTCTGCGCCAACAACTATCTGGGGCTGGCCGACGATCCAGAGCTCATCGCCGCTGCCAAGCGTGCCCTGGACGAGCGCGGCTTCGGTATGGCCTCGGTACGCTTCATCTGCGGCACCCAGGACCTGCACAAGCGCCTGGAGGCGCGGCTGTCGGCCTTTCTCGGCACCGAGGACACCATCCTCTATTCCTCCTGCTTCGACGCCAACACCGGCCTGTTCGAGACCCTGCTGGGGGCGGAGGACGCCGTCATCTCGGATGCCCTCAACCACGCCTCCATCATCGACGGCATCCGCCTGTGCAAGGCGCGCCGGCTGCGCTACGCCAACAACGACATGGCCGAGCTGGAGCAGGCGCTCAAGGACAGCCAGGACTGCCGCTTTCGCCTGATCGCCACCGACGGCGTGTTCTCCATGGACGGCAGTCTCGCCAATCTGCCCGCCATCTGCGAACTGGCCGAGCGCTACGACGCCCTGGTGATGGTGGACGACTCCCACGCCGTGGGTTTCATGGGCGAGCACGGCGCCGGTACCCCCGAGCACTTCGGCGTGCAGGACCGCGTGCACATCCTCACCGGCACCCTGGGCAAGGCCCTGGGCGGTGCCTCCGGCGGCTACACCTCGGGCCGGCGCGAGATCGTCGAGTGGCTGCGCCAGCGTTCCCGCCCCTACCTGTTCTCCAACAGCGTGGCACCGATGATCGTCGCCGCTGCCCTGGCTACCCTGGACAAGTTGTCCGCCTCGGGCGAGCTGCGCCAGCGGCTGTTCGACAACGCCCGCTACTTCCGCGAAGCCATGACCGACCTGGGCTTCGCTCTCTTGCCGGGCGAGCATCCCATCATCCCGGTCATGCTGGGCGACGCCGTGCTGGCCGGGCGCATGGCCGAGATGATGCTGGAGCGCGGAGTGTACGTGGTGGGCTTCTCCTATCCGGTGGTGCCAATGGGCAAGGCCCGCATCCGCACCCAGATGTCCGCGGCGCTGACCCGCGCCGACCTGAATCGCGCCATCGCCGCCTTCGCCGAGGTCGGCCGCAAGCTCGGCGTCCTGTCCGAATAAGCGAGAGGTTCCACATCATGAAGAGTCTGGCCAAGCTGAAGTCCGAACCGGGTATCTGGCTGTTCGAGGCGCCGCTTCCCGAACTCGGCCCCAACGACGTGCTGATCAAGATCCGCAAGACCGCCATCTGCGGCACCGACATGCACATCTACAAGTGGGACGAGTGGGCGCGGCGCACCATCCCCGTGCCCATGGTGGTGGGCCACGAATACTGCGGCGAGATCGTCGAGCTGGGCAGCGAGGTGCGCGGCCTGAAGATCGGCGACCGCGTCTCCGGCGAGGGTCACATCACCTGCGGCCATTGCCGCAACTGCCGGGCCGGGCGCCGCCATCTGTGCCGTGAGACGGTGGGCGTGGGCGTCAACCGCCCCGGTGCCTTCGCCGAGTATCTGGCGCTGCCGGCCTACAACGTGTTCAAGCTGCCCGATGCCATCAGTGACGACATCGGCGCCATCCTCGACCCGCTCGGCAACGCCGTGCACACTGCTCTATCCTTCGATCTGGTGGGGGAGGACGTGCTCATCACCGGCGCCGGGCCCATCGGCATCATGGCCGTGGCCATCTGCCGCCACGTCGGCGCGCGTCATATCGTCATCACCGACGTCAACCCCTGGCGCTTGCAGCTGGCGCAAAAAATGGGCGCCACCCGCACCGTCAACGTCGCCCAGCAGGACCTGCACGAGGTCATGCACGAGCTGCGCATGGTGGAGGGCTTCGATGTCGGTCTGGAGATGTCCGGCAACGGCCAGGCCTTCAACACCCTGCTCCAGGTCATGAACCATGGCGGCAAGGTGGCCCTGCTCGGCATTCCGCCTGCGGATGTCGCCATCGACTGGAACCAGGTGATCTTCAAGGGTCTGATCATCAAGGGCATCTACGGTCGCGAGATGTTCGAGACCTGGTACAAGATGGCGGCCATGCTGGAGAGCGGCCTGGACGTCACCCCGGTGATCACCCACCACCTGCCCATCGACGAGTTCCAGCGCGGCTTCGACATCATGGGCTCGGGGCAATCGGGCAAAGTGGTGCTGGACTGGGCTGCCTGATACGCGCGCTCCCGCCGGCGG
>DATLYF010000082.1:0-11828 GCA_035575095.1 Candidatus Competibacteraceae bacterium
GGGCTGGCTGGCGTCGACCTTGGGAGTTTCCGCCTTGGCGGGTTCCACCTTGGCGGCGTCGACCTTGGGCGTCTCGGATTTGGCCGGGGCCGCTGCCGCGGCGGGCTTGGCGTCCTCGGTCTTGGGCGGCGTCACGGGGGCAGCCGGCTGGGCCGGGGGTTGGGAACCGTTGCCGGCAGGCGGGGCCTGCGTGGTGCCGCTCTCGGGCTTGCCCTTGGTCGGCTGGCCGGTGGCCTTGAGGGATTTGCTGCTCTTGTCGTCTTTCCTGTCCGTCATCACGAGTCCCCAAACATCATGCCAGGCGCGCCGGATACCATCGCTCCAGCGCTGCCACGATCGCCTGGTCGCTGGCGCTGTCGGCAAGCAGGACCGTCTGACGCCAGCCGAGCTGCCGCGCCAGCGTCCGGGCACGCTCGCTGACCACGACCAGGGCCGTATCGGGCAACCATTGTTGCCCAGGTTTACCAGCAAGATCAAAGAGATTTCGGAGGCTTTCGCTGCTGGTGGCGATCACCGCCTGGATTTCGCCGCGCTGCCAGTGGGCCAGCAGGGCAGCTGCATCGAGCGGCGGGCGCCGCCGCCGGTAAACTTCGGCCACGGCCACCTCGGCGCCGCGGCTGCGCAGCGTCTCGGCCAGCAGCTCGCGACCGCCCGTGCCGCGCACGATCAGCACCCGCCAGCCGGCGACGTGCTGCAGGCCGGGTAGCGCCAGCAGCGCCTCGCTGTTGTGGGGCGGCGGCGCGCTCAGGGTGGGCGTAAGCCCTGCCTCGGCCAGGGCGCGGGCAGTGGCCGGACCGATGGCGGCCAGCCACAGCGCGGGCGGCAGCGGCTGCGGCAGCCAGGGCAGAGCATGGCGCACGGCGTTGGCGCTGGTGAAGACCGCCAGTTGACAGTGGCGCAGGGGCTTCAGAGCACTGGCGACTTGCTCGGCCGGCAGGCCCTCGATGGCCATGACCGGGCAGCGGATGGCGCGGCCGCCGCGCGCCTCGATCAGTCGGCACAGTGGTTCGGCCTGGTGGGCGGGACGGGTGACCAGCACCCCCAGACCGGCCAGACTGAGCCGCTGTTCAGTGGCCATAGACCTGGCGCAGGATGTCGGCCGCGCCGCGGGCCAGCAGCTCCTCGGCCAGGGCCTGGCCCAGCGCCACGGCGGCGCTGGCTGGGCCGCGCACCTCGCCGCGCACGATGCGGCTGCCGTCCGGTGCGCCCACCAGGCCGCGCAGCCAGAGTTCGTCCCCCTCCAGTTCGGCATAGCCGGCGATGGGTACCTGGCAGCCGCCCTGCAGACGGGCGCTGAAGGCGCGCTCGGCGGCCACCCGGGTATGGGTGGCGGCGTGATCCAGGGGCAGGATGTAGTCCAGCACGCGGCGGTCGTCGCGGCGGCACTCGATACCGATGGCGCCCTGGCCCACCGCCGGCAGGCTGAACTCCGGGTCCAGGCGGCGGCTGATGCGCTGCTCCAGCCCCAGGCGCTTGAGGCCGGCGGCGGCGAGGATGATGGCGTCGAACTCGCCGGCATCGAGCTTGGCCAGGCGGGTGTTGACGTTGCCTCTGAGGTCGATCAGGCGCAGCCGCGGGTAGCGCGCCGCCAGCTGGCAGCGCCGGCGCAGGCTGCAGGTGCCGACGCGGGCATCCTCGGGCAACTGGGTGGGATCGGGGTGATGCAGCGAGACGTAGGCATCGCGCGGATCCTCCCGCTCCAGGATCACCGGCAGGTACAGCCCGGCGGGGATCTCGGCGTCCACCGGCACATCCTTCATGGAATGCACGGCGATGTCGGCGTGACCGTCCAGCAGACCCTGCTCCAGCTCCTTCACGAACAGGCCCTTGCCGCCTACCTTGGCCAGAGGGCTGTCGAGGATCTTGTCGCCACGGGTGGTCATGCCCAGCAGCTCCACGTGCAGATCGGGATGGAGCGTGCGCAGGCGTTCGGCCACGTGTTCGGCCTGCCAGAGTGCCAGCGGGCTCTTGCGGGTGGCGATGCGGAGAGTGTCGTGGGTCATGGCAACGCAGGCTGGGATGGGGGACTTAGCTTAGTGCAGATGGCAGATCCCTGTCATCCGAATGAAACAAGGACTTGGACAAGAGATGCGGTTCAGGCGCGGCGCCGCAGCCGTGCCATGTAGAAACCGTCCCATCCCTCCCGGTCCGGGCGCAGGGTGCGCTCCTCCTCCAGTTCCCACTGCCCCGGGTGCTGCGCCAGGAACCCGCGCACCTGTTCCTGGTTCTCCGCCGGCAGCAGGCTGCAGGTGGCGTAGACCAGCAGCCCGCCGGGCCGGGTCATGGCGCTGTAGCGGGCGAGGATATCGCGTTGCAGCTCCACCAGGCGCCCGATCTCATCGGGGCTGAGCTTCCACTTCTTGTCCGGATTGCGGCGCAGCACGCCGAGCCCGGAGCAGGGCACGTCCAGCAACAGCCGGTCGGCGCTGTCGCGCAGGCGCTTGAAGGTCTTGTTGGATTCGATCACCCGGGTCTCGATGATCCCGGCGCCGTTGCGGCGGGCACGACGGCGCAGTTCCTGCAGCTTCCAGTGGTGCAGGTCGAGGGCGATGATACGGCCGCGGTTGTGCATCAGCGCGGCGAGATGCAGGGTCTTGCCGCCAGCGCCGGCGCAGGCGTCGATCACCCGCTGTCCGGGTTCGACCTGCAGGAAGGGGGCGACCAGTTGCGAGGCGGCGTCCTGCACCTCGAACAGGCCCTGACGGAAGGCGGCGCTCTGGAACACGTTGCGCCGCTCGGTGAGGCGCAGGGCGTCGGGCAGCCCCGCCACCGGCATCGCGGCGATGCCCTCGGCGGTCAGGGCCTGGAGCAGGCGCTCGCGCTCGGTCTTGAGCGTATTGACCCGCAGGAACACCTCGGCCGGGCGATTGAGGGCGGTGAGCAGCCCCGGCCAGTCAGGACCGAACGCGCGGCTGCCCAGCTCGTCCAGCCAGTCGGGGATGGATTCGGCCAGTGCCCGCGGCAGGGGCGAGGAGGGGGCGTCCACCAGCCCGGCCAGCTCCGGCCAGTCGGGGAGGCTATGGCCCTGCGCCCGCCGCCAGGTGCCCCACACCCGCCACAGGCGCTCGGCGCTCACCGCCGCGGGCACCAGGTACTCGCCCGGCGGCAGCCCGGCCGCATGCCAGAGCCGCCGCCAGTGGCGCACGATCTCGTAACAGCCCTCGGCGAACTGGCGGCGGTCGCGGGCACCCCAGCGCGGATTGGCAGCAAGCGCCTGCTCGATCACCTTGTCGGCGTGGCGGCCCTGGGCGAACACCGCCAGCAGGGCCTGCACCAGTTGCTCCACCAGGTTGCGATGGATCTTCAAGACGGGTTCCTCTCGGTTGCGGGCGCCGCGCACCCTATAATCAAGCCCTTTGCCACGCAAGCGGCGTATTCATCGGGACCAGCATCATGAGCAGCGAGCAGAGCAAGGCAACCAACGTGCAGTGGGGTGGACGCTTCACCGAGAGCACCGACCAGTTCGTGCAGGAGTTCACCGCCTCGGTGGGCTTCGACCAGCGCATGTACCGCCAGGACATCCAGGGCTCCATCGCCCACGCCACCATGCTGGCCCAGGTCGGGGTGCTGTCTGCGGCCGATCATGAGGCCATCGTGCAGGGCCTGACCCGGATCCGCGAGGAGATTGAGCGCGGCGAGTTCCAGTGGTCGGTGGCGCTGGAGGACGTGCACATGAACATCGAGGCGCATCTGACCGCGCGCATCGGCGACGCCGGCAAGCGCCTGCACACCGGGCGCTCGCGCAACGACCAGGTGGCCACCGATATCCGGCTCTATCTGCGCGAGGCCATCGACGCCGTGTTGGCCGAGCTGAAACGCTTGCAGGGCGGTCTGGTGGAGCTGGCCGAGCGCGAAGCCGACACCATCATGCCTGGCTTCACCCACCTGCAAGTGGCCCAGCCGGTGACCTTCGGCCACCATCTGCTGGCCTGGTTCGAGAGCCTCAAGCGCGACTACGGCCGCTTCCAGGACTGCCGCAAGCGCCTCAACCTGTGCCCGCTGGGGGCGGCGGCCCTGGCCGGCACCACCTATCCTATCGACCGCCACCTGACGGCGCGGCTGCTCGGCTTCGACGGGCCCACCGAGAACTCCCTGGACTCGGTTTCCGATCGCGACTTCGCCATCGAGTTCTGCGCGGCTGCCAGCCTCTTGCTCATCCATTTGTCGCGTTTTTCCGAGGAGCTGATCCTGTGGGCCTCGGCTCAGTTCGGCTTCATCGATATCCCCGACCGCTTCTGCACCGGCTCCAGCATCATGCCGCAGAAAAAGAACCCGGACGTGCCGGAGCTGGTGCGCGGCAAGAGCGGCCGGGCGGTGGGTCATCTGCTCGGCCTGCTGACCCTGATGAAGGGCCAGCCGCTGGCTTACAACAAGGACAACCAGGAGGACAAAGAGCCGCTGTTCGACACCGTGGACACGGTGCTCGGCTGTCTGCGCGCCTTCGCCGACATGGTGCCGGCGCTCACGCCGCGGCGCGAGGCCATGCGCGAATCGGCGCGCAAGGGCTTCGCCACCGCCACCGATCTGGCCGACTACCTGGTGCGCAAGGGCGTGGCCTTCCGCGACGCCCACGAGATCGTCGGCCGCGCGGTGCGCCTCGGCGTGGAGAGTGGGCGCGACCTGGCGCAGATGAGCCTGGAAGAGCTGCGCCAGTTCTCCAGCGCCATCGAGGCCGATGTGTTCGACTGCCTGACCCTGGAGGGCTCGGTGGCGGCGCGCGACCACTTCGGCGGCACCGCGCCTGCGCAGGTGCGGGCGGCCTGCGAGCGGGCGCGGACCTGGCTGGCCGGCAACTGAGCCGTCACAGCCCCAGCTCCGCCCGGGTGGCAGGGCCGACGATGCCGTCGGCTCTGAGCCCCCGGCTTTCCTGGAACAGGCGCACGGCACGCGCCGTCAGGTGGCCGAAACGGCCGTCTTCGACGAGATTGAAGCCATGACGGTTGAGCGCCTGCTGTAGCGCCTTGACGTCTGCGCCCTCCAGCAGCGGCGAGGTCAGGAACAGTGGGCGCTCCTCGCCGTCCAGGTCGACGGCGGCTACCCGGCCCAAGCCGAGGCTTGCCTCGTCGATGATGCGGCCGCGCACGCTGAGCGGCAGGGGCAGATCCCACTTCTTGTCCTTGATCAGCGCATTGAACGCCTCCATGCGATAGACGGTTTTGCGCAGCAGGGCGTTGGCGTGGTTGGCCAGCCAGCGCTTGCGCGTATCGACGTAGCGTTTGATCCACTCCTGCTCGCCCAGGGTGGCGACGTCGCCATGTTCGGCCAGCACCCGATCGCGTATCCGCCTGAGGCTGCCGTGCACTTGGCTGTCGTAGATGACCGTAACGCCCAGCGCCAGCCCGAGCCCCAACGCGCGCGCCTGCCGCTCAGCCGGGCTCCAGTAGATAGCGTCGAAGAACTCATCCTGCACGAGGCGCATCACGGGATCACTGCCCGCTGTCTCCAGGAGTCGGCGTAACTGGCGGTCGTGATCGAGCCCGAGGTCGGGTTTCTGGAGCGCGGGCAGATAAGGGCGCAAGGCGGCGGCGTATTCGGCGGCGTCCTGCTCGCAATAGCGGTTGATCAGCAAATACAGATTGCCGCTGGCCAGGGTGGTCTGGGAGCGGCCATAGGTGAGGTGTCCGGGATCGCCGGGCAGCAGGGTCACCCGGCCATACTCGCCCAGTACGCTGCCGGTCTCGAAAATATTGACGATGGCCTGAGCGGTCTTGCGCTGCAAGTCGGTGAGCGTATCGGGCATGGCGAGAACCTCCGAATCATGGGTGATGAGCTCTCTACAGGCCAGCCGCAATCCCGCCGTGTGGGCAAGAGGCGGCGGGTCCTCAACGGAAATACCCCGTGCCGCTGGCGCTGATCTCGCGGTAGCGGCGCAACTGGTCGGGTGTCGGCGGCCAGTCGCGGAAGCGCAGCCGGTGAGCCTGGCTGGCCTGCTCCAGGGCTGCCAGCAGCCTCCTTTCCTCCGCGCCGGCATCCGGAGCGGACGGCGGCAGGCCCGAGGCCAGCACGATCAGCAGCGGCGGCCATAGTGGCCAGAGGCCGTGCCGAGTGGCGGGTGGCGGGTGGCGGAATCCACAGCGGGGCGCGCTCGCTGGCGCTGGCAGACGGCGGGGCTGCCGGGCCGGCGGTCGGGGCGACGGGCATGGTCGCTACGACTCGCAGCGGGCCGCTAGCTCAGTTGCCGCAAGCGGTCCACCGGGCTGGCGACGCCTACCAGGTGGGTGCCCATGGGATTGCGCGGGTTGTACTCGGCTAGCTGCCGGCAGCGCTCCAGAACCGCATCATGGACGCGCTCCTGGCCGTGCACGGTGGCACCGATGGGCCGGTACACCCGCGTCGAAACCTTCTGGTACATGCCCTTCATGAAGGCGCCGAAGGAGTCGTGGATGGGGGCCGCGAAGTTGGCGGCATCGAGCGCTGGCAGGCTGCCCGGCGCGAAGGCCAGGCCGCAGTCGGCGGCGCGCTCCATCATCCAGCGCAGGGCGATGTCGGCCAGGGCGAACTCGGGGTAGCCGCCGCCTACGTCGGCGTGGGCGCCGGGGAACCACACCTGCTCCATGCGCTGATTGGGCTTGTGCTTGGGATCCCACAGGGTGGGGCGGAAGTTTTCCCGGTGCTCGTCGATGGCCAGGGCGTGGAAGGCGTTGTCGACGATGCCGCTCAGCTCGGTGTCGTGGAACTCGTAGTACTCCTGGTTGAACCACTGAAAGGAGCGCAGCGGAATGCCCAGCGCTCCCACCGTATCCCACACCCCCAGGCATTTGATCCGGATTTCCCGCGCATAGCTCTGGCGGAAGAACAGGGCGTTGGCGCTGTCGGCACCGGCGTCGCGGGTGCGATAGAGGGAGTAGGCTACCGGCACCATGGCCTTGTGCGCCGGCTTCAGCAGTCCGGCGTTGCGGATCATGCCCACCAGGCTGCGGGCGGTGTAGGCGCCGCGGCTGAAACCAAAGATGTAAATCTCGTCGCCGTCATCGTAGAGCTCGACCAGCCGGCGGTAGCCCTGCTGGATGTTGCGCGATAGCCCCACGCCGAAGGCGCCACCCGCGATGCGGTTGTACCAGCGCGTGCCGACGCCCTCGTCGTACCACTTGGCCTGGGGGTTGCCGGCCGCGTCTTGGGCGGCGACGGCGTCGTAGAGCTTGAAGACGTTGGTGCTGGTGTCGCCGTCGATGTCGCCGTTGTCGTCGGGGGTGTTCCAGGTGCCGTCGAAGCAGATCACGATCTTCTTGGCCATGGCGCATTTCTCCTGGCAGGACAGCCCATGTGCGGCGCGGCGGATATCGTCTGCGCTACATTTCCAATGTAATAGGCCGGCGCGGCGGCGTCTGCGAGGGAGTGGCCGCAGGATTGTGGAATTTGGTCGATTTCATGATAGAAATAAATTGATCATTGTTCATTTGAGAAAGGATGCCGCCGTGCACATCACCCGTCTCGATCTCGACGCCGCCGCCCACCGGGGCCTGCTGTCCCCGGAGCAGAGCGAGGCCCTGTGGCAGTTTCTGCTGAGCCTGAACCGGGATCGCCCTGGTTTCCGCATGACCCATATCCTCTACTACCTGGGCGGGATGCTGAGCATCAGCGCGCTCAGCCTATTTGTGCCCCTGGCCTGGGATCTCATGGGCGATGGCGGGCTGGTGCTAGTGTCGCTGAGCTACATGCTGCTCGGCGTGGCGCTGACCGAATGGCTGCTGGGGCGGCAGCTGCGCATCCCGGCCGGGCTGACAGCGGCCCTGGTGGTGGCGTTGACACCGCTGCTTGCTTATGCTGTGCAGCGCCTGCTGGGGCTATGGGACGATGGGATGGAGTACCGCGATACCACGTATTCATCTCCTGGCGCTGGCTGTTCCTGGAGTTCGCCACGCTGGTGGTCGGCGCGGCCATGCTGTGGCGCTACCGGCTGCCGTTTCTGCTCATGCCGGTGGCGGTGACGCTGTGGTACATGAGCATGGACGTGGCGGTATTCCTGGCCCAGGCTGACTATGCCGACTGGGAACTGCGCCGCGACGTGTCGCTGTGGTTCGGGCTGGGCATGACGCTGCTGGCCTTCTACTGCGACCTGCGTGCCGGCCGCCGCTTCGGCTTCTGGCTGTACCTGTTCGGCGTGACCGCCTTCTGGTGCGGGCTGAGCTTGCGCGAATCGGACAGCGAACTGGCCAAATTCCTTTATTGCTTGCTCAACCTGGGGCTGATCTTCTTCGGCGCCGCGTTGCGCCGGCGCGTGTTCGCCGTCTACGGCGGGCTCGGCGTGTTCGGCTACCTGAGTTACCTGGCCTGGCGGGTGTTCGAGGACAGCCTCTGGTTCCCGGTGGTGCTGTCCTTCATGGGCTTCGCCATCATTTGGCTGGGCTTTCTCTGGCAGCAACACATGGAAGCGCTGGGCAGTCGCCTGCGCGGCGTGCTGCCGGGGCCGCTGCGGGCGGTGATCGAAGAGGGGGATTGAAGAGCCGCAACTGCATGCGTCCTTGGCTGTCCAATCGCTTGTCGACGTTGCCGGGCGGCAAGCTGGCCCTTGTACAGCGGTAACCGTTGCGCGTGACCGCCAGGATCGATGGTATGGCGTTAGCAATCGTATTGGTTTTGCTCGTTGCCGCCACCACCCTGTTTCACTTCCTGAGCCCGTGGTGGTTCACGCCGCTGGCCTCCAATTGGGGGCAGATGGATGACACGCTGATCATTACCCTGGTGATCACCGGGTTCGTCTTCATCGCCATCAATCTGTTCATCGCCTATGCCGTGATCCGCTACCGTCACCGCGATGGAAGACGGGCGGCCTACGAGCCCGAGAACAAGAAAGTGGAGGGGTGGCTCATCGGTTTGACCACGGTGGGTATTGTCGCCATGTTGGCGCCCGGTTTGTTTGTCTATTCCGATTTGATCCATGCGCCCCAAGAGGCGGCGGTGTTCGAGGCGCTGGGCCAGCAGTGGCAGTGGCGCTTCCGCTTCCCTGGTAAGGACGGGAAGCTGGGCGTCACGGATATCCGGTTCATCAGTTCCGACAACCCGTTTGGCCTCAATCCCGATGATGCCAACGGCCGGGACGATATCCTCATCCAAAGTTCGGAGGTGCATCTGCCGCTCAATAGGCCGGTCAAGGTCTTGCTGCGCTCCAACGACGTCCTGCACGACTTCTATGTGCCGCAGTTCCGGGTCAAGATGGATCTGGTGCCGGGTATGGTTTCGCATTTCTGGTTCACACCGACCCAGACTGGCAGATTCGAGATTCTCTGCGCCGAATTGTGCGGTATCGGGCATTTCAATATGCGTGGCCACGTCGTGGTGGAAGAAGACGCCGCGTTTCAGGCGTGGCTGGATAAACAGCCGACTTTCGCCCAATCGCTGGCCAAAGCCGGGGACGCGGCGGGTGATATGCTGGCCAGGCAAGGCAGACAACTGGCACAAGCCCAGGGCTGTCTCGGTTGCCACAGCGTCGACGGCAGCGCCGGCATCGGTCCCACCTGGAAAGGCTTGTACGGCAAGAGCGAGCGGTTTGCCGACGGCGGTAGCGCCGTGGTCGATGAGGAGTATCTGAAACAATCCATCCTCGAGCCGAGTGCCAGGCTCGTCCAGGGCTACCCGGCGGTGATGCCGCCCTACAAGTTCGGCGATCAGGAACTGACAGCGCTGATCGCTTATATAAAGTCCGCTGCGGGTAGCGGTGCAGCGGATTCCGAGCCGAAATAGGAGGGAGCGAGACTCGGGGCAATCAGGCAAAACATCAAGGCAGCGAGCAGGGGGTAGTGATGGTTTACGCCGACGTCGAACAACATCACGAGCCGCAAAGCTTTTGGACGAAATACATCTGGAGCCAGGACCACAAGATTATTGCCATCCAGTATACGATCACCGCGATCATCGTCGGATTGGTGGCTTTGGTGCTGTCGAATCTGATGCGGCTGCAACTGGGCTTCCCGGGCCGCTTCTCCTTTATCGACCCGAGCGCTTACTACCAGTTTGTCACCATGCACGGGATGATCATGGTGATCTATCTGCTCACCGCCCTGTTTCTGGGGGGATTCGGCAACTACCTCATTCCCTTGATGGTGGGTGCGCGTGACATGGTCTTCCCCTTCATGAACATGCTGAGCTACTGGGTCTATCTGCTGTCGGTGCTGGTGCTCCTGGCCAGCTTCTTCGTTCCTGGCGGACCAACCGGCGCCGGCTGGACCCTGTATCCGCCCCAGGCGATCCTGCCCGGCACGCCGGGCACGGACTGGGGCATCATCTTGATGCTCGTGTCCCTGGTCATCTTCATCATCGCCGCCACCATGGGCGGTCTGAATTACGTGACCACCGTGCTGCAAGCGCGCACCCGGGGCATGACCCTGTTGCGTATGCCTTTGACGGTGTGGGGTATTTTCATGGCCACCATTCTCGCCCTGCTGGCCTTCCCTGCGCTGTTCGTCAGCGGGGTGATGATGCTGTTCGACAAAGTGCTGGGCACCAGCTTTTTCATGCCCGCCATCGTTTCGATGGGTCAACCGCTTCACTACAAAGGCGGCAGCCCGGTGCTGTTCCAGCACCTGTTCTGGTTCTTCGGCCACCCCGAGGTCTACATCGTCGCTTTACCTGCCTTCGGCATCGTCTCCGATCTGATCAGCACGCATGCGCGCAAGAACATCTTCGGCTATCGCATGATGGTCTGGGCGATTCTATCCATCGGTATTCTCAGCTTCGTGGTGTGGGCGCACCACATGTTCGTCAGCGGGATGAATCCGTATTTCGGCTTCTTTTTCGCCACCACTACGCTCATCATTGCCATTCCCACCGCCATCAAGGTTTACAATTGGTTGCTGACGCTGTGGCGGGGCAGTATCCACCTCACGGTGCCGATGCTGTTTGCCATCGGTTTCATCAGTACCTTCGTGATCGGGGGATTGACGGGACTGTTTCTCGGCAACGTCAGCGTGGACATCCCGCTTTCGGATACCTACTTCGTGGTCGCCCACTTCCATATGGTGATGGGCGTATCGCCGATACTGGTGATCTTCGGGGCTATCTACCACTGGTTCCCCAAGGTCACCGGGCGGATGATGAACGATACCCTGGGCAAGCTGCACTTCTGGGTGACCTTCCTCGGCACCTATGCGATCTACTTCCCCATGCATTATCTGGGTTTTCTGGGCATGCCGCGCCGTTATTACGCTTATCAAAACTATCAGTTCATTCCGGACTCGGCCCAGGATCTGAACGCCTTCATCACGGTGGTGGCCTTGATCGTTGGCGTTTTCCAACTGGTGTTCATCTACAACCTGGTGTGGAGCGCCTTCAAAGGCAAGCAGGTCGGCGGCAATCCTTGGGGTGCCACCACGCTGGAATGGCAAACCCCCGACACCCCACCCGTGCACGGCAACTGGGGCCCGACATTGCCGGTAGTCTATCGCTGGGCGTATGACTACAACGTGCCGGGTGCTGCCCAGGATTTCGTGCCGCAAAACGTCCCACCGGCGGTGGCGACCGTCGACGACAGTGGTGAGCGGCAAGCCGTCAAGAAGGCGGAGACATGAGCGTCATGGCACGGATTACGAGTTCAGGCGATGAGCCCGCTGGCGGTGGCGCGCTCGAGCGCAGCGGACTCAAGTCCGTGCCGGCGGCCAAGCTCGGCCTGTGGGTGTTCATGGGCGTAGTCACGACCCTGTTTGCGCTGCTGATCAGCGCCTATCACATGCGCATGGAGTATGTGGACTGGCACCCCCTGCCCGAACCGTGGCAGCTGTGGCTGAACACGGCTTTCCTGATGCTGAGCAGTGCCGCGTTGCAATGGGCGCGGGTTGCCGCACGGCGGGGGCGCATGGCCGGCTTGAAAGCCGGCCTGCTGGCCGGAGGCGTGC
>DATLYF010000083.1:0-30774 GCA_035575095.1 Candidatus Competibacteraceae bacterium
TGGTGCGCCACCTGCAGTCCGGCTATTTGTACCACTACGCCTTCGCCATGATCATCGGCCTGCTCGGGCTGTTGACCTGGATCGTCGCCCGCTAACGAGAGACTGGAAGAGACGCAATGCTGAGTGCACTGCCGCTACTGAGTTTGGTGATCTGGGTCCCGATCCTGGGCGGGGCCGCGGTGCTGTTCGTCGGCGACGACAACCCGGTGAAGGCACGCCGGCTGGCGCTGGTGGTGGCCATCGCCACTTTCATCCTCAGCCTGCCGCTGTTCAGCGAGTTCGACACCACCACCGCCAAGATGCAGTTCCAGGAGTTCGCGCCCTGGATTCCGCTGTTCCACGTCAACTATCACCTGGGCGTGGACGGCTTCTCGGTGCCGCTGATCCTGCTCACCACCTTCACCACGGTGCTGGTGGTGATCGCCGGCTGGGAAGTCATCCAGTATCGGGTAGCCCAGTACATGGCCGCCTTCCTGATCATGGAAGGGCTCATGATCGGCGTGTTCGCCGCTCTGGACGCCATCCTGTTCTACGTCTTCTTCGAGGCCATGCTGATTCCGATGTTCCTGGTCATCGGCATCTGGGGCGGTCCGCGACGCGTCTATGCCACCATCAAGTTCTTCCTCTACACCTTCTTCGGCTCGGTGTTCATGCTGGTGGCGCTGCTGTACATGTACTTCCAGTCGGGTAGCTTCTCCATTCTGGAGTTCCACAAGCTGCCGCTCGGCCTCACCGAACAGATCCTGATCTTCCTGGCCTTCATGGGTGCCTTCGCTGTCAAGGTGCCGATGTGGCCGGTGCACACCTGGCTGCCTGACGCCCACACGGAGGCGCCGACTGGTGGTTCGGTGATCCTGGCCGCCATCACCCTGAAGATCGGGGGCTACGGCTTCGTACGCTTCAGCCTGCCCATCACCCCAGACGCCTCCGCCGCTCTGGACTGGCTGATCATCGCCATGTCGCTGATCGCCGTGGTCTACATCGGCTTGGTGGCCCTGGTGCAGCAGGACATGAAGAAGCTCATTGCCTATTCGTCCATTGCCCACATGGGCTTCGTTACCCTGGGCTTCTTCATCATCTTCGACATCGTCCGCCAGACCGGTAGCGCCAACGGTGCCGTCATGGGCATTGAGGGCGGCATGGTGCAGATGATCTCTCATGGCTTCATCTCCGGGGCGCTGTTCCTTTGTGTAGGCGTTCTCTACGACCGCATGCACTCGCGCATGATCAAGGATTACGGCGGGGTGGTGAACACCATGCCGGTGTTCGCCGCCTTTATGGTGCTGTTCGCCATGGCCAACTCCGGGTTGCCGGGCACTTCGGGCTTCGTCGGAGAGTTCATGGTGATTTTGGCTAGCTTCAAGGCCGGTTTTTGGATCGCCTTCTTGGCGGCGCTCACCTTGATCCTGGGCGCGGCCTATACCTTGTGGCTGGTGAAGCGAGTAGTGTTCGGTGCAGTCGGCAACCAGCACGTAGCTGAGCTTTCCGATCTGAACCGGCGTGAGTTCGTCGTTCTCGGCGCCTTGGCGCTGGTGGTGCTGCTGCTCGGCGTCTGGCCGGATCCGCTGGTATCAGTGATGCACGCTTCGGTGGACAACTTGGTGCAGCATCTGACGGTTTCCAAGCTCTGAGAACGGTCCGGGTATCCGATCCCGCATAGTTGTGGAAGGAATCGAATGAACTTCGTCGCTCCTGACTTCCTGCCGGCTCTGCCCGAGCTGTTCCTGTTGGCCATGACCTGTGTGGTGCTGATGGTCGACGTCTATCTCGACCCGGCACGGCGCCAGGTCACTTACTGGCTGTCCCAGGGCGCGTTGCTGGGCGCGTTGCTGCTGACCGTGCTCGGCGCCGGTGGTGCCGCCACTACCACCTTCGACGGTCACTTCGTGCGCGACCTGCTCGGGGATATTCTCAAAGCTGGCGTCTACCTGGTGATCGCGGCGGTGTTCCTGTACTCGCGCGACTATCTGAAGGAGCGGGAGCTGTTCAAGGGCGAGTTCTACATGCTCGGTCTGTTCGGTGTGCTGGGGATGATGGTGATGATCTCCGCCCATAGCTTCCTTACCGTCTACCTGGGCCTGGAACTGCTGTCGCTGTCGCTATATGCCTTGGTAGCCTTCAACCGCGACTCTGCGGTGTCGTCCGAGGCGGCCATGAAGTACTTCGTGCTGGGCGCGCTGGCCTCGGGCATGCTGCTCTACGGCACCTCCATGGTCTACGGTGCCACCGGCAGCGTGGACATCGCCACGGTAGGCGAGGCGGTGGCCAGGCAGGGTGGCCAGAATCTGGTGCTAGTGTTCGGTCTGGTATTCCTGGTGGTGGGATTGGCCTTCAAGCTGGGGGCCGTGCCCTTTCACATGTGGCTGCCCGACGTCTATCAGGGCGCCCCTACACCGGTGACCCTGTACATCAGCTCCGCACCCAAACTGGCCGCCTACGCCCTGGTGATGCGCGTTCTGGTAGAGGGTATGCCGGCGCTGTTCGGCGACTGGCAGCAGATGCTGTGGGTGCTGGCGGTGCTGTCCATCCTGCTCGGCAACGTGGTGGCCATCGCCCAGGTCAACATCAAGCGCATGCTGGCCTATTCCACCATCTCCCACGTCGGCTTCCTGCTGCTGGGCGTGCTGGCCGGTACCCCAGCCGGCTATGCTGCGGCCATGTTTTACGCCCTGACTTACACGCTGATGGTGGCGGGCGCCTTCGGTATCCTGCTAGTGCTGAGCCAGACCGGCTTCGAGGTAGAGAACATCCAGGATCTCAAGGGGCTCAACGACCGTAGCCCCTGGCTGGCCTTCCTCATGTTGCTGGTCATGATGTCGATGGCTGGTATCCCATTCCTGGTAGGCTTCTATGCCAAGCTGGCCGTACTGCAGGCGATCATCGAGATCGGTCAGGTGGGGCTGGCGGTGTTCGCCGTGGTGTTGTCGGTGATCGGCGCCTTCTACTACCTGCGGGTGGTGAAATTCATCTACTTCGATGAGCCGGAACAGAATGTGCCGCTTCAGCCCAGCCTGGATACCCAGGTGGTGCTGAGCGCGAACGGCTTGCTGATACTGCTGCTGGGGCTGTACCCAACCGCCTTGATGGCGCTGTGCCTGAACGCGATCCAGGGCCTGTAGCCCGTGCCCGATCCCCTCTCCGCTGCCGGGAGGGGATTGTCATCATGGATATATGTGATATTATTCTCAAGCTTTGGTGCGGGGTGGAGCAGTCCGGTAGCTCGTCGGGCTCATAACCCGAAGGTCGCAGGTTCAAATCCTGCCCCCGCTACCAGTCAAAAAGCCCGATTAGGGCTTTTTTTGTACCACGGTGCCCGACCACAGCGTCATGACGATGTTTGTACCGTGTGGCGATTCAGCCTGAATATGCTGAAAAGGTGGGCCTATGGCCCATTTTTTATTTCCGGTGCCCGGTATGCGACACGACCCTTACAACTTGCGGGGACTGCTTGGCCCCACCATCGAAGCCCTGGGATATGAGCTGGTGGGGATCGAGTTCCATCCCAACAGCGTCAATGCGCTGCTGCGGGTGTACATCGACAAGGATGGCGGCATCACGCTGGACGACTGCCAACTGGTCAGCCACCGGGTGAGCGGTCTGCTCGATGTCGAAGACCCGATCCACGGTCACTATACCCTAGAGGTGTCTTCACCTGGTCTCGACCGACCACTGTTCGAGCCGGCCCATTTCGAGCGTTTCGCCGGGCAAACGGTACGGGTACAGCTGATCCTGCCGGTGCAGGGCAAGCGCAAGCTGAAGGGTGTGCTGCGGGGAATGCGTGGGCAGATGGTGGTGGTGGATGTCGAGGGGCAGGAGTACGAGCTGCCGCTGGAGCAAATCGAACGGGCGCGTCTGGTTCCCCAGTTCTGAGCGTGCCGGGTTGGTGGAGGCTAAAGCAAAATGAGCAAAGAGATCCTATTGGTAGTGGATGCCGTATCCAATGAAAAGGGGGTAGGGCGCGAGGTGATCTTTGAAGCCATCGAAGCCGCCCTGGCCTCGGCTGCCAAGAAGCGCTTCGAGGGTGAGGTGGACGTGCGTGTCAGCATCGATCGCAAGAGCGGCAACTACACCACCTGGCGCCGCTGGCTGGTGGTGGAGGACGGTGTCGAGCTGGATACTCCTGAGCGGCAGATCCATCTGAGCGAAGCGCGCGCCAAGAACCCCAACCTGCAGGTCGGCGGCTACTACGAGGAACAATTGGAGAACGCCGCCTTCGGTCGCATCGCTGCCCAGACCGCCAAGCAAGTGATCGTGCAGAAGGTACGCGAGGCCGAGCGCGCCCAGGTGGTGGAAGCATTCCTGCACCGCAAGGGCGAACTCATCAGCGGCGTAGTCAAGCGCATCGAACGCGGCAATGTCTATGTCGACCTGGGGGGCAACATCGAAGCCATGATCCCGCGCGATGAGGTGATTCCGCGTGAGCCGTTGCGAGTCGGCGACCGCATCCGTGCCTATCTCAAGGATGTCCGTCACGAGCCGCGCGGGCCACAGATCTTTCTCTCCCGTACTGCGCCAGAGTTGCTCACTGCGCTGTTCACCCTGGAGGTGCCGGAGATCGGTCAGGGCATCATCGAGATCAAGGGCGCGGCACGTGATCCTGGCGTGCGCGCCAAGATTGCAGTGAAGACCAAGGACGCTCGCATCGATCCGGTGGGTGCCTGTGTCGGCATGCGTGGTTCGCGGGTGCAGAGCGTATCCAGCGAACTGGCCGGGGAGCGGGTCGATATCGTGCTGTGGGACGAAAATCCTGCCCAGTACGTGATCAACGCCATGGCGCCGGCTGAGGTGGTGTCGATCGTGGTTGACGAAGACTCCCATTCCATGGACATCGCCGTGGCCGAGGACAAGCTCTCGCAGGCCATCGGCCGCGGCGGCCAGAACGTACGGCTGGCTTCGGAGCTGACTGGCTGGCAACTCAACGTCATGACCGAATCCCAGGCCAAGGCCAGGGTCGGGCAGGAGACCGAGGCCCTGCGCCAGATGTTCATGGACAACCTGAACGTGGACGAGGAGATCGCCGAGATCCTAGTGCGCGAGGGCTTCTCCAGCCTGGAAGAGGTGGCCTATGTGCCGGTCCACGAGATGCTGGAGATCGAGGAGCTGGACGAGGAGACGGTGGAGGCGCTGCGCAGCGCCGCCCGCGATGCCTTGCTCACTCGTGCTATCGCCGCCGAGGAGAGGGTGGGCGACGTCGAGCCCGATCAGGACCTTTTGCACATGGCTGGCATGGATGAGGATCTGGCTTATCTGCTGGCCAGCCAGGGCATCACCACCATGGAAGCTCTAGCCGAGTTGTCCGTGGACGATCTGACCGAGATGGCGGGGCTAAGCGAAGAGCGTGCCGCGCAGTTGATCATGACCGCCCGTGCCCCGTGGTTTTCGGGTGAGCCGAGCTGAGCGCTGACAGGGGGAAACGATGTCGGATGTAACGGTTAAGCAACTTGCGGCGGTCGTCGGTATCCCCGTGGATCGGTTGCTGGTGCAACTGGCCGAGGCGGGGATCCGAGTGGCCAGTGGCGACGCCACCATCACCGACCGGCAGAAGCTGGATCTCCTGGCCCATTTGCGCAAGAGCCACGGCAAGCGGGAGCCACTGGGCATTTCCGAGCCGAAGAAGATTACGCTGAAGCGCAAAACCCACAGCGAGATCCGCTTGGCGGGCGGGCCCGGCCAGGTCAAGACGGTCAGTGTCGAGGTGCGCAAAAAGCGCACCTTCGTCAAGCGCAGCCTGGTCGACGAAGGGGCGCGTCGCCATGAGCTGGAGGCTCAGGCGCTGCCGAGTGCTGCAGAGGCGGCGGAGCTGGAGCTGAGGGCGCAGGAGGAAGCACGCCGCCAGGCCGAAGAAGAGGCGCGCCGTGCCGAGGAAGAGGCACGCCGCCAGGCCGAAGAAGAGGCGCGCCGCAAGGCGACCCAGGAAGAGGTGCGGCGCAAGGTTGAACATGAGGTAGTGCGGCGCAGGCCGGAGCCGGGCGCGGCTCCGCGCCGGACCGAACAGCCCCGTGCAGCCCGCCCGCCGCGCGAGGACCTGTCGAGCGCCCGCATCAACCTGGAGAAGCCGCTATCGGTCACCGTCGAGACCCGGCGCAAGCCCGAGCCGGTACCGCCTGCGGAAGTGCCGCGCGGCGTACGCAAGCGCCCCGACGAGGCTGTACCGCCACCGCGGGAGCTGCCGGCTCGTGAGCCGGCCCGCGGCAAGAAGCGCGACGAGGAAGAGCGCGCCGGGCGTGGCGAGCGCTTTGCGCGTGACGAGGACATCGGCGGCAAGCTGGCGGCCCGCCGTGGCGGCAAGGGCAAGAAGGCCAAGGTCGGCGGCGGCAAAGGGATGCCGCCGGCGCCGCCGGTGCAGCGCCACGGTTTCGCCAAGCCCACCGGCCCGATCGTACGCGAGGTGGCGCTGCCCGAGACCATCTCCGTGGCCGATCTCGCTCAGAAGATGTCGGTCAAGGCCACCGAGGTGATCAAGACCCTGATGAAGCTGGGCACCATGGTCACCATCAATCAGGTGCTGGACCAGGAGACCGCTGCCATCGTGGTAGAGGAGATGGGCCACACTTACAAGCTGCTGCGCGAGAACGCGCTCGAGGCTGAGTTGGAAGCCGAAGGCGAAGGTGTCGGGCAGGAGCTGCCGCGGGCCCCGGTGGTGACCATCATGGGCCACGTCGATCATGGCAAGACTTCGCTGCTGGATTACATCCGCCGCACCAAGGTGGCGGCTGGTGAGGCCGGCGGCATCACCCAGCACATCGGCGCCTACCACGTGCAGACGCCCAAGGGCCAGATCACCTTCCTCGACACTCCTGGCCACGCCGCTTTCACCGCCATGCGTGCGCGCGGCGCCAAGGTCACCGACATCGTCATCTTGGTGGTGGCGGCCGACGATGGCGTCATGCCGCAGACCGTGGAGGCCATCCAGCACGCCAAGGCCGCCGGGGTGCCCATCGTTGTGGCGGTGAACAAGATGGACAAGCACGGCGCCGACCCGGAGCGCATCAAGAGTGAGCTGGCGCAGCATGGCATCATCTCCGAGGAGTGGGGCGGCGAGCATCTGTTCGCCTATGTTTCGGCCAAGACCGGCATGGGCATCGACGACCTGCTCGATCAAGTCCTGGTACAGGCCGAAGTGCTGGAACTCAAGGCGGTGGCGGATGCGCCGGCGCGCGGCACGGTGATCGAGTCGCGCCTCGACAAGGGCCGTGGTCCGGTGGCTACCGTACTGGTGCAGAGCGGTACTCTGCGCAAGGGCGACATCATCCTCTCCGGTCTGGAGTATGGTCGCGTGCGTGCCATGCTCGACGAGACCGGCCAGCCGGTCAACGAGGCCGGGCCATCCACGCCGGTGGAGGTGTTGGGTCTGTCTGGCACCCCCAACGCCGGCGACGAGGTGGTGGTCGTGGCCGACGAGCGCAAAGCCCGTGAGATCGCCTTGTTCCGTCAGGGCAAGTTCCGCGAAGTGAAGCTGGCCAAACAGCAGAAAGCCAAGCTGGAAAGCCTGTTCGAGCAGATGGAGGAGGGCAAGGCCCATACCCTCAATGTGGTGCTCAAGGCCGACGTGCAGGGATCGGTGGAGGCGCTCACCGCTGCCCTCACCGAGCTCTCCACCGAGGAGGTCAAAGTGCGCATCATCGCCAGCGGCGTGGGCGGTATCACCGAATCCGACGCTCACCTGGCGGTGGCCTCCGATGCCATTGTCATCGGTTTCAATGTGCGCGCTGACTCGGCGGCCAAGAAGATCATTGAAGAAGAGGGCCTTGATCTGCATTACTACAGCGTCATCTATGACGTCATCGATGAGGTCAAGAAGGCGCTGGTGGGCATGCTCGCTCCCGAGTTCAAGGAGCAGATCATCGGCATCGCCGAAGTGCGCGACGTGTTCCGTTCGCCCAAGTTCGGCGCCATCGCCGGCTGCATGGTGGTGGAGGGCGTGGTCAAGCGCAATGCGCCGATCCGCGTGTTGCGCGACAATGTGGTGATCTTTGAGGGCGAACTGGAGTCCCTGCGCCGCTTCAAAGACGATGTCAGCGAAGTGCGCCAGGGCTTCGAGTGCGGCATCGGCGTGCGCAACTACAACGACGTGCGGGTCGGTGACCACATCGAGGTGTTCGAGAAGGTTCAGGTGACCCGTACCCTGTGAGCACGGCCTGCCTCCTCGGCACAGCGGCGAGGGGGCGGGACGTTGTGAGAGGATCGGCTATGGCAAGAGAATTTCCCCGCACCCGCCGGGTTGGCGAGCAGATGCGCCGTGACCTGGCGCAACTGATACGCGACGAGGTACGCGATCCGCGCACCAGTCTGGTGTCGATCACCAGCGTGGAGGTGAGCCGCGATCTGGCCCATGCCAAGGTCTTCGTCACCTACTTGGGAGATGCCGCCGAGCGCCGAGGAGTGCTGGAGGCACTCAACCAGACCGCCGCCCGGCTGCGCCAGATCCTGGGACGGGACATGCATATTCGCACCGTGCCACGGCTGCAGTTTGTCTATGACGACAGCATCGAGCGCGGCAGCCGCCTCACCGCGCTCATCAATGCCGCGGTGGCAGCCGATACCGAGCGTCGGCGCGATGAGGGCGGCGAGGGTGGCGAGGGCGGCGATGAGCAATGAGCGCCTGCGCCTGCCCAAGCGCGACGTGCACGGGGTGGTGCTGCTCGACAAGCCGCTGGGGTTGTCCTCCAACGCCGCCCTGCAGGCCGTGAAGCGCCTGTATCGGGTGCGCAAGGCTGGCCACACCGGCAGCCTCGATCCCCAAGCCACGGGGATGCTGCCGATCTGCCTGGGCGAGGCCACCAAGGTCTCCGCCTATCTGCTGGATGCCGACAAGACCTATGACTTCGTCTGCCGGCTGGGGGTAACCACCACCACCGGCGATGCCGAGGGGGAGGTGCTGGAGCGCCGTCCCCTGCCGGCCGCTCTGAGCGTAGCGCAGGTCGAAGCGGTACTGGCCCGCTTCCGTGGCGAGATCGAGCAGATTCCGCCCATGTACTCGGCACTGCGCTACCAGGGGCAGCGCCTGTACCGCCTGGCGCGCCAGGGGGTGGAGGTCGAGCGTGCGCCGCGCACGGTGACCATCCACACGCTGGCCTTGCGCGCCCTCGAAGGTGAGCGACTGGCCTGTACCGTGCGCTGCTCCAAAGGCACCTACGTGCGCACCCTGGCCGAGGATATCGGCAGGGCGCTGGGCTGCGGCGCTCATGTGGTGGAGCTGCGGCGCAGCGCCGTCAGTCCCTACGCTGCTGCGGCCATGGTCGGCCTGGATGAATTGGAGCGCTTGGCCGAGCAGGGCGAGGCTGCCCTAGATGCGCGCCTGCTGCCGGTGGACAGCGCCATCGCCCATTGGCCGGCGCTGCACGTGGGGGCGGATTCCGCCCATTACCTGCGGCACGGCAATCCGGTCCTGGTGCCACGTGCCCCGACTCGGGGACTGGTGCGGCTGTACCAGGGCGAAACCCGTTTTCTCGGCATCGGCGAGATCCTCGACGATGGCCGGGTGGCACCACGCCGGCTGGTGCAACTGCCGGCAGAAACGGAGCATGGCCTGGCGGGCTGACTGGGTCGTGCCCCCAAGGGGCTTGCTTGTTCAAGCCCATGGCTGGGATTAAAATCCCGCGTTTGATTCGTCATCGATCGGAGTTTGCTTACATGTCGCTCAGCACCGAACAGAAGGCCCAAATCATCGCCGAGTACCAGCGTGACGCCAACGACACTGGCTCTACCGAGGTACAGGTGGCCCTGCTCACCAGCCGCATCAACGACCTGCAGAACCATTTCGCTACCCACAAGGCCGATCACCACTCCCGCCAGGGCCTGCTGAAGATGGTCAACAAGCGGCGCAAGCTGCTGGATTACCTGAAGCGCACCGACGCCCAGCGCTACCAGAGCCTGATCGAGCGCCTATCCCTGCGCCGTTGAGAACGGCGCGCCCGGTCGGGCGCGGGTGGTCCGCTCCCCATTCCGCACTGCATTAGGATGATTCCGTGAGCCCCATCAAAAAAACCTTTCAGTACGGCAACCACACCGTGATCCTGGAGACCGGCGAGATCGCCCGCCAGGCCAGCGCTGCCGTGGTTGTCAACATGTCCGATACCGTGGTCCTGGTGACCGCGGTCGGCGCCAAGGAGACCGTCGAGGGGCGCGATTTCTTCCCGTTGACGGTGAACTATCAGGAACGGAGCTACGCAGCGGGCCGCATCCCCGGCGGTTTCTTCCGGCGCGAGGGCCGTCCCTCGGAGAAAGAGACCCTGACCTCGCGGCTCATCGACCGTCCCCTGCGCCCCCTGTTCCCCGAGGGTTTCACCAACGAAGTCCAGGTGATCGCCACGGTGCTGTCCCTGAACAGCGAGGTGGACCCGGACATTCCCTCCATGATCGGCGCTTCCGCCGCGCTGACCCTGTCCGGCCTGCCCTTCCGGGGGCCGATCGGCGCCGCCAAGGTAGGCTACAAGGACGGTCAGTACCTGCTCAATCCCACTCGCCGGGAACTGGCCGATTCCCAGCTCGACCTGGTGGTGGCCGGCACCGAGAATGCTGTGCTCATGGTCGAGTCCGAGGCCCAGGAACTGTCCGAGGAGGTGATGCTCGGCGCGGTGGTGTTCGGTCACCGGCAGATGCAGGTGGCGATCAAGGCGATCAAGGAACTGGCCGCCGAGGTAGGTGTCACCCCCTGGGACTGGCAGCCGCCGGCCAAGGATGAAACCCTGGAGCAGGCTGTGCGCGCCGCTGCCTTCGACGCCCTGAGCCAGGCCTACCAGATCGCCGAGAAGAAGGCGCGCCAGGAGCGGGTCAAGGAGATCCGCAACCAGGTGATGGAGAGCCTGGCCGGCGGCGAGAGCCCGCGCTGGGGCGCGGAGCAGGTCAAGAATGCCTTCGGCGAGCTGGAGTATCGCATCGTCCGCGACCGCATCCTCTCCGGTCAGCCGCGCATCGACGGCCGCGACACCCGGACCGTGCGCCCCATCACCGTCAAAGTGGGCGTGCTGCCGCGCACCCATGGCTCGGCCCTGTTCACCCGCGGCGAGACCCAGGCTTTGGTGATCACCACCCTGGGCACCAACCGCGACTCGCAGATCATCGACGCCATCGAGGGCGAGTACCGCGAGCCGTTCATGCTGCATTACAACTTCCCGCCCTACTCGGTGGGCGAGACCGGCATGGTGGGTAGCCCCAAGCGGCGCGAGATCGGCCATGGCCGCCTGGCCAAGCGTGGCGTGCAGGCGGTGATGCCGGACATGGACAGCTACCCCTACACGGTGCGTGTGGTCTCCGAGATCACCGAGTCCAACGGCTCCAGCTCCATGGCCTCGGTATGCGGTGCCTCGCTGTCGCTGATGGACGCCGGCGTGCCGCTCAAGGCGCCGGTGGCCGGTATCGCCATGGGCCTGATCAAGGAAGGTGAACGCTTCGCCGTGCTGAGCGACATTCTCGGCGACGAGGATCACCTGGGTGACATGGACTTCAAGGTGGCCGGCACCAACAGTGGCGTCACCGCCCTACAGATGGACATCAAGATCGACGGCATCACCGAGGAGATCATGCGCGCCGCCCTGGCCCAGGCCAAGGAGGGGCGGCTGCACATCCTGGAGAAGATGAACGCCGTCATCAGCGCGCCGCGTCCGGAGATCTCCGAGTACGCACCGCGCTTCACCACCCTGCGCATCAGCCCGGACAAGATCCGCGACGTGATCGGCAAGGGCGGCGTCACCATCCGCGCCATCACCGAGGAAACCGGCACCACCATCGATATCGAGGACGACGGCACGATAAAGATCGCCGCCACCAGCAAGGCTGCGGCCGACGAGGCGCGCCGGCGCATCGAGCAGATCACCGCCGACGTCGAGGTGGGCCAGATCTATGAGGGCAAGGTGGCGCGCATCATGGACTTCGGCGCTTTCGTCACCATCCTGCCCGGGCGCGATGGCATGGTGCATATCTCCCAGATCTCCGAGGAGCGCATCCAGAGTGTCTCCGACAAGCTGGCGGTGGGCGATGTCATCAAGGTCAAGGTGCTGGAGATCGACAAGCAGGGCCGTATCCGCCTGAGCATGAAGGGGCTGAGCCAGGCCTGAGCCGACATTGCAATGCCGGTGCGGTTGGGTTATCCTTCCGCGCCTCTTCGCCAGGATGGCGCTGCTTCCAGGAGAGATGGCCGAGTGGTCGAAGGCGCACGACTGGAAATCGTGTATACGGCAAAACCGTATCGAGGGTTCGAATCCCTCTCTCTCCGCCAATTCCCCACTGACGGCCGGCGGCCGTCAGCGTTTCTCAACCGCTCGATGGTGGCCCGTACCGGTCCCCCCGCGACGATAAACTGTGAACCCCGTCAGGCCCGGAAGGGAGCAGCGGCAGCAGCGGACTCGGGCGCCGGGGTGTGGCTGGTACGGGTCGCCACCCTCACCACCGTTCGGTTATAGTTGTTTCCCATCGATCCCCGGTAAATCAAGGCGCGGCATGAGCTATCAGGTGCTGGCGCGGCGTTGGCGCCCGCGCACGTTTCACGAGCTGGTGGGCCAGGAGCATGTGGTGCGCGCCCTGACCAACGCTCTGGACCACGACCGCTTGCATCACGCCTTCCTTTTTACCGGCACCCGCGGGGTAGGCAAGACCACCATCTCGCGCATCTTCGCCAAATCCCTCAACTGCGAGCGCGGGGTGAGTTCCAATCCCTGCGGTGAATGCGGCGCTTGCCGCGAGGTCGACGAGGGGCGTTTCGTCGATCTGATCGAGGTCGACGCCGCCTCCCGCACCAAGGTGGAGGATACCCGCGAGCTGCTGGAGAACGTCCAGTACGCCCCCACCCGTGGCCGCTACAAGGTGTACCTCATCGACGAGGTGCACATGCTCTCCGCCCACAGCTTCAATGCCCTGCTGAAGACGCTGGAGGAGCCGCCGCCTCACGTCAAGTTCCTGCTGGCTACCACCGACCCGCAGAAGCTGCCGGTCACCATCCTCTCCCGCTGCCTGCAGTTCAACCTCAAGCGTCTGCCGACCGGGCTCATCGCCCAGCACCTTGCCCACATTCTGGAGCGCGAAGGCATCGCCTGCGATGCCGCTGCCCTGGAGCTGCTGGCGCGCGCCGGCGAGGGCAGCATGCGCGATGCCCTCAGCCTGCTCGATCAGGCCATCGCCTTCGGCGGCGGCCGGGTCAGCCTGGAGGCGGTAAGCGCCATGCTCGGCAGCCTTGATCCGCGCCAGGTGCTGGGGCTCATCGAGGCCCTGGCGAGCGGCGATGCTGCGGTGCTGATGGAGCAGGTGATGGAACTGGAGCGGGCGGCGGCGGACTTCGAGGGTGTGCTGGCGGAGCTGATCACCCGCTTGCAGCGCATTGCCCTGCTGCAGGCCCTGCCCGAGACGGCCGGCGCGGACTGGCCGGAACGCGAGGCGCTGTGCGCCCTGGCGGCACGGCTGGCGCCCGAGGAGGTGCAGCTCTGGTATCAGATCGCCCTGCACGGCCGCCGCGACCTGCCGCTGTCGCCAGAAGCACGCGGCGGCTTCGAGATGGTGCTGCTGCGCATGCTCTGCTTCCGCCCGCTGGAGGAGGCCGAGGCTCCGGTGCGGATGCCGACTACCAGCCAGGCGGCTCCCGCCGCAACCCCCCGCCAGCCGCCCAGCGCCGGAGTGCGCGCGGTACTGGCCGGCAATGGCACTGCGGCCGCGCCGGCCCACCGGCCTGCGCCGACCCGCGCCGACCCGGCGCCGACCGTGGCTCAGAGCGCGGCAAGCGCACACCCGCTCCGTCCCGAGCCGGATGTCCTGCCGGCACCGAGCAGGCAGCCTGCGCCGCCGGTACCGCTGGCCGAGGCTCCGCTGCCCCTGGACTGGCAGCAGGCGGTGCGGCGTCTGGAGCTCAAGGGCGTCGCCCTGCAGCTGGCGCTGAACTGCCAGCTCGAAGCACGCCAGGGCAACACTCTGCGCCTGCTGCTCGAGCCCAGCCACGTGCACATGCGCACCCCCAACGCCGAGCGCCAGTTGCTGCAGGCCCTGGAGCGGTACTTGGGAACCAGCTCCCTGCGCCTGGAGTTCCGCGCCGCCCAGGGCGAGCTGGATACGCCGGCGCGGCAGCAGGCGCAGCGCCTGGCGGAGCGGCGTCAGGCGGCGATCGAGAGCATCGAACAGGACCCCAACGTGCGCGCCCTGTGCGATACCTTCGATGCGCAGATCCGGACCGAATCGATCACCCCGCTGGACAGCTAGTCCGGCGTCAGCAAGAGGAAAGCCCATGAAAGGCGGAATCGGCAATCTGATGAAGCAGGCTCAGAAGATGCAGGAGAATCTGCAGCGGGCCCAGCAGGAACTGGCCAATCTGGAGATCACCGGCGAATCCGGCGGCGGGCTGGTCAAGGTGGTGATGACCGGCCGCCACGAGGTGCGCCGCGTCAGCATCGACGGCAGCCTGCTCAGCGACGACAAGGACATGCTGGAGGACCTGGTGGCGGCGGCCATCAACGACGCCGTGCACAAGCTGGAGCGGACGACTCAGGAGCGCCTGGCCGGTCTGACCGCCGGCCTGGGCCTGCCTGGCGACCTCAAGCTGCCGTTCTGAAGCAGCGTCGATGACCCAGCCTCCGCTGCTCGGCCGGCTCATGGACGCCTTGCGCTGCCTGCCCGGCGTCGGTGCCAAGTCGGCCCAGCGCATGGCCCTGCACCTGCTGGAGCGGGACCGGGAAGGCGCGGCGCGGCTTGCCGCCACGCTGAGCGAGGCCCTGCAGCGCATCGGCCACTGCCGGCTGTGCCGCAACCTGAGCGAGGACGAGGTCTGTCCGCTGTGCGCCGACCCGACCCGCGACCCGGGGCTGCTGTGCGTGGTGGAGACCCCCGCCGATGTGCTGGCCCTGGAGCAGGCTACCGGCTTTCGCGGCCGCTACTTTGTGCTCATGGGCCACCTCTCGCCGCTGGACGGCATCGGCCCCGATGCCCTGGGGCTGGATCGGCTGGAGGCGCGGCTGGCGGGGGGCGAGGTGCGCGAGCTGATCCTCGCCACCAATCCCACTGTGGAGGGGGAGGCCACGGCTTACTATATCGCCGAGCTGGCGCGCGAACGTGGGGTGAGGGTTACCCGCATCGCCAGCGGCGTGCCGGTGGGTGGGGAACTGGAGTTCATCGACGGCGGCACCCTGTCGCGGGCCTTCGCCGGGCGCCGCGAGTTCTGAAAGCGCAAGGAGCATCGCCCATGGCCGACACCATCTTCGGCAAGATCATCCGCAAGGAACTGCCGGCCAGCATCGTCTACGAGGACGACAAGGTGCTGGCCTTCCACGACATCGCCCCGCAGGCGCCGGTGCACATCCTCATCGTGCCCAAGCAGTCCATCGCCACCCTCAATGACCTCACCGAGGCCGACGCCGCCCTGGTCGGGCACATGTTCCTGGTGGCGCAGAAGATCGCCCGGGAGCAGGGTTTCGCCCAGGCCGGCTATCGCACCGTGATCAACTGCAACCGCGACGGCGGCCAGGTGGTTTTCCATCTGCACATGCACCTGCTGGCCGGGCGTGAGATGGACTGGCCGCCGGGCTGAGACGAAGTGGCACGACAGTCGTTCCGTACCCCCTACGGACCGCGAACGGGAAGGTCAATATTCCGGTTTCAGCCCGTCCTTGAGCTGCAGATAGCTCTCCAGCCGCCGCTCGTCGAGTTCGCCCCGGGCCACCGCCTCGCGCAAGGCGCAGCCTGGCTCCACCCGGTGGCCGCAGTTGGAGAAGCGACACTGTCCCAAATAGGGCGCGAACTCGCGGAAACCGCGGTCCAGGGCGGTCTGGTCCAGATCCTCCAGCTCGAAGCTGCGCACTCCTGGCGAGTCGATCAGGTCGCCGCCATCGGGCAGGTGATAGAGGGTGGTGGTGGTGGTGGCATGGGTGCCTAGACCGGTGGCCGCCGAGATGGCCTGGGTGCGGATCTCCCGCTGCGGCAGCAGGGCCTTGATCAGCGAGGACTTACCCACTCCGGACTGGCCCACCAGGATGCTGGTATGTCCGGCCAGCGCCCGGCGCAGCGGCGCCAGCCCCGCGGCCGAGCGGGTGCTGGTGCGTACCAGTCGATAGCCGATACGTTCATATACCCCCAGCAACTCATCGAGCAGGGTAGCGCTCTTCGCATCGAGCAGATCGCTCTTGTTGAGGATGAGCAGAGCATTCACCCCCAGCCGCTCGATGGCCACCAGATAGCGGTCGATCAGCGACAAGGTGGGTACCGGCATGGGGGCCAGCACCACCAGCACCTGATCCAGGTTGGCGGCGATCGGCTTGGGCCGGCCGCCGTAGCCGCCGCGGGCTAGCAGCGAGCGGCGCGGCTCCACCGCTACGACCACGCCGCCGCCGGCGGCGGCCGGTTGCCAGATCACCCGGTCGCCGCACACCACCGTCCCCAGGTTCTGGCGCACGGCGCAGCGCCACAGCCCCCCGCGCTCGTCCTCGACGATGAGATGCGGACCGAAGTTGGCGAGCACCAGGCCCGGCTGCTCGGCGCCCAGAGGGCCGCTCTCGTGCTCGCGGCTGGCGCGTCGGGCAGCGCGGCTGCGGCGCTGTTCCTGCAGTTTGCGGATGCGCTCCAACTGACGCTGGCTGAGACGGCGGCGGGCCATAGGTCGCGGCGTACACTCCCGGGGCTGATCGGCTTGGCTGGCCAGCTTAGCCGCTGCCATAATGCGCGGCAATCTGCACGCCGCCGCGAGGGAGCATGTCTGCCGACAACCTGATCTGGATCGATCTGGAGATGACCGGTCTCGATACCCAGAACGACCGCATCATCGAGATCGCCACCATCGTCACCGACAACCAGTTGAACGTCATCGCCGAGGGGCCGGTGCTGGCCATCCACCAGGAGGAGGCGGTGCTGGAGGCCATGGACGAGTGGAACAAGAACCAGCATGGCCGCTCCGGTCTGCTCGCCCGGGTGCGCGCGAGCGCCATCGATGAGGCTGCGGCCGAGCGCCTGACCCTGGAGTTCCTGCGCCGCCATGTGCCCCAGGGGAGCTCGCCCATGTGCGGCAACAGCATCTGCCAGGATCGCCGCTTCCTGGCGCGCTGCATGCCGCAGCTGGAAGCGTATTTCCACTACCGCAACCTGGACGTGAGTACCGTCAAGGAGTTGGCGCGGCGCTGGTACCCGGACAGGATCAAGGGCTTCAGCAAGAACTCCAGCCATCTGGCTCTGGACGACATCCGCGATTCCATCGCCGAGCTGCGCTATTACCGCGAGCAGATCTTCGTGCCTGCGGCACGGGACCCGGGAGCGGAGACCAGGGAGCAGGGGTAGGGCGGTCATCCGCTTCCCGGGTCCTCGATCCCCTATTCGATCGGTAGCGCCGGATCGTTGCCCCACTCCGACCAGGCCCCGGCGTAGCCACGCACCCGCCGATAGCCCAGATGTTTGAGCACCCAGTAAGTGTGAGCGGAGCGGTGGTGGGTCTGGCAGTAGACGATCACCTCCTTGTCCGGGGTGGCGCCGCAGGACCTCAGCAGGGCGCGCAGTTCGGCAGCGGGCTTGAGGCGCAGCTGCCGGATCGGGTCCATGGCCTCGGTCCAGTTGAAGTTGACCGCGCCGGGTATATGGCCGCCGCGGGCGGCGCGCACGTCTAGCCCGGCGTACTCGGCCGGGCTGCGGGTATCGAGCAGCACTACGTCGGGATCGCCCAGATGAGCGAGCACGTAGTCCTTGTCGGCGTAGGCGGCGGGATTGGCCAGGTTGACGGCATAGCTGCCGGGCGCGGCGGGCGGCGCTTCGCGGCTCAGCGGCAGACCCGCTGCCAGCCAGGCCGGCAGGCCGCCGTCGAGCAGGCTCAGGTGTGGATGGCCGAGCACCTCCAGGGTCCACAGCAGACGCGCGGCACGGCCGTTGCCTTCGTCGTCATAGGCCACTACCCAGGCATCCGGGCTGAGCCCCAGCCGTGACAGCACCGGCGCCAGGGCGGCGGGTTCTGGCAGCAGGCCCATGGCCGGTGGGCGCGACCGCACCAGGGCGCTATAGTCGAGCTGGCGGGCGCCGGGGATGTGGCCGGCGGCGTAGGCCGGTGGCGTGCGCATGTCCACCAGCAGCAACTCTGGCCGCTGGAGCTGGGCGTGCAGTTGTTCGGCTTCGATCAGGCGCGGATGCATGGGCCTCTCCTGGAACAGCGGATGGAGGAAGGCAGCTTGCCATATCCGGGCCGCAACGAGGAGCGAGACATTGGGTGAGTTCGAACTGATCCGCCGCTATTTTCAGCGCGCCCTGACGCGTCCCGACGTGATCTTGGGCGTGGGCGACGATTGCGCCCTGCTGCGAGTGCCGACCGGGCAGGAACTGGCCGTGTCCCTGGACCTGCTGGTGGGCGGGCGCCATTTCCTGGCCGACGCCGACCCCGAGGGCGTGGGTTACAAGGCCCTGGCGGTCAACCTCAGCGATCTCGCTGCCATGGGCGCGGAGCCGGCCTGGGCGACCCTCGGCCTGACCCTGCCGGCGGCCGACGAGCAATGGCTTCGCGGCTTCTGCCACGGCTTCTATACCCTGGCCGAGCAGCACGACGTGGCCCTGGTCGGCGGCGATACCACCCGCGGCCCGCTGGCCATCGCCGTACAGGTGCACGGCTTCGTGCCGCCCGGCCAGGCCCTGCGCCGCGCCGGGGCGCGGCCCGGCGACCGCATCCTGGTCACCGGCACACCGGGCGACGCCGGGCTGGCCCTGCGCCAGACCCTGGGACAGACCGTAGTGGCGGCCGAGCACCACGATTATCTGCGCCGGCGCCTCGACCGGCCCACGCCGCGCATCGCCCAGGGGCTGGCGCTGCGCGGTCTGGCCTCGGCGGCCATCGACGTCTCCGACGGCCTGGCCCAGGATCTCGGTCACATCCTCGCCGCCAGTGGCGTGGGAGCGACCCTGTGGCTGGCGCGGCTGCCGCTGTCGGCGGCGCTGCGCGCGGTGCCGGCGGAACTGGCCTGGGATTGCGCCCTAAGTGGCGGCGACGACTATGAGCTGTGCCTGACCGTGTCGCCCGAGCGCTTGGAGCGGGTGCTGCAGGAGGCCGCAGGCTGGGATTGCCCGCTCACCGAGATCGGAGTGATCGAGCTCGAACCGGGGCTGCGCTGTCTGCGTCCTGACGGCACCCTCTACCGCCCGGAGCGCGTCGGTTATGACCACTTTGCCTGACGCGGTCTGGCTGCGCGACCCCGGCCACTGCCTGGCCCTGGGCTGCGGCAGCGGCCTAGCGCCCAAGGCGCCCGGCACCTGCGGCACCCTGGCAGCCATCCCGCTCTATCTGGTGCTGGCCGGCTTGCCGCTGTCCGCCTATCTACTGGCGGCGCTGGCCCTGTTCACCCTCGGCGTCTGGCTGTGCGGGCGCACCGCCCGGGCGCTGCGGGTGCACGACCATCCGGCCATCGTCTGGGACGAGGTGGTAGGTTATGTGCTCACCATGGCTGCAGCCCCCGCAGGCTGGCCGTGGTGGCTAGCCGGGTTCCTGCTGTTTCGGCTGTTCGATATCCTCAAGCCCTGGCCGGTGCGCCTCGCCGACCGCCGCGTGCACGGCGGCCTCGGCATCATGCTCGACGACGCTCTGGCGGCGGGGTACGCCTGGCTGGCGCTACAGGGGCTGGTGCGCCTGAGCGGCGCCCTTTAGAGTTTTCGCGATTGCCCGAGAGCTTGTCCTCTATCCAAGGAAAACACGCCGATGAAACTCGAAACCCTGGCCATCCACGCCGGCTACAGCCCCGACCCCACCACCAAGGCGGTGGCGGTGCCCATCTACCAGACCACCAGCTACGCTTTCGACAGCACCCAGCACGGTGCCGACCTGTTCGACCTCAAGGTGCAGGGCAACATCTACACCCGCATCATGAACCCCACCACCGCCGTGCTGGAAGCGCGGGTGGCCGCCATGGAGGGCGGCATCGGCGCCCTGGCCCTGGCCTCCGGGCAGGCCGCCATCACCTACGCCATCCAGACCATCGCCGAGGCCGGGGACAATATCGTCGCCATCAGCACCTTGTACGGCGGCACCTACAACCTGTTCGCCCACACCCTGCCGCAGTATGGCATCGAAGTGCGCTTCTGCGATTATCGCGACCCGCAGGCCGCAGCCAAGCTCATCGACGCCCGCACCAAGGCGGTGTACTGCGAGTCCATGGGCAACCCCTTGGGCAACGTGGTGGATTTCGCCGCCTTTGCCGAGGTCGCGCACCAGGGCGGCGTGCCGCTGATCGTCGACAATACCGTGCCTACTCCCTATTTGTGCCGGCCCTTCGAGCACGGCGCCGACATCGTGGTGCACTCGCTGACCAAGTATATGAACGGCCACGGTACCTGCATCGGCGGCGTCATCGTCGATTCCGGCAGGTTTCCCTGGGCCGAACACAAGAGCCGCTTCCGCCGCCTCAACGAGCCCGACGTCTCCTACCACGGTGTGATCTACACCGAGGCCTTGGGTGCAGCGGCCTACATCGCCCGCGCCCGCGTGGTGCCGCTGCGCAATATGGGCGCAGCCATCAGCCCGTTCAATGCGTTTCTCATCCTGCAGGGCATCGAGACCCTGCCGCTGCGCATGGAGCGCCATTGCGACAACGCGCTCAAGGTGGCCGAGTACCTGCGCAGCCATCCCCAGGTGGAGTGGGTCAACTACGCTGGGCTGCCCGACAGCCCGTTCCGTCCGCTGGTCGACCGCTACATGGGCGGGCGCGCCTCGGGCTTGCTCACCTTCGGCATACGGGGCGGGCGCGAGGCCGGCGCGCGATTCCAGGACGCCCTCAAGCTGATCACCCGCCTGGTCAACATCGGCGATGCCAAGTCCCTGGCCTGCCATCCGGCCAGCACCACGCACCGCCAGCTCAACGCCGTGGAACTGGCCAGGGCCGGTGTCACCGAGGATACGGTCCGGCTGTCCATAGGTCTGGAGCATATCGATGACATCATCGCTGACATCGAGCAGGCGCTGGCGGCGGCGAGGAGATGAGCGTGTGCCCCCTTCCCTCGAACAGGGGTAGGGGGTGGCGCTGGAGAGATTGCTATGGCAGGACGCCTGTTGCACGCGCTACACACTCGCTGGGCGGCGCTGGCGCCACGTCAGCGCCGGCAGTGGCGGCAGCGCGGATTGCTGATCGTTCTGTGGCTGGGAGTACTCGGCTACAGTCTGCCGTATTGGCCGGCGCAATCGCAGCCACCGGCGCTCGGCGAGCGCTTGCAGTGCCGAGTGCAGACGGTGCACGACGGCGATACGGTGAGCCTGGACTGCCCCGGTGGTCGACGCAAGGTGCGGTTGCACGGCATCGACGCGCCGGAGCTGGCGCAGGCCCCCTGGGGCGAGCAGGCACGGCAGGCGCTGGCGGCGTTGCTGCCGGCTCAGGTGACGGTGGAGGTGCTGGACACCGACCGCTACGGCCGTACCGTGGCGCGGCTACGGGCCGGTGATACCGATCTCGGCCTGGAACTGGTGCGCCAGGGCCGGGCGGTGGTCTACGAGCGCTACAACCGCGCGGCTGAATATCGCCAGGCCCAGGCCGAGGCGCGCCAGGCACGGCGCGGCATTTGGGCCGAATCGGGGGCGCAGCAGAGCCCGGAGCGCTGGCGCCATCTCAATCCCCGCTGATACCATCGGCCGCTGCCATGACCGAGACTACCCCCATCAGCCCGGCCCGCATCGAGATCGCCCGCGACGGCATCCGCTGCCGCGGCGCCTGGACCGTGGCCGGCATCGAGGGATTGGAGGGGCGGCTGGCGCTGGTCGACTGGCCGCTCGGATCGTTCACGCTGGATGGCAGCGCCATCGAAGCCCTGGATACCACTGGGGCCCTGCAGTTGGCGCGGCTGCTGGAGCAGCTGGCGGAGCAGGGCCGGGCGGCGCGGCTGGTGGGCCTGGCGCCGGCCGATCAGGCTTTGCTGGAGCTGGTGCAGGAGCGTCGCCACGAGGCCGGGCAGCGGCCACCGCCACCGGTCGGCGAGGGCTTCCTGGCCGGCCTGGGGCGCCAGAGCGTTGCCCACCTGATCAACGCCCGCGACTTCCTCGCCTTCATCGGCGAGGTCAGCACGGTCATCGCCCGCACCCTGGCACAGCCGTGGCGCCTGCGCGGTCGTGCGCTGCTGGCGGTGATCGAGAGCGCCGGGGTCAACGCCCTGCCCATTCTCGCCCTGCTGACCTTCCTCATGGGCGTGGTGATCGCCTACCAGGGCGGCCAGCAGCTCAAGTATTACGGCGCCAACATCTTCATCGTCGAGCTGGTGTGCTTGACCATGCTGCGCGAACTGGCGCCGCTGCTCACCGCCATCATCGTCGCCGGCCGCACCGGCTCGGCCTTCACCGCCGAGATCGGTACCATGCGCGTCACCGAGGAGGTGGACGCGCTACGCACCATCGGCATCTCTCCGCTGGAGATCCTGGTGTTGCCCAAGCTCGGGGCGCTGCTCATCGCCCTGCCGCTGCTGGCGCTGTTCGCCGATTTCGTCAGCGTGTTCGGTGGCATGGTCATGGCGCAGTTCCTGCTTGGGGTGACATTTGCCGAGTTTCTCGACCGGGTGCCGCAGGCGGTGTCATTGACCTCCTTTCTCATTGGCATCGGCAAGGCCCCGGTGTTCGCCGCCATCATCGCTCTGGTGGGCTGCTACCAGGGCTTCCAGGTGCAGGGCGGGGCCGACAGCGTCGGCCGGCAGACTACGGTGAGCGTGGTCCAGTCGATTTTCCTGGTGATCGTGGCCGATGCCTTCTTCTCGGTGCTGTTCGGTTGGTTGGGCATATGAGCAGCCAGTGGGTGATCGAGCTGCACGGCGTGCGCACCCAGTTCGGCAATCTGGTGATCCACGAGGAGCTGGACCTCAGCGTGGCTGCCGGCGAGGTAGTGGCACTGGTGGGCGGCTCGGGCTCGGGCAAGACCACGCTGCTGCGCGCGATCGTCATGCTGCAGCGCCCGGCGGCCGGCACGGTGCGGCTGTTCGGGCGCGAGGTGTGGAACATCGGCGAGAGCGAGAGCTTCGCCCTACGCCGGCGCTTCGGCATGCTGTTCCAGCACGGCGCCCTGTTCAGCTCACTGACGGTGCAGGAGAACGTGGCGGTGCCGCTGGCCGAGCATACCCGGCTGAGCCGCCGCCAGATCGAGGAGATCGCCGAGTTCAAGATCGCCTTGGCGGGGCTGCCGGCGCAGGCCGCCGACCTCTATCCGCGCCAGCTCTCCGGCGGCATGCTCAAGCGCGCCGCCCTGGCGCGGGCCTTGGCGCTCGACCCCAGCCTGCTGTTCCTGGACGAGCCCACCGCCGGCCTCGATCCGGTCAGTGCCGGAGCCTTCGACGAGCTGATCCTGCAGCTCAAGGAGTCCCTGGGGCTGACGGTGGTGATGGTGACCCACGACCTGGATTCGCTGTGGCGCATCACCGACCGGGTTGCCTTTCTGGGGGAGCGGCGGGTGCTCGGCTACGCGCCCATGGCGGAGCTGAGCCGCTCCGAGCACCCCCTGATCCGCCAGTATTTCCAAGGGCCGCGCGGGCGGGCGGCGCGGGAGAGCGCATGGAAACCAAGCTGAACTATACCCTGGTGGGCTTGTTCGTGGTGCTGCTGGGCGCCGCCCTGGTGGGGGTGGTGCTGTGGCTCACCGTGGGCGCCCAGGACAAGCAATACGATCTCTACCGGGTCTATACCAGCGAATCGGTGTCGGGCCTCAACCCCAAGGCCGCAGTCAAGTACCGCGGCGTGCAGGTGGGCCGGGTGGCGGCGGTGGAGCTGGACAAGCACAACCCGGAGCGGGTGGAGATTGTGCTGGAGATCGAACGCGGGACGCCGGTGCGCACCGATACCCGCGCCGTGCTCACCACTCAGGGCCTGACCGGGCTGACCTCCATCGAGCTTACCGGCGGCAGCCGCGAATCGCCGCCGCTCGCGCCCCAGCGCGGCGAGCCGCCGCCGGTGATCGCCAGCGGCCCGTCCCTGGCGGCGCGCCTGGACGAGGCCTTCAACAACATCGTCACCAGTATCTACCGGCTCTCGGGGCGCCTGGAACTGCTGCTCAACGACCGCAACCTGCAGGCCATCGGTAACACTCTGGCCAGCGCCGAGCGCATCACCGCCACGGTGGCGCAAGGCAGTGACAGCATCGGCCGCACCCTGGCCAATCTGGAAGCAGCCAGCGCCGATCTCGACCGGTTGCTGGCCAAGGCCGACCGCGTACTGGACAATGCCGCGCGTGGCAGCAACGAGTTGCCGCTGCTGCTGGTCCGGGCGCGCGAGGCTACCCAGGCGCTGCGACAGATGGCCGATAACATTGCCCGCACCAGCACCAATCTGGATAAGGTGGTGAGCCAAGGGCAGCGCGACCTGCGCGAATGGGCCACGGGCACCGGCCCACAGTTGAGCGGGCTGATGCTGGAACTGGGCCAGCTGGCCGAGTCGCTGCGCCGCTTTACCGACGAGCTGGATCGCAATCCGCGCATGCTGCTGCTGGGGCGCCCCTCCGGCAGGCCAGGACCGGGAGAATAGCCTCATGGAGAAGATGCTACGGACCCTGCTCCGGGTGCTGTGCCTGGCGCTGCCGCTGGTCCTGGCCGGCTGTGCCTCGCTGATCCCCAGCGATGGCCGCCCAGCGCCCCGTACCTATCTGCTGGATGCCTCCCCTGCAGCGGCCGATGCGACTCCGCGGCGCGGCGATGCACCGGTGCTGCTGGTGGATCAGCCGCGCGCCCAGCCCGGCTTCGACACGCCTTACATCGCCTACAGCCGCGATCCGCTGAGCTTGGACTACTACACCAAGAGCCAGTGGGCCGACACCCCGGCGCGTATGCTGACGCCGCTGGTGGTGAACGCCCTGGAGGATAGCGGCGCCTTCAGGGCGGTACTGGCGCCGCCGGCCGCGGCCAGAGCCGACCTGCGCCTGGAGCTGGAGCTGTTGCGCCTGGTGCAGGAGTTCCGCAGCGGCCCCAGCCAGGTACGGCTGGCTCTGCGCGCCCGGCTGTTCCGCATCAGTGACCGTCAGGTGCTGGCCACCCGGCTGTTCGAGACCGCCGAGCCGGCTCCCAGTGACGATGCCGAGGGCGCGGCCAGGGCCGCCAACGCAGCCCTGGCGCGGCTGCTGGCGGAGCTGCGCGGCTTCGTGGTGAATGCCGCCTCCTGAACCGGCCCGTTCTGGCCCTGGATTTGCAGGGCAGTCTTCTGCAATGTCGTACCGGACTGCCTGCTATGAACTCCCTGCGCGTGATGCTCATCGACAGCGATCGGGGGCGTGCCGCCCTCCTGGAGCAGGCCTTGCATGACGCCGGCTACCGGGTGGTGGCGCAGCTGCACGATGTGGTTGACCTATCCGCCCGGGTGCGGGCCCTGGAGCCGGACCTGATCCTCATCGATCTGGATTCCCCCGACCGCGATACCCTGGAGAACCTGCGCCACCTGGATCAGGACCAGCCCCGGCCCATCGTCATGTTCGCCGAGGACGGCGACCGCGACACTATCGCCGCGGCGGTGCGCGCCGGGGTCAGCGCCTACGTAGTGGACGGTCTGGCGCCGCAGCGGGTGCAGCCCATCGTCGAGGTGGCCATCGCCCGCTTCCGCGAGTTCCAGGCGCTGCGCCGCGAGCTGGAGGAAACCCGCAACAGGCTGGCCGAACGCAAGGTGATCGAGAAGGCCAAGGGTCTGCTCATGGCGCACAAGGGCTACAACGAAGAGGAGGCCTACCAGGCCCTGCGTAAGCTGGCCATGGATCGCGGCCAGCGGCTGGCAGAGGTGGCGCGCAGCATCATCGATGTAATGGAGCTGCTGGGTTGATCCGCATGATCCAATCTTGTGCTGCGCTGCACAAGATTGGGGCAATAATACTCCATTTTCTCGAACCGCTATCCCTTAATAGCTAGAAAAGAGCCCTTAGTGGGTATTACAGAGAGTTGGCCCGTCATTTGCTAAATATGGGTTGACGCTCGCCGAGCGGGCCAACGGCGGTCCGCAATCGGCGAGGACGAGCGGCCGATGCTGGCCGCACCGACGGACAACGGCGTCCGATCCCCGCGTATCGCTCTTGCGGCGATAAGCGGGTGGTCGGACGCCTTTTTTCTTCGACGCTCGCCGGAGATATGCGATGACCCAACGCCACACGCCTGAACCAAGCCGCCGCCGCTTTCTCAAGAACGCCGGCGGCCTGCTGCTGGGAGCCGCGACCATGATGACCGCCACGCCGTCCTGGCTGCGCTCGGCCGCCTGGGCCGCAGGCAGCGACGCGCCGGAAAAGCCCGAGATCAAGATAGGCTTCATCCCCCTCACCGACTGCGCCTCGGTGGTGATGGCCGCCGAGCTGGGCCTGGACCAGAAGTACGGCCTCAAGATCACCCCGACCAAGGAGGCATCCTGGGCGGCGGTACGCGACAAGCTGGTATACGGTGAGCTGGATGCCGCCCACGTGCTCTACGGCCTGGTCTACGGTGTGCAGCTCGGCGTCGGCGGGCCGCAGAAGGACATGGCGGTACTCATGGCCCTTAACAACAACGGCCAGGGCATCACGCTCGCCAACCAGCTCAAGGAGCAGGGCGTTACCGATGGCGAGAGCCTAAAGAAGCTGGTCGCCGCCGGTGGCCGCGAGTTCACCTTCGCCCAGACCTTCCCCACCGGCACCCACGCCATGTGGCTGTATTACTGGCTGGCGGCCCACGGCATCCATCCCTTCCAGGACGTCAAGTCCATCGTCGTGCCGCCGCCGCAGATGGTGGCCAACATGCGCGTCGGCAACATGGATGGGTTCTGCGTGGGCGAGCCCTGGAACGCCCGCGCCATCTTCGACGGTATCGGCTTCTCCGCCGCTGCCACCCAGGACATCTGGGTCGATCATCCGGAGAAGGTACTGGGCACTACCCGCGAGTTCACCGAGAAGTATCCCAACACCACCCGCGCCATGCTCATGGCAGTGCTGGAGGCGTCCCGCTATATCGATACCGCCGGCAATGCCGGGAAGGTGGCCAAGACGATCGCCGGCAAGGCCTACGTCAACGCGCCCGAGGAGGTGATCCTGGGGCGCTTCACCGGCGAATACGACAACGGCCTGGGCAAGAAATGGAAGGACCCCAACCACATGAAGTTCTTCAACGAGGGCAAGGTCAACTTCCCCTACCTGTCCGACGGCATGTGGTTCATGACCCAGCACAAGCGCTGGGGCCTGATCGCCGGGCATCCCGACTATCTGGCGGTGGCGCGCAAGGTCAACCGCGTCGACCTCTACAGCGAGGCGGCCAAGGCGCTCGGGGTGGCGCTGCCGAGCGTTGAGATGCGCAGTGCCAGGCTGATCGACGGCGTGCTGTGGGACGGTTCCGATCCCAAGGCCTACGCCGACGGTTTCCCCATCAAGGCTTGAGGAGGTACGACCATGAGTGCCGTGATCGTCAGCGACAACCGTACCGGAGGCGAGGTAGTGCCCCTGCAGCAGGCGGCGGCCAATGAGCCCGCGCCCGCTACTCCCGGCTCGGCGCCATCGACAGCAGTACCGCGGCGGATCGGCGCGGCGCTGGCTGGCGGGCTACGGGCCGGGCTGCCGCCGCTGCTGGGCCTGGGGCTGTTTGTGCTGCTGTGGGCGCTGCTGGCCCAGGGCAACGCCCAGTTGCCGGGGCCGGGCCGGGTATGGGCGGCGGCGCTGGAAATATTCGCCGATCCCTTCTACAGCAACGGTCCCAACGACCAGGGCATCGGCTGGAACGTGCTGTCGTCTCTGTGCCGCGTCGGGCTGGGCTTCGGTCTGGCGGCGCTGGTGGGTATTCCTCTGGGTTTCCTGATCGGCCGCTTCGCCTTCCTCAACGCCATGGCGGCACCGCTCATCGCCTTGCTCAGACCGGTGTCGCCGCTCGCCTGGCTGCCCATCGGCCTGCTGCTGTTCCAGAAGGCCGATCCGGCCGCCACCTGGACCATCTTCATCTGCTCCATCTGGCCGATGATCATCAACACCGCTGTGGGCGTGCAGCGCGTGCCTCAGGATTATCTCAACGTGGCGCGGGTGCTCAACCTGCCGGAATGGAAGGTGTTCAGCCGCATCCTCTTCCCCGCGGTGCTGCCCTATCTGCTCACCGGCATCCGTCTGTCCCTGGGCACCGCCTGGTTGGTGATCGTGGCCGCCGAAATGCTCACCGGCGGTGTGGGCATCGGCTTCTGGGTGTGGGACGAGTGGAACAACCTCAAGGTGGAGTCCATCGTCATCGCCATCGTCGTCATCGGCCTGGTCGGGCTGGCGCTGGAGCAGGGCCTGCTGCTGCTGGCGCGCCGCTGCCAGTACGAGAACCGCTGAGGAGCCTCGCCATGCGCAGCAAATACCTCCAGATCGACCATGTGGACATGGAGTTCACCACCAAGCAGGGCCGCTTCCTCGCCCTCAAGGACATCAGCCTGAGCGTCGAGCAGGGAGAATTCATCGCTCTGATCGGCCACTCCGGTTGCGGCAAGTCCACTCTGCTCAACCTCATCGCCGGTCTGCTCGCCCCGAGCCGCGGCGCCATGCTGCTCGCCGGGCGCGAGATCGCCGGCCCCGGCCCGGAGCGGGCGGTGGTGTTCCAGAATCATTCCCTGCTGCCTTGGCTGAGCTGCTACGGCAACGTCTACCTGGCAGTGGAGCAGGTGTTCGGCGCGCGCGAACCCAAGGCGCAGCTGCGCGAGCGTGCCGAGCAGGCCCTGGCGCTGGTGGGCCTGTCCCACGCTCTGCACAAGCTGCCCCACGAGATCTCCGGCGGCATGAAGCAGCGCGTCGGCATCGCCCGCGCCCTGTCCATGCAGCCCAAGGTGCTGCTCATGGACGAGCCCTTCGGTGCCCTGGACGCGCTCACCCGCGCCCACCTGCAGGACGAGCTGATGCGCATCGTCGGCGAGACCGGCTCCACCGTGGTCATGGTCACCCACGATGTGGACGAGGCGGTGCTGCTGGCCGACCGCATCGTCATGATGACCAACGGTCCGGCCGCGACCATCGGCGAAATCCTAGAGGTGGCGCTCGCGCGGCCGCGCGAGCGCTTGGCCCTGGCCGATGACTCCCACTACAACCACTGCCGCGCCGAGGTGCTGCGTTTCCTCTACGAGCGCCAGCGGCGGCCGCAGGCGGCTTGAGTCGAAGATGGGCGCTGGACGCAGAGTCGTGACTGGAAACCAGCGAAGCCTTGGCAGTCAGCCCCGATGCAGCCAGTACAGCAGCAGCAGATTGGCGAGCAGCGAGAGCAGCGCCAGCGCCTGCCAGAAGCCCAGCGGATGGCGCTCGATCAGGGGCTGGCGGCCGGACGCGGCGAAGGCCGGATTGGGATGCTCCAGGTCGTAGAGGAACTCGGTCTCCACCCCGTAGCGGCGCTGCGGGTCGGGGTGCACGGCCTTCTCCAAGGCGCCGTCCACCCAGACCGGCAGCTCGGGGCGGTGTCGCCGCGCCGGGATGTAGCGCAGCCGGGCCAGGCGGCGGGCGTCCAGCGCACCGTCGGCCAGCGCGCCGTAGGGCAGGTGGCCGGTGAGCAGCTCGTAGGCGATCACCCCCAGGGCATAGAGATCGGTTCGGGGTGTGGCCGGCTCGCCGCGCAGCAACTCCGGCGCGGTGTAGTGACGGGTGCCGACCAGATCGCTGCGCGGCACCGGCGATGCGATCTCATGGATGCCGGCGATCTTCACCGAGCCGAAGTCGATGATGCGCAGCGTCCCGTGCCGGTCGATATGGATGTTCTCCGGCTTGAGGTCAAGGTGCAGCATCTCCAGCCGATGGAAGGCGCGCAGCCCGCGGGCGATCTGACCGAGGATGGCGCGCACCTCGTGCAGTGCGGGCCGGGGATGTTCGGCCATCCACTGGCGCAGAGTGTGGCCTTCCAGATACTCCAGCACGTGATAGAGGAAGCGGCGGCGGCGCGGCGGCTCGATCACCCTGAGCACGTGAGGATGCTGGATGCGGCGGCCGACCCACTCCTCGTGGCGGAAGCGTTCCAGGTAGCCGAGATCGTCTTCGAAGTTGACCGAGGGCGTCTTGAGCACCACCTGGCTGCCGCTGGCTTCGTCCAGGGCCAGATAGAGCTGGCTGGCGGGGCTTGCATGCAGCTCGCGCAGGATGCGGTAGCCGTCCAGCACCATGCCCGGCTCCAGCTCCGGCGGGAAGGGCAGTTCACGCAGGCTGCGGAACACCGAATCGGCGTCCTGGGCCGGCAGGGCATCGACTCGCACCGCCTGGCAAGTGAGGTTGTCCGGGCTGCCGGCGGCGCGGGCGCTGGCGACGATGCGCGCGCAGGCCAGGTCGAGGTTGTGAGTGTGTTCGCTCAGCAGGCGTTTGAGCTCTCGGAGCGGCAGGTATTCGTGCACGCCGTCGCTGGTGAACAGGTAGATGTCGCCCAGCTCCACCGGCAGGGCGCGGTAGTCGATATCCAGGTGCAGGTCCACACCCAGGGCGCGATTGAGATAGGTGCGCCCGGCGTCGACCCAGACGTGATGGTCGCGGGTCAGCGGCTCCAGGGTGTCGTCGCGCAACTGGTGGATGCGCGTGTCGCCGATGTGGAAGACATGGGCGGTGGTGGACTTCAGCACCAGGGCGCTGAAGGTGGTGACCAGGCCGTGGCGTGGGTCGGCGTACTGCGCACCCTGGGCGTACAGCCAACGGTTGAGGGCGATCAGCACCTTCTCCACCGAGTGCTTCACCGTCCACGACTCGGGGGTGGCGAAGTAGTCGCTGAGAAAGCCCTTGACCGCGTATTCGGCGGCCAGCCGTGCCGATTCGCTGGCGCTGATGCCGTCGGCGATCACCATGGCCGCGCCCTTGGTGGTGAGCAGCGGCTCATCGGGCACGTGTACGCCGTAGCAGTCCTCGTTGACCGGCTTGGCGCCGCGGTCGGAGAACTGGCCGATGCTGAGCTGCAAGCGGGATGTGGTCATGGCGG
>DATLYF010000084.1:0-3988 GCA_035575095.1 Candidatus Competibacteraceae bacterium
GGGCGAGATCGCGGCGATCGCCCTGCTTCAGCCCCTCCAGGGTCTTGGGCGCGTCCTGGCTGAGGTCCACGTCGCACTCGGCCAGCATGTAGTTGATCATGCCCTGCAGGCCTAGGCGCTGGCCGTCCTCCGGAGAGAAGATGCGCGCCACGCCATAGGCGTGCAGCTCCTCGATCTCGGCAGGTACGATCACCCCGCCGCCGCCGCCGAACACCTTGATATGACCGCCGCCGCGCTCGCGTAGCAGGTCGATGGCGTACTTGAAGAACTCCACGTGCCCGCCCTGATAGGAGCTGATGGCGATGCCGTGGGCGTCCTCCTGCAGGGCGGCGGTGACGATCTCGTCCACCGCGCGGTTGTGGCCGAGATGGATGACTTCGGCGCCACTCGCCTGCAGGATGCGGCGCATGATGTTGATGGCGGCGTCGTGGCCGTCGAACAGCGAGGCGGCGGTGACGAAGCGGACACGGTTGCGGGTCTTGATCGGCTCGACGGCCTTGTGGGTGCTCTTGCCGGCCTTCACGACTGCAGACATGGGTTCCTCCAATGGTACGGCAGCGCCCGCCGCGGGCGGGCTCAAAGCTGGATCCCCTTTCCCCCTCACCCTGCCCCTCTCCCCCAAGACGAGCAGGGGGCGGGGGGGTAAGGGCTCTCCCCTTGGGGGAGAGGAGGCGGGGGTGAGGGTTGCGTCACTTCAACTCCGGAAAATCCTCCTCCCGGAACTCCCACGCGCCGCGCGCGCCGGCGGGGCGCTCCTGCTCCAGCTTGCGCAGCTCCACCCGGCGAATCTTGCCGGAGATGGTCTTGGGCAGGTCGGCGAACTCCAGGCGGCGAATGCGCTTGTAGGGGGCCAGCCTGTCCCGGGCGAATCTGAGGATATCCAGGGCCAGCTCGCGGCTCGGGGTATAGCCGGTACGCAGGATGACGAAGGCCTTGGGCACCGCCAGTCGTAGCGGGTCGGCACTGGGCACCACGGCGGCCTCGGCCACCGCCGCATGCTCGATCAGTACGCTCTCCAGCTCGAACGGGCTGATGCGGTAGTCGGAAGCCTTGAACACATCGTCGGCGCGACCGACGTAAGTGATATAGCCATCACCGTCGCGGCTGGCCACATCGCCGCAGTGGTAGACGCTGGCGCGCATGACCTCGGCGGTCTTGGCCGCATCGCCGCGGTAGCCGCGCATCAGCCCGACGGGGCGCGCCCCGCCCAGGAGCAGGCCGATCTCGCCCTCCGCCGCCGGCCGCTCCTCGGCATCCAGCAGCACCACCTCGTAGCCCGGCAGCGGCCGGCCCATGGAGCCCGGCTTGACCGGCTGCCCGGGGGTGTTGCCGATCTGCGCCGTGGTCTCGGTCTGGCCGTAGCCGTCGCGGATGGTGATGCCCCAGGCTTTGCGCACACGCTCGATGACCTCGGGATTGAGCGGCTCGCCGGCACCGACCAGCTCGCGCAGCCTGACCGGGTAGGCGGCCAGGTCCTCCTGGATCAGCATGCGCCACACCGTGGGCGGGGTGCACAAGGTGGTGACGCCGCAGCGGGCGATCACCTCCAGCACCGCTTTGGCGTTGAAGCGGGCGTAGTTGTACACGAACACCGTGGCCCCGGCATTCCACGGAGCGAAGAAGTTGGACCAGGCGTGCTTGGCCCAGCCCGGCGAACTGATGTTCCAGTGCACATCGCCCGGCTTTAGGCCGATCCAGTACATCGTCGACAGATGCCCCACCGGATAGCTCTGATGGGTGTGCTCCACCAGTTTGGGCTTGGAGGTGGTGCCGGAAGTGAAGTAGAGCAGCAGAGTGTCGTCGGCTCGGGTCGGGCCGTCGGGTGCGAACCCGGCGGGATATTGGTAAGCCTGCTCGAAGCTCACCCAGCCGGCGCGGCTGCCGCCGACCACGATGCGCGAGTAGTCGCCGGCCAGGGCGTCGAACTTGGCGCTGTCGGCGAGCCCCACCACCACGTGGCGCACCTCGCCGCGCTCGAAGCGGTCTTGCAAGTCATCCGAGGTGAGCAGAGTCGTGGCCGGGATGATTACCGCGCCCAGCTTGATGGCCGCCAGCATGGTCTCCCACAGCGGCACCACGTTGTTGAGCATGAGCAGGATGCGCTCACCGCGCCGCACACCCTGGGCGCGCAGGAAGTTGGCTACCCGATTGGAACGGACGGAGAGCTCGGCGAAGGAGAGCCTGGTCTCGGCGCCGTCCTCCTCCACCACCCAGAGGGCGGTGCGGGAGTTGTCCCGGGCCATTTCGTCGAAATAGTCCAACGCCCAATTGAACTCGGTCAGCCGGGGCCAGCGGAACTCCCGGTAGGCGGTGGCGTAGTCCTCGCGGTGAGCGAGCAGGAAGTCGCGGGCTTCGACGAAGGCGGTGTAAGCGGCTGAAGGCATGGGGATCCTCCCGGTCGGGATCGTATCCTAAGGAAAGCTACATTACGTTTACGTAAACGTCAATTTATGTGCCAACCACAGTGCTCGGCGGGCGCTGCGCCGGTCGTCAGTCGCCGATGCGCACCACGGTGCGGCCCAGCACCTGGGCCCGGAGGTAGTCCTCGAACACCCCGGGCAGTGCCGCCAAGGGCACTTCGCGGTTGGTGATGGTGGCCAGATGGCGCGGCTTGAGGTCGCCGGCCAGGCGCGCCCATGCCCGCTCCCGCAACGGGCGGGGCGTGTAGCTGGAGTTGATGCCGAGCAGGCTCACGCCGCGCAGGATGAAGGGCATCACCGTGGTATGCAGCTCGGGGCTGGCGGCCAGGCCGATGGCGGCGATGCTGCAGAAAGGCTTGACGGTGCGGGTCAACCAGGCCAGCACGGCGCCGCCCAGGTTGTCCACGGCGCCGGCCCACAGAGCCTTCTCCAGCGGGCGGGTACCCATCTCCAGCTCGTCGCGCCACAGCACCCGGGCCGCGCCCAGGCCCTTGAGATAGCCCTCGGCGTCGCGCTTGCCGCTGAGTGCGACCACCTCATAGCCGCGTCCCGCCAGCATGTCGATGGCGAGGCTGCCGACTCCGCCGGTGGCGCCGGTGACCAGCACCGGCCCCAGCTCCGGCTGCAGACCGTTGTCCTCCATGCGCACCACCGCCAGGGCAGCGGTGAAGCCAGCGGTGCCGATGGCCATGGCTTCGCGCAGGCTCAAGCCCGCCGGGAGCGGCACCAGCCAGTCGCCCTGGGCGCGGACGTACTCGGCGTAGCCGCCGTCGTACTCCTCGCCCAGGCCGCAGCCCACCACCAGCACCGCATCGCCCTCCTTGAAGCGCGGATCGGCCGAGGCGTGGACGTGACCGGCCACATCGATGCCGGCGGTCAGCGGGAAGCGCTTCATGATCTTGCCGGCGCCGGTGCAGGCTAGGGCGTCCTTGTAGTTGATGTCGGACCAGGCGGACCTGATCACCACCTCGCCGGCGGCGGGCGCCTCCAGGGGCAGCTCATCGAAGCGGGCGTGGACCTTGCCGTCCTCGCTGTGGCAGCGGTAAGCGCGATACGTGCTCATGGCGGAACCCTCTGGTGAGTTACACTGTAATTATGTCTGCTTCGTCCTGCGCTTTGATCGATGCCGTCGGCGTATGCCACCGCCCGGCCAGCGGCGCGGTGCGCATCGCCTGCCTAGTGCCCAGCATCACCGAGCTGCTGTTCGCGCTCGGCCTGGGTACGCAACTGGTGGCGCGCACCCGCTTCTGCATCCATCCCGCCGCCGCCGTGGCGGCCGTCCCCAGCGTGGGCGGCACCAAGAAGATCAAGCACCGCCTGCTGCGCGAGCTGACCCCCAGCCACGTCATTCTCAACATCGACGAAAACCCACGGACCATGGCCGAGGAGCTGGCCAGCTACGTGCCTCATCTCATCGTCACCCATCCCCAGGCGCCGCAGGACAACCTGCATCTGTACCGCCTGCTGGGCGGCATCTTCCAGCGCCAGGCCGCGGCCGAGGCCTTGGCTCGGCGCTTTGCCGCGGCGCTGGCGGCGCTCCGGGCCAGGCCGCACCCGCCGCGGCGGGG
>DATLYF010000085.1:0-4518 GCA_035575095.1 Candidatus Competibacteraceae bacterium
ACCCGCCGCGGCGACGATGCCCTTGCCCATCCCGGGCATCATCGCTATGGCCGTCGGTTGAATTCCGCCCTCCTCGCCCCCATCCCGCTCTCCATGTCAACGTCACCGCGGGGCACACTCATGACCGATGCATCCTACGTATTCGACGTCAGCGCAGCCGACTTCCAGCACCTCGTGCTGGAGCAGTCACGCAGCATGCCGGTGCTGGTGGATTTCTGGGCGGCCTGGTGCCAGCCTTGCCAGATGCTGATGCCCATGCTCAAACGCTTGGCAGAACAGTACCGGGGCGTTTTCGCGCTGGTCAAGGTGAATACCGATGTGGAGCGGGAACTGGCAGCCCGTTACGGCATCCGCAGCCTGCCCACGGTCAAGGTGTTCCGTCACGGCCAGGTGGTAGACGAGTTGATCGGCGTGCAGCCGGAATCGGTATACCGCCAGGTGATCGAGCATTACCGGGCCAAGCCGTCCGATGAGCTGCGCCTGCAGGCGCGCAACGCCTGGCTGCAGGGCGCGCGCGGGCAAGCCGTGGCCTTGCTGCGCCAGGCTTGCGAGCTGGAACCGGACGATGGCGAACTCGCCCTGGAGCTGGCCGAGTGGCTGCTCGCCCTGGGCCAGGTCAGCGAGGCGCAGGACCTGCTGCGCCGGCTACCGCCGGCGCTGGCCAGCGGCGAACGCGCCCGTGCTCTGCAGGCGCGGCTGGCGTTTGCCGCGCTGGCTGCCAGCAGCCCGGAGGCGGCAGAACTGGAAAACCGCATCGCCCGCGATCCGGACGACTGCGAAGCACGCCGGCAGTTGGCGGCGCGCCGGGTGCTGGCCGGCGATTTCGAGGCGGCACTGGCGCAGTTCCTGGCCATCGTCCAGCGCGATCCGGGTTTCGCCGACGGCGCCGGCCGCAAGGGGCTGCTGGCCATCTTCGACATTCTCGGCCCGGCGCATCCCCTCACTGGCCAGTACCGGCGACGGCTGGCCGCTGCCCTGCTGTGAGCCGGACCGCGGCCATCCTCACTCGAGGGCGGCCGCGCTCTTCTGCTCGTCCAGGATCTGTGCGAGCTGTTCGGCAGGTACGTAGCCGGGCAGCATGCGTCCGTTCTCCAGCACGATGGCCGGCGTGCCCTGCACCCCCACCTTGATGCCCAGCTTGTAGTGCTGAGCCACGGGATTGGGGCAGTCGCGCCGCTCGATCTCCTGCCCCTGCTTGGCCCGGGTGATGGCCTGTTGGCGGTCGTCGGCGCACCACACCGCCACCGCCTTGCCGTGGGACTCGGTACCGAGCCCGGTACGCGGGAAGAACAGATAGCGTATCTCGATGCCGCGCTCCAGATAGGTCTGCATCTCGCGATGCAGCTTGCGGCAATAGCCGCAGTCCACGTCGGTGAAAATGGTGACTACGTGGCGTATCTCCTTGGGCTTGAAGATCAGCATGTGATCCTCGCCCACGGCATCGACCGCCTGCTTGCGCAAGCCGTCCAGGCGCACCTCGGTCAGATTGGTGCGCCGCTCCAGGTCGATCACATCGCCCTGCATGGCGAAGCGCCCATCCTCGCTCAGGTAAAGAAGCCGGCCATCCACGATCACTTCGTACAAACCCGGCAGCGGCGCTGGTCGCACGCTGTCCGGCGTGACATCACCCAAAGCCTCCTGCAAGCGGGTCAGATCCGGCTTGTCGGCGGCCAGGGGCGTCAGACTGGTCAGCCCCAGGGCCAGTCCGAGCATCGGCAGAGAAAGACGTGGCATAAACAAATTCCTTGATCGGGATGGAGGAAAAGCCAAGGTTAACCGGTAGCGGCAAGGTCTGACATCACGGTCAACCGCGCGGGTGGTGGCGGGCGTGCAGTTCCTTGAGCCGCTGCCGCGCCACGTGGGTATAAATCTGGGTAGTCGAGAGGTCGCTGTGCCCCAGCAGTAATTGCACCACGCGCAGGTCGGCACCATGGTTGACCAGATGGGTAGCGAAGGCATGACGCAGCGTGTGCGGGGACAGCGGCTTACTGATTCCCGCCTCCAGCGCATAACGCTTGATCAGGTACCAGAAGGCCTGGCGGGTCATGGCGCCGCCGCGCTGGGTGACGAACAGAGCGTCGCAGGGCGGATGCCCTTGCAGCAACAGCGGCCGCGAGCAGCGCAGATAGCGCTCGACCCAGTCCACCGCCTGCTCGCCCAGGGGCACCAGGCGTTCCTTGCCGCCTTTGCCGACGATGCGCAAACAGCCCAGTTGCAGGTTGAGCTGATCCAGCCGCAGTTGCACCAGCTCGGACACGCGCAACCCGCAGGCATACAGCATTTCCAGCATGGCGCGATCGCGCAGACCCAGCTCGCCGTCCGTGCCGGGGGCCTGCAGCAGCTGCTCCACGTCGGCCTCACTCAGCGTATCGGGCAGGGCGCGGCCCAGCCGGGGCGAAGCGATGCGCGCGGTGGGATCGGCCGTCAGGCGCTGGTGGCGCAGCTGATGACGATAAAAATGGCGCAGCGCGGAGAGCAGGCGAGCAGTGGAACGGGGTTTGGCGCCAGCCTGCTTGCGCGCTGCCAGATAGTCCTGCAGATCCTCGCGCCGAGCAGCGAGCAGGGTGATGTCGCGTTGCTTCAGCCAGGCAGCCAGGGCCTGCAGATCGGAACGGTAGGCCGACAGGGTATTGGCGCTCAGACCCTCCTCCATCCAGATCTCGTCGAGGAACGTCTCGATCACCTGCAGTTCGGCTCCTTTCGAGTTCTTGACCTGCTCGGCACCGCTGTCCGCCATCATGCCCTCCACTGCCGGGGCGCTTGCATCCACCGCGCCGCTGGCGGAGACTTGCGCCTCTGTTCCCAAGCGTTGATCCCTGTCCGCACCATTGCCGATGCATTCACCGTCCACCCCGGTACTGGGGTTCGCCGCCTATAGCGGCACCGGTAAGACCACCCTACTGCGCCTGGTGATCCCGTTACTGCGGGCCCGGGGTCTGCGTCTGGGCTTGCTGAAGCACAGCCATCACAGCTTCGAGATCGACCACCCCAGCAAAGACAGCTACCGCTTGCGCCAGGCCGGCGCCAGCCAGGTTTTGGTCACCTCGAGCCGGCGCACGGTACTCATGTCGCGATCGCTTGCCCACGGCGACGAATCGCTACCGCAATTGCTGGCGCGGCTGGACAGTGTAGAGCTGGATTTGATTCTGGTGGAAGGCTTCAAGCGGCAGCCCATCCCCAAGATCGAACTGCACCGTCCCAATCTGGGCCTGCCCCTGCTGTGCCGACAGGATCGCCATATCATCGCCGTAGCCAGCGACGCTCCCCCGCCGCCGGACATCGCCCTGCCCTGGCTAGACCTCAATGCACCGCCGCTGGTCGTCGACTTCATTCTGACCTGGTGGCGCTCGCAGCCTCACCGCTGAAGCGCGCACTGCATTTCATCCTGGCCAAGCGATGCTGGCGCAGCATACCATGCCAGCGCCCTGCCCCGCCGTAGGTGGCCGACTTCCATGGCAGTCAAGGAATCAGAAAATCACATGATCAGCAGAAGCATCCTCATCACCGGCTGTTCCTCGGGCATCGGCCTGTGCGTAGCCCGCGGTCTGCGCCAACGCGGACATCGGGTGTTCGCCAGTGCGCGCCGCGACGAAGACGTGGCCAGGCTGCACGGAGAGGGATTGGAAAGCCTGCGACTGGATCTGGACCAGTCGGAGTCGATCCGTGCCGCCGTACACGAGGTGCTGGAGCGTACCGGCGGTACCTTGGACGCGCTGTTCAACAACGCCGCCTACGGTCAGCCCGGGGCGGTGGAGGATCTGAGCCGCGCGGCGCTGCGCGCCCAGTTCGAAACCAACCTGTTCGGCACTGTGGAACTCATCAATCGCGTCATCCCGGTGATGCGCCGCCAAGGTCACGGCCGCATCATCCAGAACAGCTCGGTGCTGGGGCTGGTGGCCATGCCCTACCGCGGCGCTTACAACGCCAGCAAGTTCGCTCTGGAGGGGATCACCGATACCCTGCGCCTGGAGCTCAAGGGCAGCGGTATCCACGTCAGCCTGATCGAGCCTGGCCCCATCACCAGCCGTTTCCGCAGCAACGCCTACCGCATGTATCTGCACCATATCGATCCCTCACGCAGCGTGCACCGGGAGCGTTACCAGATCATGGAACAGCGGTTGCTCAAGCAGGCCCCGGCGGTGCCCTTCACCCTGCCGCCGGAGGCGGTGCTGAAGAAAGTCGTCCATGCCCTGGAAAATCCCCGACCGCGGGTGCGTTACTACGTGACGGTGCCGACCTATCTATTCGCCACACTGCGTCGCCTGCTGCCTTATCGCTGGCTGGACGGCATCGCTAGTCGGGCTAACTGAGCGGGCGACTATTCGGGACAAGCCGCAAATAAGAAAGCCCGCTCGACATCGAGCGGGCTTTTTACAGTAAGGCCCTGGCGGTGACCTACTTTCGCATGGGGAAGCCCCACACTATCATCGGCGCGGGTGCGTTTCACTGCCGAGTTCGGGATGGGATCGGGTGGTACCACACCGCTATGGCCGCCAGGAGAAGGGGTGGCGCGCTCGC
>DATLYF010000086.1:0-5098 GCA_035575095.1 Candidatus Competibacteraceae bacterium
GAGCCATGCCGCGCACGATGCGCGCCGGCCCGGCCCAGCCGATGGCGGCGAGGATGGCGACGATGAGCAGATACATCTCGGCCGACTCGAAGTGCGGCGCCAGCGTGGCGCGCAGGGCCAGCAGCAGGTAGAGCGCGGGCACGGCCATGAGGAACTCGGTAAGTCGCATCGCCCAGAAGTCGAAGGCGCCGCCGAAATAGCCGGCCAGCCCGCCCACCAGAAAGCCCATGCCCAGGGTGATGATGATGCCGATCAGACCGATGCTGAGCGACACCCGAGCGCCGAACAGCAGCCGAGTGTACACGTCGCGGCCGGTGCCGTCGGCACCGAGCAGGTAGACGCGGTGGCGGGGATCGCTGCTGTCGGGCAGGAACAGATGGTGTTCCAGGGTCAGGCCCAGGACGCTGTAAGGCTGCCCCCTGGCGAGGAACTTGAGCGGAAAGCTCGCGCCGCTGGGCCGGTACTCGGCGGCGGCGCGGTCCACGTTCTGGTAGACCCGCACCTGCAGCCGGCCGTCCTGCCACACCAGGGCGGTGGGCGGATGGAAGGCGTGGGCCAGGCTCTGCTCGTTGGGCGCATAGGGCGCCAGGAACGGGGCCAGCAGCGCGGCCAGGTAGAGCAGCATCAGCACGGCCAGGGAGGCAGCGCCGGCGGGACGGCGCAGGAGTTGGTGCAACAAGCCTGCCCTCTTCATTCCCTTCCCTCCAACCGTATCCGCGGGTCCAGCCAGGCCAGCAGCAGATCCGCCAGCAGATTGCCCAGCACCAGCATGACGCTGCCCAGCAGCACCGCCGCTAGCACCACGAACACGTCCTGCTTGAGCAGGGCCTCGAAAATGAGCTGCCCCAGCCCGGGATAAGCCATCACGTTCTCCACCAAGAGCGCCCCCGACAGCAGCCCGGCGAAGGACAGGCCGAAGGCGCTGATCAGCGGATTGATGGCGTTGCGCAGCACGTGCTTGAACAGCACCACTCCCTCCGGCAGGCCCTTGGCGCGGGCGGTGGTGACGAACTCGGCGCGCAGATAGTCGAGGAAATTGGCGCGCAGGATGCGCATCATCCCGGCCACGTTGCCGAGCGCCAGCACCAGGGCCGGCAGGAACAGGTGATGGGCATAGTCCAGCAGCCGGCCGCCGGGACCGAGGAAGTCGTGGTCGATGCTGGACAGCCCGCCGGTGGGGAACCAGCCGCTGCGCGCGGCCAGGAACACGGCGAGCAGCGCCAGGAAGAACTCGGGGATAGACAGAGCGGCGTAGGCGAACAGCCCGGAGAGCCGATCGCTCCAGGAATCTTTGCGGATCGCCGCCAGCACCCCGAGCGGCACGGCGATCAGCCAGGACAGGGCGAGCGCGGCCAGGGCCAGGGCCAGGGTGGCGGGCACGCGGGCGGCCAGCAGCTCCGTCACCGGTACCTTGTAGGTCCAGGAATAGCCCAGCTCCGGCCCGAAGCGCCAGCCGCTCTGCGCGCTCCAGCCCACCGGCAGCAGGTTCTTCAGCCATAGCCCGTACTGCACGTACCAGGGCCGGTCCAGGCCGAACTCCCGCTCCATGCGGGCGATGTACTCCTGGGGGATCTCCGGGTTGGCGCGCGCCGCCGACAGAAAATCCCCCGGCGCCCAATACATGAGCAGGAACACCAGCAGGCTGATGGCCGCCAGCAGCGGCAGCGTCACCAGCAGCCGGCGCAGCAGGAACGTGCCCATTCACCCCTTCTCCTGCGCCGTCCACCACTCGTCGATGTTCCAGGTCACCGGCCCGCTCGGCGGCACGCGCACGTTGCGCCAGCGGTTCCTGACGCCGACATAGGCGTTGGGCGTGACCAGGAACAAGAGCGGCAGCTCCTCGGCGAAGACCCGCTGCATCTCGTGGATCAAGCGGATGCGCTCGGCCTCGTTCAGGGTGCGCTCCTGGGCGTCCATCAGGGCGTCGATGCGCGCCTCCCACTCGGTGGCGGGCCGCGGCTGGTTGGGATACCAGACATGCAAGCGGCCATCGCTGCGATAGATAGCCTTGCCGCCGGAGGGATCGCCGCCGCCGGTTAGGCCCATCACCGAGGCCTCGTAGTCGAAGGTGCGCGAGGTGCGCTCGACCAGAGAACCGAAGTCGACGTAGCTCAGGCGTAAGCGGATACCCAGCGCGCGCAGGTTCTCCTGGAAGGTGGTGAGGATGGCGGTGAGGCGCTGGCTGCCCTCGTAGCCGAGCAGTTCGAATTCCACCGGGTTGCCGGCGGCATCCATCAGCAAGCCATCGTCGCGCCAGCGGAAACCGGCCGCGGCCAGCAGCGCCCGCGCCCGCTCGGGGTCGTAGTCGTAGCGCGGCAGGTCGGGGTTGTACCATTTGCCGTTGGCCGGGCTGATCACCGAGTGCAGCGGCTGGCCGCGGCCGAAATACACCGCCTGCACCAGCCCGGGCCGATCCAGGGCATGCAGCAGCGCCTGGCGGAAGCGCCGCTCGCGGAACCAGGCCAGCTTGTGGGGGGCGACAAAGGGCCGGCCCCGGGCGTCGCGGCCCGGGTTCTGGTTGAACCAGATGAAACCGATGCCGGCGGCCGGGCCGCGGTCGTGCAAGGTGAAGTCGTAGGTAGCGGCGGCCTTGCCCACCCAGGCCACATCCCCCACGCCGATCTCGGCCGCATCCGACTGGCCGGTGGCAAACAGCACGGTCTCGGTGTTCTGGCTGGCGACGATGCGGATGATGAGAAAGTCGATATAGGGCAGCCGCTGTCCCTGCCGGTCTCCCCGCCAATAATGTGGGTTGGGCGTCAGCACCAGGCGCTCGCCGGGACGGTAGGACAGCAGTCGGTAGGGGCCGCTGCCGACGATGGCTTGCGGCTCGCGCAGCGCGGTCTGAGTGGTCCATTGTTCCAGCAGCGTGCCGGCCGCGAAGGCCGGCTGCAGCCGGTGGCGCGGCAGGATGCTGACGAAACCGATGTCGTTCACCAACGGCGCGTAGACCTGGGCGGTGCCGATGCGCAGCGTGTGCTCGTCGATCTTCTCATAGCGCAGCCGCTCGCCGGCGATAGTGTACTGCTGGGCATAGCGGTTGGGATAGCGAGCATCGAACAGAGCATCGAAGGTGAACAGCACGTCATCGGCGGTGAGCGGCGCACCGTCGCTCCAGCGCAGCCCACGGCGCAGATGGAAGGTATAGCTGAGGTGGTCGTCGCTCACCTCCCAACCCTTGGCCAGGGCCGGCACCGGCTCATCGGCGATGGGATCGTAGCGGGTCAGCCCGGACTGCAGCAGCCCTACCACCTGGCTGGTGTAGGCGTCCTCCACGGTCAGCGGGTGCAGGCCCTTGGGCTCCTGGATCAGCGACAGCACGCAGCGTCCGCCGTAACGCCCGGGCGCGCCGCCGAAGCGCTCGGCGTCCTCCGGCAGCGGCGCGTCGCCGCGCTCCACCCGCGGCGGCGGGGTGCAGCCGGCGAGCGGTGCCAGTGTCGCCGCCCCCAGCCAGCGCAGCAGCTCGCGCCGCGTCATGGTCCGGCCGGCTTGGCCTGGGCCGGCACTACGTTGGCGTCGTGGCGGTAGGTCAGGACCTCGTAGAGCCGCCCCTGCGGCGGCCGGTCGCTGATCTGCCAGCGGCCCTGCTCGTCTCGCCAGCGGTATACGGTGGTGCTGCCGGGCTGCGGCAGCGGCGTCTGGCGCAGCATCTGGCGCAGCGCCGCCGGCGCCTGGTCCGGAGTGAGATACCAATACGCCGCCAGGCCCGCCAGCGCCAGCAGGATCACCAGCGCTACCAGCGCAACGCCACCGCTTTGCTTGTCACAGTCTGCCTTGCTCATGCCCACTCCCCCCTGAGCTCCAGCACCTTCTCGCGCAGCCGCTCGGCGCTTACCGCCTCGGCCGGCAGCGGCTCGCCCACGCGCAGCCCGATGCGCGACCAGAAGCGGCGCGGAAAGCGGCGCATGGCCGGGCCGCCCTTGCGGCTGAAGAAGCTGCCCCACAACCCCTGCAGCGCCATCGGTACCACCGGCACCGGGTCGCGGGCCAGGATGCGCTCGATGCCGGAGCGGAACGGACCGATCTCGCCGCTGTCGGTGATGCGCCCCTCGGGGAAGATGCACACCACCTCGCCGGCGCGCAGGTATTGGGAGATGCGCTCGTAGGCCTGCTCCAGCAACTGCGGATTCTCCTTGGCCGGGGCGATGGGCACCGCGCCGACGCTGCGGAAGATGAAGCGCAGCAGCGGGGTGGCGAAGATGCGGTGATCCATGACGAAGCGCGTCGGGCGGCGCACGCAGCCGGCGATGATCAGCGCATCCATGAAGCTGACATGGTTGCATACCAGCACGCACGGCCCTTCCTCGGGGATGCGCTCCAGACCTTCCTTTTTGATGCGGTAGCCGAGGTGGATGAGCATCCAGGCCAGGAAGCGCATCAGGAATTCCGGCACCAGGGTGTAGATGTAGACGGCCACGGCAGCGTTCAGCAGCGCCGTGACCAGGATCAGCTCGGGGATGTCCAGACCGGCGCCGAGCAGCACGATGGCCAGCAGCGCCGAGACCACCATGAACAGGGCGTTGAGGATGTTGTTGGCGGCGATGATGCGCGAGCGGTGGCTGACCTGGCTGCGGCTCTGCACCAAGGCGTACAGGGGCACGATGTAGAAGCCGCCGAACAGGCCCACCAGCACCACGTCCAGCACTACACGCCAGCTCCCGGGCGCCTGCAGAAAAGTCCAGGCCCCGACCAGCTCACCGGGCTGCGACTGCGCCGCCGGCGAGGCCAGATACAGATCCAGGCCGAACAGGGTCAGGCCGATCGAGCCGAAGGGCACCAGGCCGATCTCCACCTTGTGGCCGGAGAGCCGTTCGCAGAGCAGGGAGCCGAGCCCTATTCCCAGCGAGAACAGGGTCAGCAGCAGCGTCACCACCTGCTCGCTGCCGCCCAGGTTGAGCTTGGTGTAGTTGGGCAGTTGCGCCAGCACCAGGGCGCCGTAGAACCAGAACCAGGAGATGCCCAGGACGGACAGGAATACGGTGCGGTTGCCGCGGGCGAAGCGCAGATTGCGCCAGGTCTCGGTGAACGGATTCCAGTTGAAGCGCAGTCCCGGATCGGCGGGAAGCGCCAGCGGGATGCCGCGACTGGCGAGATAGCC
>DATLYF010000087.1:0-5466 GCA_035575095.1 Candidatus Competibacteraceae bacterium
GTGCCACTGCAGTTGCTGCTCGGGATCGGCCAGGCGGGAGACGAAGCGCACGAGCCGTACGCCACGGCCGGCGCCGGTTGCGCTCACGTCCACGTCCACGACGAGCACTTCGCCAGCTGGAGCTTCACCTCTGCCCGCCCCTTCCGAGAGGCGGCCCTGCGCGCCACGATCGCCGGCCTACCCGGCTCGATCATCCGCGGCAAGGGGGTCTTGCTGCTGGATGAAGCCCCGTCGCGGCGGACGATCTTCCAGATGGTGGGCAAGCGCTGGGAGCTGACCCCGGCCGAACCCTGGGGTGAGCTGCCTGCCGCGAACCGGTTGGTACTCATCGGCTTGCCGCATGGTATCGACGCCGCGGTGCTAGCGCAGCGGTTCACCGCGGCGCTGGCCGATGCGCGGTCGGCCTGAGCGACGAACCTGGTATAAGATAGGCGGCCGTTGTCACCATCCTCGGTCCGCGCCATGTCCGCTACCCTCGAACTCGCCCAGGAACTGATCTGCCGCCCCTCCGTCACCCCCGACGACGCCGGCTGCCAGGAGCTGATGATCGCGCGCCTGCAGCGCCTCGGTTTCCGTATCGAGCGGCTGCGCTTCGGTGAGGTGGACAACTTCTGGGCGCGGCGTGGTGAGGCGGGGCCGGTATTCTGCTTCGCCGGGCATACCGACGTGGTGCCCACCGGGCCGCGGCCGCAGTGGTCCTGCGATCCCTTCACCCCCACCCTGCGCGACGGCTGGCTGTACGGCCGCGGCGCGGCCGACATGAAGGGCAGCCTGGCCGCCATGATCACCGCCTGCGAGCGTTTCCTCGCCGCGCATCCCGACCACCGCGGCTCCCTCGCCTTTCTCGTCACCTCCGACGAGGAGGGGTTGGCCCACGACGGCACCCGCCGGGTGGTGGAGCATCTGGAGGCGCGCGGCGAGAAGATCACCTGGTGCCTGGTAGGCGAGCCCTCCAGCAGCGAGCGGCTCGGCGATGTCATTAAGAACGGCCGGCGCGGCTCGCTGCACGGTCACCTGGTCATCAAGGGCGTGCAGGGCCATGTCGCCTATCCGCACCTGGTACGCAACCCCATCCACGCCGCCGGGCCGATCATCGCCGCCCTGGCCGACGAGGTCTGGGATCGTGGCAACGACTATTTCCCGCCCACATCGTTTCAGATCTCCAACGTCCACGCCGGCACCGGCGCTACCAACGTGGTGCCGGGCGAGGTGGAGCTGCGCTTCAACTTCCGCTTCGGCACCGAGTCCACGGTGCAGGGGCTGCAGGAGCGGGTCATCGCCCTGATCGACAGCGCGCTGCGCAACGAGGAGGTCAAGCACGGTCACGTCATCGACTACACGCTGGAGTGGGAGCTGTCCGGCCTGCCCTTCCTCACTCCGACGGGCGAACTGGTAGACGCCGCCTGCGCCGCCATCGCGGCCGAACTGGGCATCCGCCCGGAGCTGTCCACCAGCGGCGGCACCTCCGATGGGCGCTTCATCGCGCCCACCGGCGCCCAAGTCGTGGAACTGGGGCCGGTCAACGCCACCATCCACAAGATCGACGAGCGGGTACGGGCGGCCGATCTAGACCACCTGAGCCGCATCTACGAGCACGTGCTGCGCCGGCTGCTGGGCTGATCCGCCATGGCTGGCCTCGATCTCGGGACTCTGCTCGCCCTGGGCGGGGTGTCGCTGCTGGCCGGCTTCGTCGATGCCGTGGCCGGCGGCGGCGGCATGCTGGTGATGCCGGCGCTATTGAGTATCGGCATGCCCCCGCACCTGGTACTGGGCACCAACAAGCTGATCAGCACCTTCGGTACCCTGACCGCGTCGCTGACCTTCATCCGCAAGGGCCTGTTCCAGCCGCGGCGCTGGGCGATCACCGCCGTCGCCACCTTTCTCGGCGCGCTCGCCGGTGCGGTGCTGATCTACCAGTTCGATGCCGGCGTGCTGAAGAAGCTGCTGCCGCTGGTGATCGTCACCGTGGCCGTATACAGCGTCTGGCCACGGCGGCGAGGCAGGCCGTCCATCACCGACAACGACCACCGTCCCAACGCCGCGGCACAGACCGTGGCCGGCACCGGCATCGGCTTCTATGACGGCTTCATCGGCCCTGGCACCGGCGCGTTCTGGACTGTAGCGGCGCTGCGCGGTTTCCGCCAGGACCTGGTGCGCGCCGCCGGGGTGGCACGCTTCATGAACCTGATGAGCAACCTGGCCGCTCTGCTCGCCTTCGCCACTCTGGGCGCGGTGGACTGGCTGACCGGCGCCACCATGGGGCTGGCGCTGATGGGCGGTGCTTGGATCGGCGCCCACAGCGCCATCCGCTTCGGCGCCAACCTGATCCGGCCGGTGTTCATCACCGTGGTGCTGGCCATGGCCGGGCGCTTGTTGTATCTGGAGTTCGTCGGCTGAAGCGGGTCAGTACCCGGCGCGGCGGTCTGCCGGAGTGCCAAGCACCGGGTTCATTCCTCCCCGACGATATGGTGTTTGCCTATCGGATGGACGGTGCTCGCCTGGGGGCCCTGCTCGCCCTCTTCCTCGGCAAAGCGGACCTCGCTACCGACGTCCAGTTTGTCGAACGCCTCTCCGAGGACACTGTGCCTGTGGAAATAGATCTCCCGCCCGGATGGGGTCTGAATCACCCCGTAGTCCTCCTCGGGCATCAGCCGCGCGACCTGCCCGTGGAGGGGTGTTTCATGGCTCTTGACATCGCGCCGTTGCCGGCGGGCGTAGTCCGCCAACTGGCGACGCAGGGCATCGAAGGCATCGCGGATGGCGACGTAGATATCCTCGTGGGCATGATCCTGGGGGGAATTACGACTGACCGCCAGTTCTCCGCCGGGCACGGTCAGGTCAATGGATATGCGGTATAGCTTGCCCTGGTGGTGATGCCGGTGGGGCGCCTCGACTACCACGCGGCAACTCATGATCCGATCGTAGAACTGCTCCAACTTGGCCACCTTCTCACGGATCTTGGCCTCAACGGCAGGAGAAGGGGGCATGTCACGAAAGGTAATTTGCAGCGGCAGTTGCATGACCGCTCACCTCCATTCAGGCAGGTTCTCGAAAAAAGAGGTTCACCGCCATCACTCCACCGTGATGGGGCCGCGCCACCGGGTTTGTTCCAGCTTGGGCGCAACCAGTTCCAGCACGCCGTCCCTGAAGGTCGCCTTGATCTTCTCGGCGTCCACTGCCGCCGGCAGGGTCAGGGTGCGGGCAAAAGCGCCATAGCACATTTCGCGGCGGCGATAGTCGCCCTTCTCCTCCGCCTCCTCATGACGGCTGGTCCCCGTGATGGTGAGCGTATTGTCGACCAGGGAGACCTCGATATCCTTTTTGTCCACGCCGGGAAGCTCGGCGCGCACCACGATCTCCCCCGCGCGATCGATGACGTCGACCCGTGGCACCCAGCCCTCATGCGAGGTCGGTACCATCAATCCGCCGAGGGGCGGCCACGACAGGAACAGGGAGCGCCATTGGTTGAACGGAAAGAAGGCTTCGAAGAAGCGTTCGAATTCCTCGAACGGACTCGGGAGCGGAACCGGGGAGGATATCGTGGGAGCGCTCTTTTCGCTGGTGGGTGAGGGTGCGGCTTGCGGCTTGGTTGCCATCGGTTCGACTGCTTTTGACATGGTCAATCCTCCGCGTTGTCATGACCAAGTACAAATACAGCATAGTTGCTATCTGATGCGTCATCCTAACGATAGGGCGCGGTTGGTGCGATGAGCTGCATCAACCCCTTGTTCAAGTGTGTTTTTTTATCGATGATGCGTTGTCCGCGCCCCTAGTGCGGGAGAGCATCCATCCTGGAGCGAATCATGGCCGAACAACTGCACTTGCCCGACGGCGCCGACAAGGCCGAGTGCTACCGTATCCTGCTGCCGCAACTGGAGGCCCTGATCGCCAGCGAATCCGACTGGATCGCCAATCTGGCCAACGTCGCTGCCGCCTTGAAGGCGGCGTTCGGCTGGCTGTGGGTGGGCTTCTACCGAGTGCAGGAACACGAGCTGGTGCTGGGGCCGTTCCAGGGGCCGCTGGCCTGTAGCCGCATCGGCTACGGCAAGGGCGTATGCGGCACCGCCTGGAAGGAGCGCCGCACCTTGGTGGTGCCAGACGTGGACGCCTTCCCCGGACACATCGCCTGCAGCTCGCTGTCGCGTTCGGAGATCGTCGTTCCCGTGTTCAGCGGCGATCGAGTGGTGGCGGTGCTGGACGTGGACAGCGAGCGGCTCGCTGCCTTCGACGAGGTCGATGCCGATTACCTGGAGGCGCTGGCCGCCCTGTTGGGTGCCCGGGCGGCGGGCTGAGCCATGGCTTTCGCGCCGGCTGCGGCAGCTTTCCGCGCCGTGTGGCACTAAACGGGCGGGGTCGGGGCATGCTGGCCGGTCGGCTGCGCCTGGCGAGCGGACTCACCCTGTTCGCCTTCCTCACCTGTCATTTGCTCAATCACGCCTTCGGTCTGGCCTCCATCGAGGCCATGGGTCGCGCCCATGTGCTACTGCTCGGCCCCTGGCGCACTCTGCCCGGCACTGTGCTCCTGACCAGCGCCCTGGTGACGCACCTGGGCTGCGCCATGCGCGCCATCTATCGACGCCGCACCCTGCGCCTGCCGCCCTGGGAATGGCTGCAGCTCGGCCTGGGGCTGATCCTGCCCTGGCTGATCCTGGAACACGTGCTCAACACCCGCATCGCCGAGCTGGTCCTGGGCCCCACGCCGAGCTATGCCCGGGTCATCGCCGTGCTGTGGATCAGCGCACCGCCGCGTGGCCTGTTACAGGCCGTAGCGGTGGTAGTGGCCTGGGGCCACGGCTGTGTCGGCCTGTATCTGTGGCTGCGCACCAAGACCGGCTTCCCGCGCTGGCGCTGGTGGCTGGCGCCGCTGGCGCTGCTGTTGCCGACCCTGGCCCTGGCCGGCTATGTCGCCGCCGGCTTCGAGATGCGCGAAGAACTGAGCTATCCCCAGCGCCTGGCCACGCTGCTGCAACCGCCGCCGGCGGCGGCCGCTGCATGGCTGCAGGGCTGGGCGCTGATGGGCTATGCCCTGCTCGCCGCCCTGCTCGCCGCCCCCTTCCTCGGCCGCGGCCTGCGCCGGGTAGTGGTGCGCTGGTGCAGGCTACCGCAGCTCATCCTCAGCGACGGCCGACGTCTGCCGATCGTGCCCGGCGCCAGCGTGCTGGAGGTGCTGCGCAGCTACGGCGTGCCCCATGCCTCGGTGTGCGGCGGCCGAGCACGCTGCACTACTTGCCGGGTACGGGTATTGCAGGGGGCCGAGGCATTGCCGGCGCCCAGCGGCGATGAAGCAGCGGCCCTGGCCCGCATCCACGCCCCGCCGGGTGTGCGCCTGGCCTGCCAGATCCGGCCGCAGCACGATCTCGCCATCGCTGCGCTGCTGCCGCCCGGCGCCCGTGCCGCCGACGGTCGCACTCCGGGCGGTATGGAGGGCCACGAGCAGGCGGTGACCTGCATGTTCGTCGACCTGCG
>DATLYF010000088.1:0-27342 GCA_035575095.1 Candidatus Competibacteraceae bacterium
GAGTCGCTCCAGGAGACGATGTCGGCGCCGCTGGCGGTCGCACCGCCCACCATCACGCTACCGGCGCTGCTGCCGAAGCCCTTGCCCCAGACGGTGACGTAGGCGCCGGCCGGGCTGGAGGTGAGATCGGTGTAGTAGGCGATCGGTGCTGCCAGCGCCGCCTGTCCGATCCCGTTCGCGGCCAGTACCAGGGTCAGCGCCGACCAGCGACCCGGGCGTTTGATCAAGAATCCTGTTTTCATTTTTGTAACCTCTTGAAAATCCAAAAATGTTGGTGTTTTCTCCCGTCCCTTTGAGTTGTTGTCATCCCTACGCCTGAGAACCCGACTGAGCGCCTCACGGCGGCAGGCAGGACGAACGACCTCCCGCGCACATGAGGCGCTGGAGACCGCACGATACGTTTGCTCTGGAGATGATCCGGCTCCGCTCTCACTCGCCACCGAGGGGGATGAGGGGACGCACGGAACAGGGTGATCCTGGCCAGCAGGCCGGATGGCGCTCAGCCGCCCATTGCCGGCGGTACGGCGCTCCCCGCGGGGGGACGCGGGCCCGCGACAAGTTCAGCGTGGCATCGGGCCTGATGGAGGATCAGCAGCGTGTCGACGGCAGGCTCAGGGGTTCACCGACCTTCCCTGACTGCCATCACTATTGAGTCGCACGCACCCAAGGGACTCTTGCCCGACATCCTGTCTGTAGCACCGGAGCGTCCGCTTCGGGCAGATTCCGTCAGGCTGCATCGGTTTACACCCGCAAGCTCGAGCCCTCTGGGGCGTACGCAAGCCTTATTGATGCAGATTGCGCGCCAACTCTCTCAGATATTCGCTTTTTATATATTTCAATTGATTATGAATGATCCTCAGAAACCATCCGTGAGACGATTTTTGCGCAATCCGGACTTTTATGGACTGGTCATGCAACCTGTGTCGCATACCTTTCTCTGAACGCAGAGTCTTGAGAAATCACGACAAGTCCGCTCCATTCGCCGCACGCACTGCGACGGGCAGACGCACCCGGACCAGGGTGCCCTGGCCGAGGATGGATTCCAGCTCGATCCGGCCGCCCTCCCCCTGAACCAGGCCGTGGGCGATGGCCAGGCCCAGACCGGTGCCGCCCTGGGCCTGCTTGGTGGTGAAGAAGGGCTCGAACACCCGCTCCAGGTGCTCGGGCGGGATGCCTACCCCGGCATCCTGCACGCTGAGTTCCACTTCGCCCGCCGCCGCATCCCAACGGGTCGCCACCCGCACCCAGCGGGAGGGCTCGGGCAACGCCTCCAGGGCATTGACCATCAGATTGATCAGCACCTGTTCCACCTTGCGGGCATCCCCACGCAATGGTGGCAGATCGGCGGCCAGGTCCAGCTCGAAACGGCTGGTGCGCTGAGCAATCAGATGGCGCAACAGCGTCTGCACCCGCAGCACGCAGTCGTTGGGCCGATAGGTTTCCTCGGTGGGGGCGCTCGACGGCCGGCTGAAGTCGCGCAGGCTGTCGACGATGCGCCGGATGCGTTGTGCCCCGTCGTACATATCCGCCAGCAGCAGCGGCACCGTCTCCCGCATCTCGCTGTAGGGCAGGCCGCCCAGCAGGAAGTCGCCCTCCGCCCGCCAGTGTGCATCCAGCAGGCGTTGGACGTCTCTCCAGGCCTCTGCCAGCAGCGAGGCGTTGAGCAGCATCAGGTTGTTGGGGTTATTGATCTCGTGGACCACGCCGGCGACCAGGATGCCCAGGGTGGTCATCTTATTGGCCTGCAGCAGTTGCAGCTCCTGCTGCCGGGCCTTCTCCTCGGACTCGCGCAGCGCCCGTTCCGCCACGCGCTGTTCGGTAAGGTCGAAACCGGTGCTGATGAAACAGGCGAGGGTGTCCTCGCTGGCGGGCAGAACTGTGGAGGTCCATTGGATGATGCGGCGCCGGCCGTCACGCAGCAGCCAGACGGTCTCGTGCACCAGAGGGATCTCCCCCGCCTGTAGGCGTGCCAGAGCCTGCTCGAAATCCGCCCCTTCCCCTTCCGGAATGAGCAGCCCGAGCGGATTGCAGCCCTGCACTTGCCCGCGGCTATAGCCGGTCAGCCGCTCGCAGGCGCGGTTGATGTGCACGATACGTCCCTGCCGGTCCATGAGCACGATCAGCGCACCCAGGCTGTCCAGCAGGGCGACATCGATCTCCTGCTCGCTTCGCGGTACGTCCTGCATCACAGCTACGATGTCGCCGATGGGACGACCGCTTCCCGACGGCACGGATGCGGTCGCCGATTTCCTAGAGCTCCGCTAAGAAAATAGCTGATGCCTGCCGGTGCTGCGACCTGCGCGGCAGCCCGGCAACACCGGGACAAGGCAGTTCAAGCCTCCGACCAGCGGTGGTCCAACGAGCCCTTCGTATCAATCAGGACAGCCCCGGAATACGCCCTCCCCCCACCAGCACCGCCGCACCGCCGACCCGCACCCGCCGGGCCGTGCCGTCGCGCTGTTCCAGTTCCAGGCAGATGTAGTTGGGCCATCCCAGTTCCACCCCCTGCAGCCCCCGCCAGCGCTGCTCACCGTCGGCGGTGCGTTCGATGCGTAGTACCGGCACGGCGCCGACGCCCTTCTCCAGCACGATCTCCAGGCTGTCGCCGAACGGCCCGAGCACGCCACCGGCCGCCAGCGCTACCGCTGTCCCCACTGTCGGATGACCGGCGAAGGGCAACTCCGGGTGAAGATGCGCAGCCGCCGGGTATGGGCCGGATCCTGCGGCGGCAGCACGAACACCGTCTCGCTGAGATCGAGTTCCTGAGCCAGGTGCCGCATGGCGGCGTCGCGGCGTCGCTCGGGCCGCAGCCGTCGGGGAACACCGCCGAAGCCCGACTCCACTCTGCCTGCGGCACTGTCCGCAAAAAAACCGACAATTCAGAGCTATTACATCAACACTGACGCTGATGGCTGCTCCGCGCTGCCGCACACCGGGCAGTGCGGATCACGGGCCAGGGCGTAACTGCGCCAGCTGCCGCGCAGGGCGTCGTAGCGCAGCAGCCGGCCGCTCAGCGGACTCACGCCATCGACCAGCAGACGCAGCGCCTGCAGGGCCTGCATCGCCCCGAGCACGCCCAGCAGCGGTCCGATCACGCCCTGGGTGACGCAACTGCCTGCCGGCAGCGCATCGAAGGGGAAGGCACAGCGGTAGCAAGGGAGGTCGCCCCGGCGCGGATCGAGCACCAGGATCTGCCCCTGCCAGCCCACGGCGGCGGCGCTCACCCAGGGCCGGCCGGTGTCGCGGCAGACCTGATTGAGGGCATGGCGGCTGGCGATGTTGTCGGTGCAATCGAGCACCACATCGACATCGGCGAGCTGCGCCCGCAGCTCCGCACCCTCCAGGCGCCGCGCCGCCGCCTCGATCTGCAGCATCGGCCAGCGCCGCAGCAGGTTGTCGCGGGCGGCCTCGGCCTTGGGCCGGCCGAGTTGGTCGCTGCGAAACAGGATCTGGCGCTGCAAATTGCTCAGCTCCACGACGTCGTCGTCGACCAGATGCAGCCGCCCCACCCCGGCGGCGGCCAGCGCAGCCGCGGCCGGACAGCCCAGGCCGCCGACGCCCAGCACCAGCACCCGCGCCGCTGCCAGCCGCACCGCACTCATGATGAGGCGGCACCCGCCTCGTGCCAGAACGGCGTGCCCACCACCGGGGTGCTGGGCACCGCAGTATCCCGCTCCGGCATCGGTCCGGCTCGGTACGCGGTACGTCCGGCCGCCACCGCGGCCGCGAAGGCGCGGGCCATGGCTACCGGATCCACTGCTTGAGCCACGGCGGTGTTGAGCAGCACGCCGTCGAAGCCCAGCTCCATGGCCTGACAGGCGTGGGACGGCAGGCCGATGCCGGCGTCGACGATCAGCGGCACATCCGGCAGGCGCTCGCGCAGGGTGCGCAGGGCGTAGGGATTCATCAGCCCCTTGCCGGTGCCGATGGGCGCACCCCAGGGCATCAGCACCTGGCAGCCGGCGTCCAGCAGGCGGCGCGCCACCACCAGATCATCGGTGCAATAGGGCAGCACCTTGAAGCCATCCTTGACCAGGATGGTGGCGGCCTCGACCAGAGCGATGGGATCGGGCTGCAGGTTGTAGTCATCGCCGATCACTTCGAGCTTGAGCCAGTCGGTCTCGAACAGCTCGCGCGCCATGTGGGCGGTGGTCACCGCCTCCTGCACCGAATGGCAGCCGGCGGTATTGGGCAGCAGTCGGCAAGGCAGCGACTTGAGCAACGCCCAGAAGGCATGTCCGCCGCCCCCGGCCGGGTTCTGCCGGCGCAGGGAGACGGTGACGATGCTGGCGCCGCTCTCGCGGATGGCCTCGGCCATCACCGCCGGCGAGGGATAGCGGGCGGTGCCAAGCAGCAGGCGGCTGCCCAGGGGTTCGCCGTAGAGGGAAAAGGGGTCGTGTTGTTTCATTGCAGTTCTCCGCTAGCGGCGCATCTCTCAGCGCCCTCGCCCCGCCCCCGCTCCCGCACGCGGGAGCGGGGGCATTGCTCAGCCACCCTGCATCGGCTCGACCAGCTCCACCCGATCGCCCTCGCGCAAGCGATGCTCGTCATGGCGCGAGCGCGGCACGAAGGTGGCGTTGACCGCCACCGCATAGGGCGGACGGGCCTCGATGCGGGCCAGCGCTTCGGCCACGGTGGCGCCGTCGGGCAGATTCAAACGTTGCTCGTTGATCCAGATGTCCATGGCATCTCCGCATGACGGTACAGGTTGGGCCAAAGACTGGCATTGCGCTGCGCCTCGGCGTCGCCACCCGCTAGCAGGCACCCGGCCAGGGCTGCCGCCTCACCGGCAATGAGCGGCGCCAGCAGATAGCCGTGGCGATAGAGGCCGTTGACGCGCAACAGCCGCGGGCCGGCGAGCTGGATGGCCGGACGGTGGTCGGATAGCGCCGGCCGCAGGCCGGCGGCCAGCTCCAGGATGCGTGCCTCGGCAAAGCCGGGATGCACCACCATGGCCGCCGACAGCAGTTCCAGCGCCGAGCGCACGCTCACCGGCGAGTCGTCGTCGCTTTCGATCTCGGTGGCGCCGATGACGAAATGGCGGCCGGGCTTGGGCACGACATACAGCGGATAGCGCGGGTGCAGCAGCCGCACCGGACGGCCCAGGCTCACCTCGGGTGCATGGACCCGCGCCACCTCGCCGCGCACCCCGCGCAGCCGGGGCACGGCAGCGCGGGCGCCCAGGCCGCGGCAGTCGATGACCAGTTGCGCATCGGGCAGGGCGTCATCGGCAATCGGCGTATGCCAGTGGCAATCCACGCCGCGGCTCTCCAGTCCCTCGCGCAGCACGGCGAGCAGCGCCCGGCCGTCGAGCTGGCCCTCACCGGGCAGCAGCAGCGCCTCGGCGAAGCAGGCGGCCAGCTCCGGCTCCAGCTCACCGAGCGCAATACGGTCCAAGAGCCGCGGCCGCTCCGCTTCGGCCAGTTCCGCGGTATGCGGCGCCAGGCGGCGACGGAACAGGGTCATCTCCTCGCGATCGCGGGGATGGTGGACGACCAGGCTGCCCGCGCGCTGGAAGAATACCGGGCGCGGCAGCTCGGCCAGCCACTGCGGCCACAGCGCCAGGGCAGCGCGGCCCATGGCCACCACCTCCGGCTCAGCGCTGACCGCCTCGGCCAGGGGAGTGATCATGCCCGCAGCGACCCAGGCCGCCGAACCCTGCCCCTCGGGATCGCCGCGCTCGAACAGGGTGATGCGCACAGCCTGTCCGGCCAGGCGCCAGGCGATCAGCCGGCCGAGCAGGCCGGCGCCCAATATGGCGACATCGCTCATCATCGACTCCTCACTCGGCATCGCGCCGATAGATCTGCGCCCCGCTCTGCTGGAACTCCAGCGCCTTCTCGTGCAGCCCGCGTTCGGCGTACTCGCGCACCTCCTGGGTGATCTGCATGGAGCAGAACTTCGGTCCGCACATGGAGCAGAAATGGGCCAGCTTGGCCGCATCCTTGGGCAGGGTCTCGTCGTGGAACTCCCGCGCCCGCTCCGGATCGAGGCCGAGGTTGAACTGATCCTCCCAGCGGAACTCGAAACGTGCCTTGGAGAGCGCGTTGTCGCGCACCTGGGCGGCGGGATGGCCCTTGGCCAGATCGGCGGCGTGGGCGGCGATACGGTAGGCGATGATGCCGTCGCGCACGTCCTGCTTGTTGGGCAGCCCCAGGTGCTCCTTGGGAGTGACGTAGCACAGCATGGCACAGCCGTACCAGCCGATCTGGGCGGCGCCGATGGCCGAGGTGATATGGTCGTAGGCTGGGGCAATATCGGTAGTCAGCGGCCCCAAAGTATAGAACGGCGCCTCGAAGCAGTCGGCGAGCTCCTTGTCCATGTTCTCCTGGATGAGCTGCATGGGCACGTGGCCGGGGCCCTCGATCATCACCTGCACGTCGTGCGCCCAGGCCTTCTGAGTCAACTCGCCCAGGGTTTCCAGCTCGGCGAACTGGGCGGCGTCATTGGCGTCGGCGATGCAGCCGGGGCGCAGACCGTCGCCGAGACTGAAGGACACGTCGTAGGCCTTCATGATCTCGCAGATCTCGTCGAAGTGGGTGTAGAGGAAGTTCTCCTTGTGGTGGGCCAGGCACCATTTGGCCATGATCGAACCGCCGCGCGAGACGATACCGGTGACCCGCTCGGCGGTCAGCGGCACATAGGCCAGGCGCACCCCGGCGTGGATGGTAAAGTAGTCCACGCCCTGCTCGGCCTGCTCGATCAGCGTGTCGCGGAACAGCTCCCAGGTCAGCTCCTCGGCCTTGCCCCCCACCTTCTCCAGGGCCTGATAGATGGGCACGGTGCCCACCGGCACGGGGCTGTTCCTGATGATCCACTCGCGCGTTTCATGGATGTGCTTGCCGGTGGACAGATCCATGATGGTGTCGGCGCCCCAGCGGATGGCCCAGACCATCTTCTCCACCTCCTCGGCGATGCTCGAGGTCAGCGCCGAGTTGCCCAGATTGCCGTTGATCTTCACCCGGAAGTTGCGGCCGATGATCATCGGCTCGAGCTCCGGGTGATTGATGTTGGCAGGAATGATGGCGCGGCCGGCGGCCACTTCCTGGCGCACGAATTCCGGGGTGAAGACCTCCGGCAGGCGCGCGCCGAAGGGCTGCCCACGATGGCGCTTGAGCAGCCCGGCCTGGGCGTAGACCTCCTTGAGTTCTTGCAGGCGCTGGTTTTCGCGGATGGCGACGAACTCCATCTCCGGGGTGATGATACCCTTGCGGGCGTAGTGCATCTGAGTGACGTTGGCGCCGCTCCTGGCCCGGCGCGGGGTGCGCAGGTGCTCGAAGCGCAAGGGCGCAAGCTGCGGATCATCGAGGCGGGCGCGGCCGTAGGCCGAACTGGGACCGTCGAGCAACTCGCTGTCGCCGCGCTCCTTGATCCAGTCGGCGCGCAGCATCGGCAGGCCCCGCAACAGGTCGATGGCGGCGTCGGGGTCACTGTAGGGACCGGCGCTGTCATAGACGGTGATCGGCGGGTTGGGCTGCAGACCGGCGCGGGTCGGCGTCGGCGTCTGGGCGATCTCGCGCATCGGCACGCGCATATCGGGACGCGAGCCCGGCACATAGATCTTGCGCGAAGCCGGCAGCGGCCGGGTAACGGATTCGCTGAGCTGGGCGGCGGCGTGACGGAGGTCGTCGGCAACGGCACTCATCGGTTTCGTCCTCATGGTGGTGGCTCGGGGACGAAACGGAGGCGCTCCAGGAGACTTTCCGCCTCTGCGAGGGAGGACGGTGCTCGTATGGCTCGGCTCAGCTTCCCTACGCTGGTATTACCCAGGTCAGGTTCGAAGGGTATGTCTCAGCCCCCATCCTCTGGGAGCACCCCCGCTTCGCGAAGCTCGATTAAAGCACAAGTTTTCTCATGCGGCCAAGACTTTGCGCTGCTCGGCCGGATAATCGGTGGTGATGCCGTCGAAGCCGAGCGCGCGCAGCCCCAGGGCGGCGGCCGGGGCATTCACCGTCCAGCACAAGAGCTTCAGCCCGGCGCCACGGGCGGCCCGGACGAAGCCGGGATCGACCGCCTGCCAGTCGGGATCGAGGCCGGCGAAGCCACGACGGCGCGCCTCGGCGATGAGCTGCGGCCCGAGGCGCGGCGGCTGGCCTTCGCCCTCTATGACCCAGTAGCAGGGGATGTCGGGAAGCAGCGCCCGGCACTCGGACAGGGCCTCGGCGTGGAAGGAGATCAGCGCCACCTCCACCCCGACCGGGGTGGCCGCGAGCGCCGCGCGCATGGCCGGGGCGATGGCGCGGCCGACCTTGATCTCTACCAGCACGCGCTTGCCTGCCGGCACCTCGACCAGCACCTCTTCGAGGAACGGCATGCGCTCGCCGGCGAAGCGCTCGCCCTTCCAGCGTCCGACGTCGAGCCGGCGCAAGGCGGCGCTGTCGCAGGCGGCGATCAGCAGATTGCCATCGGAGCAGCGCGCCGTGTCTTCGTCGTGGTGGACCATGATGCGCCCATCGCGAGACAGGTGCACGTCCATCTCGATACCATCGGCGCCCATTTCCCAGGCGAGGCGGAAGGCGGCTAGCGTGTTTTCGGGGGCGTGGCCGGAGGCGCCACGGTGGGCGATGATGTCGATGGGTCGTCTCTCCCTAGTATGGTGATGGCTCACAAGCGCTGGCGCAGTATCTCCGCCAGCTCCTCATCGCTGAGCACGATGGGGTTGGTCTTCATGCTGGAGCCGCGGGCGTTGGCCACCACTCGCGGAATATCCGCCTCCGTCATCCCGTAGGCGGAGAGCCTGGGCAGTTGCAGCTCCTCGATCCAATCTTCTAGCAGCAGGCACAGCGCCTCGCGGGCGTTGCGGGCGTTCTGGTGCTGGCGGCCGGTGAGCAGATTGCCGAGACGGGCATACTTGTCCCGCGCCGGGCTGTCGGGGTCGCGGCTGCGCAGGGCGGCGATGTTGGTGCGGGTGGTGACCGCCAGCAGGGTGCCGCAGACCACGCCATGGGGGATGGGGAAAAATGCACCCAGCGGCGCGGCCAAGCCATGCACCGCACCCAATCCGGTCTGCGCCAGACAGATGCCGGAGAGCAGCGCGCCATAAGCCAGGCGGGCGCGGCCGGCGGCGGCCTGGTCGGTCTCCTTGTACCAGGCCCACAATCCCTCGCGGATGGCGCGCACGCCGCTTTCGGCCAGGGCATCGGTGAAGGGATTGGCACGCAGCGAGACGTAGGACTCCATGAGCTGGGTCAGAGCGTCCATGGCGTTGGCGGCGATCTGCGGCTGTGGGCAGTTCTCCAGCAGATCGGGATCGATCAGCGCCACCTCCGGTACCAGCCGCTCGTGACGGAAGGACTTCTTGAAGCCCTGCACGCCTTGTACCCCGAGCACGGCGTTCTTGGTGGCCTCGGAGCCGGTGCCGGCGGTGGTGGGCACGGCAATGAAGGGCAGCGCCGGACCGGGATAGGGCAGCTCCGGCCCTATCCCCTCCAGGAAATCCATCACCGAATGCTCGACCCGCACCAGGCCGGCGATGGCCTTGGCCGCATCGAGCACGCTGCCGCCGCCGATGCCCACCACCAGCTCGGGGGCGAAAGCGCGTAGTTCGCGTGCCGCCTCATCGACGAGCTGCGGCGAGGGTTCGCCATCGACGGTGATCTGCTGCCACTGCAGGCCGGCCTGGCGCAGCGCCGCCAGCAGCGCCGCGCCAAAGCGCGAGGTCAGGAATGAACGGGCGCCGGTGACCAGCGCCAGGCGCCGGCCATAGCCCTGGATCAGGGTCGGCAGTCTGGCCAGGCTGCCAGCACCGAACTCGATGCGCGGCAAGCGGGCGATGGAAAACGGAGCGATGGGTTCTAGCACGGTATCGGCGTCGGCGGCCCTGCTGGCCGCGGCGCCCGGGGCTGAGGCTTTCATGGGGTAGGCGGATGCGGACGACCGTCCCGGTTGCTGACAATGCCGCAATCTTAGGCCAGGCCACGGGGAAATCCCAGCGGGTAGCCGCCCGCTGTGGCAAAGCTGCGCTATACTCAGAACCCTTTCGCAGCGCGGTTGCAGGCCCGCCCCGAGACAACAAGCGACAGTCACGATGGACAAGACCTACGAACCTCACGCCCTCGAAGAACGCTGGTACCAGATCTGGGAAGAGAACGGCTACTTCGCCCCTTCGGGCAAGGGGGAGCCGTACTGCATCATGATCCCGCCGCCGAATGTCACCGGCACCCTGCACATGGGGCATGCCTTCCAGGACACCATCATGGATCTCCTGATCCGCTACCACCGCATGCAGGGCCGCAACACTCTGTGGCAGCCGGGTACGGATCACGCCGGCATCGCCACCCAGATGGTGGTGGAACGCCAGCTCGCCGCCTCCGGCCAGACCCGTCACGACCTCGGTCGCGAGGCCTTCATCGAGCGCGTCTGGCAGTGGAAAGAGCAGTCCGGCGGCACCATCACCCGCCAGCTGCGGCGCATGGGGGCCTCCTGCGATTGGTCGCGGGAGCGTTTCACCATGGATGAAGGGCTGTCGGCGGCGGTCACCGAGCTGTTCGTGCGCCTCTACGACGCCGGCCTGATCTACCGCGGCAGCCGCCTGGTCAACTGGGATCCGAAGCTGCGCACTGCGGTGTCCGATCTGGAGGTGGTATCCGAGGAGGAGAACGGCTCGCTGTGGCATATCCGCTACCCCCTGGCCGAGGGCGGCGGCGACCTGGTCGTGGCTACCACCCGCCCCGAAACCATGCTGGGCGATACCGCCGTAGCCGTACACCCTGAGGATGCACGCTACCAGCACCTGATCGGCCGCCACATCCGCCTACCGCTGGCCGAGCGCGAGATTCCCATCATCGCCGACGAGTACGTCGATCCCGCCTTCGGCACCGGTTGTGTCAAGATCACCCCGGCTCACGATTTCAACGACTACGAGGTGGGCAAGCGCCACGGCCTGCCTCTGATCAACATCTTCACCCCCGAGGCCACGCTCAACGACAATGCCCCGCCGCGTTACCGCGGCCTGGATCGCTTCGAAGCCCGCAAGCGGGTCGTCGCCGACCTGGAAGAACAGGGCCTGCTGGTCGAGGTCAAGGCGCACAAGCTGATGGTGCCCCGCTGCGACCGCACCAACGAGGTGATCGAACCCTACCTCACCGACCAGTGGTTCGTCGACCTCACCCGCCGCGAGCTGGCCGACGGCCGCCCCGGCGGGCGCACCGCCATCACCGGCCCGGCTATCGAAGCGGTGCGCACCGGGCGCATCCGCTTCGTGCCGGAGAACTGGACCAAGACCTACTACGAGTGGATGAACAACATCCAGGACTGGTGCATCAGTCGCCAGATCTGGTGGGGCCACCGCATCCCGGCCTGGTATGACGCCGCAGGCAACCTCTACGTCGGCCGCAACGAGGCCGAGGTGCGCCGCAAGCACCGCCTGGGCGCCGACGTGGCGCTGCGCCAGGACGAGGACGTGCTCGATACCTGGTTCAGCTCCGCCCTGTGGCCGTTCTCCACCCTGGGCTGGCCGCAGCAGACCGAGGCGCTCAAGACTTTCTATCCGACCAGCGTGCTGGTCACCGGCTTCGACATCATCTTCTTCTGGGTGGCCCGCATGATCATGATGGGCCTGTACTGCATGCAAGAGGTGCCGTTCCGCGAGGTCTATATCCACGGCTTGGTGCGCGACCAGGACGGACAGAAGATGTCGAAGTCCAAGGGTAATGTGCTCGATCCGCTGGACATCATCGATGGCATCGACCTGGAGTCGCTGGTCAAGAAGCGCACCACCGGCCTGATGCAGCCGAAGATGGCGCCGAAGATCGAAAAGGCCACCCGCCGGCAGTTTCCCGAGGGCATCAAGGACTACGGCACCGACGCCCTGCGCTTTACCTTCGCCGCACTGGCCACCAACGGCCGCGACATCATCTTCGACATGGGCCGCGTCGAGGGCTACCGCAACTTCTGCAACAAGCTGTGGAATGCGGCGCGCTATGTGCTCATGAATACCGAGGGCCAGGACACTGGCCTGGACGGCGCGAGCGCCGTGGAGCTGAGCCTGGCCGATCGCTGGATCCTCTCAAGACTGGCCCGCACCGAGCAGGAGTTGAGCGAGCACATCCAGGCTTACCGCTTCGATCTGGCCGCGAAGAGTGTGTACGAATTCACCTGGAACGAGTTCTGCGACTGGTACCTGGAGCTGTCCAAGCCGGTGCTCACCGAGGACGACAGTACGCCCGCCCAGTGCCGCGGCACCCGCCGCACCCTGGTGCGGGTGTTGGAGACGCTGCTCAGGCTGCTGCACCCGTTCATGCCCTTCATCACCGAGGAGATCTGGCAGCGGGTGGCGCCGCTTGCCGGCAAGTCCGGTCCCAGCATCTCCCTGCAGCCTTACCCGCTGCCGGAGGCCGAGCAGCTGGACGCGGCTGCCGAGGCCGAGGTCGAGTGGCTGCAGCAGTTCCTGCTCGGGGTGCGGCGCATCCGCGCCGAGATGAACATCGCCCCGGGCAAGCCGCTGCCGGTGCTGCTCGCCGGCGGCGATGCCGCCGATCGCGAGCGGGTGGCGCGCAACGCCCTGTTCCTCAAGCGTCTCGGCCGGCTCGAATCCCTGGCCTGGCTGGAGGCCGGCAGCGAGGCACCCGAGGCCGCCACCGCCCTGGTCGGCGGTGCGCTTAAGGTGCTCATCCCCATGGCCGGGCTGATCGACAAGGGTGCCGAGCTGGCACGCCTGGACAAGGAGATCGCCCGGCTGCGCAGCGATCTGGAGCGCGGCGCGGCCAAGCTGGCCAATCCCGACTTCACCGGCCGCGCCCCGACCGCCGTGGTGGAGAAAGAGAAAGCCAAGCTGGCCGAAGCCCGCCTCGCCCTGGACAGCCTGCAAGCACAGCGGGAACGCATCGGGCGGCTTTGAAGCGCGCATCGGGACGCAAAGCCGATCTCTACTGGCACTTACCGAGGGACCCAGCGTGGCCATCAGCGGCAGACTGCTCGAATCCTCCAAGGCCGGCGTCAGCCGGCTGATCCACCTCTACCACCCCCGCACCTGGAAGGAAAAGGGTCTGCTCTGGACCAGCGGTCTGGTCATCGTCACCTACCTGGTAGTGGTGCTCGTCCTGGGCATGCTCTGGTCGCGGGAGCCGGACGCATTCGACGTACGTGGCAACGCCCTGGAGCTGGCCCAGGGCGACGAGAAGAAGCTGGTGCCGGGCTATGTCACCACCGCCACGGTAATCGGCATCGGCCAGACCCTACTGGACAAGCCAGGCGGCTATCTGAGCAACGACATCACCCCGCCGGGGCTATACCTGGACAACATCCCCGCCTGGGAATTCGGCGTGCTCACCGCGCTGCGCGACGTCACCCGCGGTATGCGCAACGACTTCAGCCGCTCCCAGAGCCAATCCGCCGAGGACAAGGATCTGGTCATCGCCCAGCCCCAGTTCAATTATGATTCCGAATCCTGGGTCCTGCCCTCCAGCGAATCCGAATACCGCAAGGGCCTGGAGGCGCTGACGCGCTACCTCAACCGCCTGACCGACGACAATCCGCGCGATGGCCAGTTCTATACGCGCGCCGACAACCTGCGTAACTACCTCTTCGAGGTGGAGCAGCGCCTCGGCTCGCTGGCCCAGCGCCTGGGTGCCAGCGTCGGCCGCATCAGCTACGACACCACCCTGGCCGGCGACCCCAAGGCCGCCCAGGCCAAGCCCGGTCCGGAGCAGTTCCTGATCAAGACGCCGTGGCTGGAGATCGACGACGTGTTCTACGAAGCCCGCGGCTACACCTGGGCGTTGCTGCACATCCTCGATGCCCTGGAAAGCGACTTCGCGCCGGTGCTCAACGACAAGAACGCCATGGTCTCGCTGAAGCAGATCATCCGCGAACTGGAAGGCGCGCAGGAACCGCTGTGGGCGCCCATGGTGCTGAACGGCCAGGGCTTCGCCCTGGTGGCCAACCACTCGCTGGTGATGGCCTCTTACATCTCCCGCGCCAATGCCGCCCTGATCGATCTGCGCAGTCTGCTGGAACGGGGCTGACGGCGCATGGCCGACTTCCGCACCCATCTGCTGGGCGCGGCGGCGGTCAGCGGCGCCGCCGCCACCGGGTTGCTGCTGGCCGGCGCGGCCGGGCGCGAGGCGGTGGTCGGCTATTTCAGCCTGGGAGTGATCGGCGGCCTGCTGCCGGATATCGACTCCGAGACCTCCATCCCGGTGCGGGTGGCCTTCACCGTGCTGGCGCTGCTGGCGGCCTTCCTCATGGTGTTCGTGTTCGCCGCCCGTTACTCGCTGATCGAACTGTTCATCCTCGGCGTGGCCAGCTTCGCCGTGGTGCGCTATGGGGTGTTCAGCCTGTTCAGCCGCTTCACCGTGCACCGCGGCCTGATCCACTCCATCCCCGCCGGCCTGGCCTTTGCCCTGGGCACCACCCTGCTCGCCCACCGCTTCTTCGCTGCTGCCCCGCTGGCGGCCTGGCTGTGCGGGGCGTTCATCCTGCTCGGCTTCCTGGTGCATCTGACCCTGGATGAACTGTACAGCGTCAATCTCATGGGTATGCGGGTGAAGAGCTCCTTCGGCACCGCCCTGTGCCTGGGCAGCCTGGACAACCCGCTGGGTACCGCCGCCCTCTATCTGCTGGTGGTGCTGCTGTGGCTGGCCAGCCCGTCCCTGCAGCCACTGCTCGGCCTGCTGCTCGATGACGCTACCTATCGTGTCCTGCTGGAGCGCCTGGTGCCGCGCTCCGGGCAGGGTTGGTTTCGCGGGTTGCTGACGACGCTCGCCGATCTGGCGCGGGTGCGCTTGGGCATCTGAGGAGGACGCCCGACCGGGGCCATCCTTGGCCGTACGCTCCTTTACCCCTCCTCTCCACCCGTCACCAGCCGCGTCCCGCGCCTGAAGGTCAGATAGGCCCAGAACCAGGAGAGAGCCACTGCCACCCGGCTGCGCAGACTGGCCAGGAAGGCTATGTGCGCCACGCCCCACAGCCACCAGGCCGCAGCGCCGGACAAGCGCAGCCAGCCGAAGTCGGCCACCGCTGCCTGGCGGCCGATGGTAGCCAGACTGCCCAGATGATGGTAGCGGAACGGCGGCGGCGGGTTACGCTCTTCCAGGCGGGCGCCGATCACCTTCGCCACATAGGCGCCGCCCTGCTTGGCGGCCGGCGCCAGTCCAGGGGCAGGCTTGCCGTCCCAGGCCTCGGCATAGGCGGTATCGCCGATGGCGAACACCTCGGGCAGACCCGGTACCGAGAGATCCGCTCCGACCTTAACGCGCCCAGCGCGGTCGGCCTCGACCCCGAGCCACTCGGCCGCCGGCGATGCCATCACCCCGGCCGCCCAGAACACGCAGCGCGCGCCGATGCGCTGGCCGCCCACCACCACGCCCCCGCCATCCACCACCTCCACCCGTGCGCCGGTCAGCACCTCCACCCCCAGCGCCCGCAGCGAACGCTCGGTGATCGCCGAGAGCTGCTCCGGGAAGGTCGCCAGCAGCCGCGGTCCGGCCTCCAGCAGCAGCACCCGCGACTGGGCCGGGTCGATGTGGCGGAACTCGTCGGCCAGACCGTGATGGGCCAGTTCGGCCACGGCCCCGGCCAGCTCCACCCCGGTGGGGCCACCACCGATGATGACGAAGGTGAGTAGGCGCTGGCGCTCCAGCGGGTCGGTGCAGGTCTCGGCGCGCTCGAACGCCAGTAGCAGGCGGCGGCGGATGGCGGTGGCATCGTCGATGCGCTTCAGCCCCAGCGCCCACGGCTCCCACTCGTCGCGGCCGAAATAGCTGTGTCGCGCGCCGGTGGCCAGCACCAGGTAGTCGTAGGGGATGCGCTGCTCGCCGATCAGCACGGCGCGGGCGCGGGTGTCGACGCCGCTGACCCTGCCCAGCAGCACGCGGGCGTTGTCCTGATCGCGCAGCAGCTCGCGGATGGGCACGGCGATGTCGGCCGGATTGAGACTGGCGGTGGCCACCTGGTAGAGCAGCGGCTGGAACAGGTGGTAGTTGTGGCGATCGATCAGGGTCACCCGGCACGGAGCGTCGCGCAGGGCGCGCACCGCTGCCAGACCGCCGAAGCCGCCGCCCACCACCACCACCTGGGGTAGCCGCGCCAGCAGTTCCTGGCTCATCCCGGCCAGGCGCGGATAGCGGCGCTGCAGCACCTGCCACAGAACGGCATCGACGGCCACGGCACCGCCGCCGCGCAGCAGCAGCATGGCCGCCAGCATGAGCAGATAGGGGGCGTCGGCCGCACTGGCGAGCAGCAGCGCTGCAACCAGCGCGGCCGGACGCGTAGCCAGGCCGACTAGCAGCAGCACAGCCAGGGCCTCGGCCGGCGGCGTGGTCGCCGTCTGCACCAGACTCCAGGCCAGCCAGGCGCGCACCGCCAGCCAGAATAGCGGACCGAGGTAACGACTGATGGCGCCGTACAGGTGCAACAGCGGATCGACCAGCGGCAGCGCGCTGCTGCTCGTACCCCGCGCCAGCAGCCGGTCCAGCGACAGCGGACCGGCGCCCAGCACCGCATAGCCGGCGAACAGCACGATCCAGTCGAGGTGTTCGGCCAGGTGCCGATACTCCAGCTCGATCACCAGCGACAGCAGCAGCAGCGGCACGGCGGCGAGCCGGGTGGCCAGGCCCAGCGCCAGCAACACCGGGCAGACTAGCTCCACGGCCGCGCCCAGCAGGGCGGCATGGTAGGGATCGAGCCAGCGCACCGGATACTCGTAGGCAGCGAGCGTCAGCGCCGTGTCCCAGTTGGCCACCTTGAGCAGGCCGGAGACCAGGAAGATCTGGGCCAACCACAGGCGTATCCCCAAGTCCAACCAGGGCCAGAGCAGAGTTTCGCCCCACGCCAGGGTGCGCTCCAGGCGACGCAAGGCACGGCCCAGGCGCTGCCCACGCAAATGGCGTAGCGCCGCGGCATCGACAGCAGCGGTGTACATGGCGGCGCTCCTCACAGGAAGGTGGTGGCGATGTCGGTGGAGGAGCGCTGGCCGATGGCCTCGAAGTGCTTCTCCAGCCAGGCCCCGGCCCGTTCCCGCCCCAGTGCGTGCAGCTCGCGCAAGAACCCCCACTCGGCGTTGAGCTTGCTGGATACGCCCAACTGCGCCATTTCCTCCTCGGCGTCGACGGTATGGATGTACATGCGCCGATAGCGGCTGCCGTCCAGAGCGCCCTCGTCGATCAGCCGGGTGACGAAGGCGATGGCGCGCATCTCCCGCATCAGCGAGGAGTTGAAGCTCAGGGTGTTGATGCGGTCCAGGATCTCCCGCGCCGTGGTCGGCAGCCGCGGGATGCGGATAGGATTGATGCGAATGATCAGCACATCTGGGCTGTCAGCGTTATAGATCAGCGGGTAGATAGGCGGGTTCCCCATATAACCGCCGTCCCAGTAGTACTCGCCGTCCACCTCCACCGCCTGGAACAAGAACGGCAGGCAGGCCGAGGCCAGCACCGCCGCGGCGCCGATCTCGTGGGTCTCGAATACGCGGATGCGGCCGGTGAGCACGTTGGTGGCGCAGAGGAACAGCTTGACCCGGGTGGTGGTGCGCAACGCCTCGAAGTCCACCACCGCCTCCACTATGTCCCGCAGCGGGTTGAGGTTGGCGGGGTTGAGCTGGTAGGGGGAGAAGAAGCGGGTCATGGTGTCGAACATGTGCCAGGCCGGCGACAGGTCCATGTTGCCGTTGCCCATCAGCCGATCCAGCCAGCACGGCTGCAGCGGGCTGAAGCGGGCGGCCTCGGCGATGCGCCGCCAGAATTCCTCCAACCTGGCCCGGCCGCCGGCGCAGCCGCCCTCGGCCAGTCCGGCGGCCAGCACCGCAGCGTTCATCGCCCCGGCGCTGGTGCCGCTGATGGCGTCGATGTCGATGCGCCCGTCCTCCAGCAAACGGTCGAGCACGCCCCAGGTGAAGGCGCCGTGGGCGCCGCCGCCCTGCAGAGCGATATTGATGCGCTTGGCCGGGACGGCTTCGGTGCCGGGTTTCGCGTTCATGATCTCCTCCCCACTGGCTGCGGCTTCAGCGTGCGGTCCAGCCGCCGTCCACGGCGATGGCCTGGCCAGTGAGCTGGGCGCCGCCCGCGGAGGCCAGAAACACCACCAGCTCACCGAGCTGCTCCGGCGTGACGAACTGCCGCGACGGCTGCTTCTCTTCCAAGAGCTCGCACTGCGCCTGCTCCACCGGGATGCCCTCGACCCGCGCCCGGTCCTCGATCTGCTTCTGCACCAGCGGGGTCAGCACCCAGCCCGGACAGACGGCGTTGCAGGTCACGCCCCGGCCTGCGGTCTCCAGCGCCACTACTTTGGTCAGGCCGATCAGGCCGTGCTTGGCGGCGACGTAAGCGGACTTGTGCACCGAGCCTACCAGGCCGTGCACCGAAGCGATGTTGACGATGCGCCCAAAGCCCCGCTCCAGCATACCCGGCAGGGCGCTGCGGATGGCGTAGAAGGCGGCGCTGAGATTGAGCGCCAGGATGGCGCTCCAGCGTTCCGCCGGGAATTCGTGCACAGGCGCGGTGTACTGGATGCCGGCATTGTTGACTAGGATATCGAGGCGGCCGAAGCGGCTCAGGGTGGTGTTGATCAACTCCTCCACCCCTTCCATCCGGCCCAGGTCGGTGCCGCTGAAAGCAGTCTCCACACCGAACTCGGCCGCCAGCGCATCGCACAAGGTGCGCGCCTCCCCGGGATCGGCCAAGCCGTTCAGCATAAGGTGGCTGCCGGCGGCGGCCAGGCAGCGGGCGATACCCAGCCCGATGCCGCTAGTGGAGCCGGTGATGAGGGCAACAGTGTCGTGAGGCATGGGATTGCTCCTCTCGATGTAATTGGACATGCCGTCGTGGAGGACGGCACAGCCATTTCTTGGCAACCCCTGTGCCAGTCAGACAAAAATTTTATAATTCAATTAGTTAAAAAATATCTTTTAGGAATTTCGGAGAATAATGCCACGATATTTCGTGGCATTGTCCATTGCCGGCAGCGATATTTCGGCGCTCGTTCATCGCCGTCTTGCTCATGCCTCCTGTTCCAGCGAATCGATCCGCGCCCCTTGCTCGATGTGTCGGGCGATGCGCTCGCGGATCGCCGCCGCAGAGTGCAAGATGTCTTGCTCGAGTCGCCGTGCCAGATGGCGGTAGGCGATCTCCAGCTCCGGGAAGTGGCGCGTACTCTCCGCCGCTTCCAGCAGCCGGAAAGCATCGGCCCGGGTCAGCCGTATCGCCCGCTCCGTGGCCTCCGCGGCACTGCCGTAGCGCTGGCGCAACTGCGCCAAGGCCTGTAGTCCCTGAACCACGTAAGCGCGGCGGCTCTCTGCGGTGCCACCGGCCCGCGCCAGCTTGCCACCGTCGATGTAGCTATAGGCGATACTGTGGAACACTCCTACCTCGACGGGGTGGTCGTTGAGCAGGGCGCGGTCGTGCAGCCGGTAATCGCCGGTCGCCACCCGCTGCAGCACATGGAACGGCGTCACTTGCACCACCGGACCGTGATAGCTGTGTGCGCCGGTGATATCGGCATCCTGCAGTCGGGCGATGGCGCCATCGGGTGCCCGGTGCAGCCAGTCCCGCAGCGTCTCCCGCGACCAGGCGCGGGCCAGGTACGGGCTGAGCAGGCGGGCGTTGACCCAGGGCAGACTCTGCCCCGCCTCGGTGAGTTGCACCGTCTGCTCCTCGACGACAGCGGCCAGGCGCGACGCTTGGCCCTCGCCGTCGTAGATGTGCGCCACCTGCACCCGCTCGACCACGCTGATCAGCAGACGCATGGCGCCCTCGTAGCGCGTTCGCCTGCCGCTCGGGTCGGCGTCGCCCTGCCCGGCAGCACCGTCGCGGACCGGATCGCCACTGCCCACAAACACCAGCCCCACTTCGAAGCCGGCGTTGCGCGCCTCCTCCAACAGCACCAGCCAGGCGGGCGTGCTCATCATCGTGGCGAAGGCGAAAGGCTCACCACGGCGGATGGCAGCCCGGCACAATCCGGCTGTTTCCGCAGCGACCTTCTGCTTGCGCTCGCGGGCATCGGGAATGCGCTGCTCCAGGTCGCGGGCGATGGCCTCGGCGTCGATGTAGTACCGGGGAAAGCCCGGCTGCTCCAGGTAGCGGGGATAGAGCGCGGATCGTCCCTGACGGTTGGGGCCGGCAAAGATCACCAGCCGCGGCAGCTCTCCGCTCTGCAGCCACAGGCTCGGCGCCGGGCCGGCTTGCGGCAAGATCCTCTCTTCACCGCGACGCAGGCCGGCGCCCCTGGAGTGAAAGCCTTGCAGCCATGCTGCGCAGGTCGAGTCCGTCATGACCGGTCCTCCTCTGCTCGGTCTGTCCTGCGATCCCGTCAACCCACCGCCGTAGCGGCGGTCCGCGCCGGCTGCTGGTAGGGATCCTGCACGCGCCGCTCCACCTCGTGGAGTCTCTGCCACAGCGCCTGGTCCTCAGCGGAGGACAGCTTCTGCAGGGGCGCGTTGGGGTGCTTGCCGTCCCCCCAGTAGGCCATCAGGGCGACACCGCTGAGGATGCCCTGATGGCGCCAGATGAATTCCTTCACCGCTGTCCACTCCTCATCCTTGACCGAGACGGTATTGGAGACATTGTGGCTCACCGGGTCTCGGGTATCGCGCTGCCCGACGCTGACCCAGTTGAGCAGGGTCAGCTTGACCAGCTCCAGCATCTCGGTGGCGGAGACCTGCTGCGCCGTGAGCGCGTCGTCGGGAGCATGCACGGCGAACACCATGCGCTCGTTCTCCTCGTGGCCGACCGCCAGCTCCGGGAAACGGCGTTTGAAGGCATGGTGAGCGGGGTGGTACTTGCGCGGCACGAAGCGCATCAGGTAGCGCTCGGCATGGCGCGGATGGATGCCCGGCGAGGTGCCGCCCAGCAGCAGCGAGGTCTTGCCGGCCGGTTTGATCAGGGTGGTGCGCTTGGCCGGGCGGATGCCGATGCGGCGGGCGATGTCGGCGTTGGTCATCAGCACTTCGTGCGCCGCCTCGCGCAGATAGCGGGGGTTGAAGGCGACCCTGGGATTGTCCGCCATGCCGGTGATGCCGACGCCGATCAGGGCGTCGCGCTCGCACAGCCAGCGGCTGACCGGCCCGAGCATGGCGTCGATGTCGGTATAGGCCGCCTGCAGGGTATTGAGCAGCGCAGCGGCGCGGGCAGCGCGCTTGAAGTCCTGCAGACCCTCCAGGGCGGCGCCGTTGATCTCGCTCAAGCTGCAACCCTGCCAGCCGGAACGACGCTCGCCGGGACGGGCATCGGGCAATATGTCGAGATGTTCCCGATCGAGAGTCAACACCGGGTAGAACCCGGCCTCGACGCAGGAGTTGGAGCAGGTCTCGGGGTCATCGGTCCAGTACACGCCAGGATCGCCCCACTCTTGGCAGATGTCGAACAGCCGCTCGTACAGGGCACGGTCGGCGCGGTTGCGCAGCAGCACCGCGGAGTTGTTGGAGCGTCGCCGCCAGGGGTGGGTGGCGTACCAGTTGCCACTCTTGGCAGCGATCATCTCCTCGTCGTCCGGGGAGAACAGGGCCAGCATGGCGCTGCGCCCGTTGTGGTCGGCGCTGGCGGCCTCGGCGGCGAAGCAGAGCAGGTCATAGCACTCGATGGGCCGCAACGTCCGCCCCTCGGCGCTGTCGAATAGTTCGTGGGTGCGCCGCTCCAGCTCCTGCAAAGGTCGTGGTCCTGGCGCGTAGTTGCCGGAGCAGGCGCAGAGGCTGCCGCCGGCGCGGATGCGATGGGTATCGAGATGCACCCGTACCCCTTGGAAGCGGCCCTGCACCATCTGGTCGAAAGCCCGGCTCCAGCCCTCGATGGAATCCTCCACCAGATACCCGGTCTCGCGCTGGACCGGGACAACGGCAGGCAGTGCCGCGACGTGATGGCGCTGCACGGAGAAACCGATCCCACCCCCCGACAACAGGACGAACAGGGCCTCGCCGAACACCTCGGGACGGTTGATATGGGTTCCCCAGGTGTTATAGATGCGGACATGATTCCTTTCGATGGCGGCGCCGGCGTATTGCAGCGAGCGCATCGCCGGCAACGCCAGGCCAGCCCTGACCTGAGCGATCGCCCACTGAATTTCGGCTTTGAGATGAGGGAATCGGCGGATGTGCATGGAAGCCAGGCGATGCAGACATTCCTCGAAGGTTTCGGATCGTTGCTCCAGCGCGTTCCAACGAGCATAACCGGTCGCGAATACGTACTCCCGCAGCAGGCCACTCATGATACGACTCCTGATTGTTGTCAGTGGGGGTCAAGTGGTTTTTTGTGAAATATTGCACAACTAAAAACCACAATATGACCTGCTGCGTTGGTTAACTAGTTGGCAAAAAAACGGTGAAATAATCACGTATTGGTATGGCATTCCGATTTCTATGCTTATGAATTGCGCCGAATTCGCATTCATGTTTGTCACAATCAATGAAAACCCCTGCGGAATGCGCCTGGCAGCCGCCGCTTTAGGACTTTTCGATCCGATATAACGATTCCTGCTCAGGGCAAGGCGCTGGACCGTTCCAGCTCGGCCAGACGCCAGGTCAGGTTGCGCCGGGCGCGGGCCTCGTAGCGGGCGGCGAAGAACTCAGTGTGGAAGATGCGCGGCCGCGCCAGTAGCGCGGCAAGAAAGGACCGCTCCCGGCGGCAGCATTGTGCCGGGGCGAGGCCGGCGGTCAACTGTTCCGCCCGCAGCGCCGCACCGTCACGGCGGAAGACGGCACGGTCGCAACCGAGCCCGGCCAGATCGATGTCCACGGTGTAGCGGGCGGCCGGGTCGACGGGATCGGCGCAGTGGGTGGTGGCCAGGATCAGCGTCGCCACCCGCTCCACGGCGGCGATGCGCCCCGCCGCCCGTTCGCGCAGCCAGTCGGCGCTGCGCTGCTCGTTGTCGGCGGCGCCCGGATGATAGATCACGTCGTGACACCACAATGCCAGTTCCACCAGGTCCGGCTCCGCTATCCAGGGGCGGGCACGGTCGAACTCCGCCAGGCAACGGCGAATATGGCGCATGGTGTGGTAGCGGCGATGGGGCTCGGCATAGCGGCGCGCCAGTTCGGCATAGACGCGGCCGGCATCGGCGCCGCCGCAGCGCCGCCACAGAGCACGGAAGCGAGCCTCGCCGCGGGTCATGGTGGCACTCCCTCCTCTTCAGGCAGCGACCCGATCGGTCCGGGTCTCCACGGCGTAGATCGGGGTGGGGCCGCGCCGTCCGCGCACCGTGACCATGCCCACGGAGCGGAACGGGAAGGCATCGGGGCCGGCCAGATCGCGGGTCTCCTGGGAGACCAGGATGTACGTACCTCCTTGTTGAGCGGCTCCAGGCGCGCGGCGAGGTTGACCGCATCCCCGTACACCGAATAGGCCAGGCGCGAGCCCGCCCCCACCAGTCCCCCCACCACCACACCGCTGTTGATGCCGATGCGCGCCCGCAGGGTCAGTTCGTCGGCGCCGAAGCGGCGTGTTTGCAGCAGCGCCTGGATCTCCATGGCGGCGCACAGCGCGGCGGCGGCGTGCTCAGGACAGGGTTCGGGCAAGTTGAAGGTCGCCATCACCGCATCACCGATGAACTGCTCCACCACGCCGCCATGACGCTCGATGGGCTCGACCACGGCGGCGAAGTAGTCGTTGAGGGTATTGATCAGAGTATCGGGAGCGACCGCCTCGCTCAAACCGGTGAAGCCCTCCAAGTCGATGAACAGGATGGTGGCGGGCTTGAGCTCTCCCTGTCCCGCCACCGGTGCCTCGGCCGCCTGGGCCAGGCGCTGCGCCACCCCCATGGGCAGGAAGCGTGCCAGAATCATGGCGGTGCTGGACTCGGTCACCGAGCTGACCAGCAGACGGTGAGCACGGTGCATGGCCAGCGCCAGGATAGCGGTGACCGCCAGCAGGGTGATGATCTTGTCGAACTCGCCGCCCAGCAGCACGCTGTTGGAGGTGAGGTAGCGCACGTAGTCGCCGGTGATGGCAGGATTGTGGAAATCGCCGCCGATGGCATAGACGAGCAGGAACAGCCAGCCCAGGGCCGCCAGCACCCCGGTGGCGACCAGATAGCGGGCCTCGAAGCGCAGCGCGCGCAGGGCAATGAACAGGAACACGTACCACAACGTCGGCGCCTTGAGATAGAAAGTGGGCGGCTGGTGATACTGGATATGGAAACTCCAGATCAGCCCGAACAGCAAGGCCATGTCCACGGCGCAGGACAGATACACTACCACGCCTGGCAGCCGGCCGCGGTGCACCAGCCACAGCCGCAGCAGGGTGAACAGCACATAGGCCGCCAGCGCCCAGGGCACGGGCATTAAGGCATCGCCGCCGGTGGGCTTGGGAGCGATGGCGTAGAGCGTGCCGAAGACCAGCACCACCCCGAGCTGCACCTGACCGATCAGGCGCTCGCTGGAGACCTGCTGCTTGCGCACGATGGCGTGGATGCGCTCTGGCAGCGGCGGGCGGGTGCGGCGGCGTGTCAGCGGGCTGAGGAAGAAGCTCGGCATGGTCCTGGCTCTCTGCGGTATGCATCGATGCCTCTAGCGGTGCAGAAAGCGGGCCAGAAATTTTTAGACGATAAATCAGCCAGTTATGGATTAGGAAAGCAATGCGCCGTGACCCGGCGCGGCAACTGCGAATTGTCGCGGATCAGCGATCAGGTGCGCCGCGCCTTGATGCCGAGCTTGATCATGCGCGAGCGCAGGGTCTGGGGTTGAGGTTCAGTATCGCGGCGGCGCCGCGCGGTCCTTCGATGACCCCGCCGCAAGCCTCGAGCACGCGCTGGATGTGCCGGCGCTCCACTTCTTCCAGGCTGAGATCGGCGACCTCGGGCACCGGCATGGCCGGGATGCTGCCCGCCGGCTTCAGCGGCGCCAGCCCCAGATCATCGACCTCGATGAGCAGGCCGCTGGCGAGGATGGCGGCGCGCTCGATGACGTTGGCCAGCTCGCGGATGTTGCCCGGCCAGGGATAGGCTAGCATGCGCTCCATGGCCTGGGGCGAGACACCGCGCAGGGACTTGCCCAAGCGCCGCCGCAGCCCGGCCAGGAAGTGCTCGATCAGAGGCGGGATGTCCTCGCGCCGCTCGCGCAGCGGCGGTACCCGCACCGGGAAGACATTGAGCCGGTAATACAGATCGGCGCGAAAGCCGCCCTCCTCCACCATGCGCGTCAGGTCGCGGTTGGTGGCCGCCACCACGCGCACATCGACACGGATGGAGCGGGTACCGCCGACCCGCTCGAACTCCTGCTCTTGCAGCACGCGCAGCAGCTTGGCCTGGGCCGGCAGCGACAGCTCACCCACCTCGTCGAGGAACAAGGTGCCACCATCGGCCAGCTCGAAGCGACCCTTGCGGCTGGCGATGGCACCGGTGAAGGCGCCCTTCTCGTGGCCGAACAGCTCGCTCTCGATCAGTTCGGTGGGCAGCGCGGCGCAGTTCATCTTCACCAGCAGGCGCTCGCGGCGCGGGCTGAGCTGGTGGACGAAGCGCGCCAGCAGTTCTTTGCCGGTGCCGGTCTCGCCCTGCAGCAGCACCGTGGTGTCGGCCCTGGCCACCTTGCGCAACTGCTCCTGCACGCTGCGCAGCGCCGCCGAGCCGCCGACGATCTCGCGCACGCCGCCGTTGAGCTGTTCCTGTAGATAGGCGTTCTCCAGGCTCAGCCGGGCCAGCGCCTCCTCGGCCTGGCGGCGCTCGTTGGCATCGCGCAGGATCAGCGTGTACAGCCGCCGCCCCGCCACCCGCGAGGAAGACAGGGTGACCTCGATGGGGAATTCCTCGCCGTCGGCGCGCAGCGCGCTCAGCCCCTGGGGGGCCCACAGCGAGTGCGCCTCGGCGGCACCTTCCACCGCCCCCAGATAGTGGTCGAGCACGGCGCGCAGCGGCCGCGACAGGAACCGCTCGAAGCTCTGCCCCAGCGCCCAGGAAGCGGCGCAGCGGAAGCTCTTCTGCGCCGCCGGATTGAAGAAGGTGACGCGATGCTCATCGTCGATGCAGATCACGGCGTCCATGGCCGAATCGAGGATGGCGCCGAGACGGGACTCGCTCTCGCGCAGCGCGCGTTCGACCTGGATGCGCTGCAGCTCGGCGGCAGCGCGCGCGGCGAACACCTGGAACAGGGCCAGCTCGCGCGGCGCCGCCGGCATCGGCTTGTCGTCGATCACGGCCAGATGGCCGAGCACCTCGCCGGCGCCGTCGACCAGCGGTATGGCGAGATAGCTTTCCGCCCCCATCTCGCGCAGCGCCTCCTCCGCCGGAAAGAGCTGGCAGACGCCCTGCGGGTAGTGCTTGGCCTCGCCGGCCAGCACCGCCTCGCAGGGAGTGCCGGCGAGGTCGTACTCGATGTTCTCGCCGTAACCTCCATCGCCCCAGAAGGCCAGGATGCGCACCCGGGTGCGCACCTCGGCGAACTCGGAGATGAAGGCGTAGCGCACCCCCAGCGCGGTCGCGACACCCTTGACCAGGGCCCGGAAGAAGTCCTCGCCGGTGACGGCGGCAGTGCCTTCCACCAGTGCCCGTAAACCCGGCTCCAGCTCGTCCAGATACGGCATCGACCATGCCCTCCGCTGCGCAGAGCGTAGGGCATGATAGCGGATGGCGACAGGGGGTTTCATCAGCGCCGACTCCACCACCAGCCGAGCAGCCGATCCAAGGTCAGCGGGCCGGGCCCATGGGTCAGGGTCACGGCGAGCAGCAGGCCCCACAGCTGGTGGTCGCGCAGACCGGCCTCGTTCAGCTCCGGGTAGGAGAGCACGGCGATGATATTGAACACGAACAGCGCCAGCGCCGGCAGCCTGCCGCCCAGACCGAGCACCAGCAGCACCGGCAGGCTCAGCTCCGCCGCCGTGCCCAGCACCGCCGCCCAGTACGGCGACAGCAGCGGCACGTGATACTCGTAGGTGAACAGCAGCAAGGTGGAGTCGAAGCTGGCGATCTTGGTCAGGCCCGACTTGAAGAACACATTGGCCACCCACAGCCGTACCCCCAGATCCACCAGCGGGGTGAGAGCATCGAGGGCACGGTGGCAGACGGCAAACAAACGTTGCCCGCGCATGACGACGGGATGGCGCTGGAACATAGCGATGGCATTCATGGCTGATCCTCCACAACTCACAGGTAGGCCTCCACCAGGACCCCGCGGGACAACCACCTGCCCAGCATCGGTCCAGGTTCGAAGCCGCTCTCGTCGGCAATGGCGAGGGCGCAGGCCGCGCCCACGCGGGCGCCATCGGCCAGCGCCCGCAGCATGCGGTAGGCGCCCGCGCCCAGGCGCTCGATCTCCACTTCCAGCAGCGGACGGCACACCAGCAGACGGTCACCGCCCTCGGCCAGATCGATGACCCGCTCGGCAGCGCCGGGCTGGTTGCTCTGCCAGATGGCCAGCAGCGGATAGGGGGATTCGAGCAGGGCCAGCGACGGATGTGGGCGCAAGCGCAGGCGGTCGTGGTCGCCGGCGGG
>DATLYF010000089.1:0-2927 GCA_035575095.1 Candidatus Competibacteraceae bacterium
CTTGCCGCCGGGCGAAATCGGCCATGAACTCCACCAGCGCCCGCACGCCCGCCTCCGGCATGGCGTTGTAGAGGCTGGCGCGCAGCCCGCCCACCGAACGGTGCCCGGCCAGGTTCTTCAGCCCGGCGGCCTCGGCTTCGGCCAGGAACCGCTGTTCCAGCGTCTCATTGGGCAGGGTGAAGGGCACGTTCATCCAGGAGCGGTAGCGGGGATCGATGGGATTGCGGTAGAAGCCGCCGGAGCCGTCGATGGCGCTATACAGCAGCTCGGCTTTGCGCCGGTTGCGCTCGGCCATGGCGGCCAGTCCGCCCTGGCGCTTGAGCCAGCGGAACACCAGCCCTGCCAGATACCAGGCGAAGGTGGGCGGCGTGTTGAGCATGGAGCCGTGCTCGGCCTGCAGGGCGTAGCTGAAGGCCGAGGGCGTGATCGGGCTGGCGCGCTCCAGCAGGTCCTCGCGCACGATCACCACCACCAGCCCGGAGGGGCCGATGTTCTTCTGCGCCCCGGCGTAGATCAGGCCGTAGCGGGAGACGGCGACGGGTCGAGAGAGGATGGTGGAGGACATGTCCGCCACCAGCGGCACCTCGCCGCTTGCGGGAATGTAGGAAAACTCCAGGCCGCCGATGGTCTCGTTGGGAGTGTAGTGCAGATAGGCGGCGTCCGGATCCAGGTGCCACTCGGCGGGCTCGGGGATGGTGGTATAACCGGCGTCGCGGCCGCTTGCGGCGACATTGACCTGGCCGTAGCGCCTGGCCTCGGCGATGGCCTTCTGCGACCAGAGGCCGGTATCCAGATAATCGGCCTTGCCTTTGCCGCCCAGCAGGTTGAGCGGCACCATGGAGAACTGGCCGTAAGCCCCGCCCTGCAGGAACAACACCTTGTAGTGTTCCGGGATGGCCAGCAGCTCGCGCAGATCGGCCTCGGCCTGGCGGGCGACGGCGACGAAAGCGCTGCTCCTGTGACTGATCTCCATCACCGACATGCCCGTACCCTGCCAGTCCAGCAGCTCGGACTGGGCCTCGCGCAGCACCTCCTCGGGCAGGGTGGCGGGGCCGGCGCAGAAGTTGTAGGCACGGGGCATGGCGGGGCTCCTCGGTTGACGCGGAGCAACATGATAGCGGCAAATTACAACATGTTCAGCTCGATCTTGGCCCGCATCGACATCATCTGCGGCGTCCACATCGGCTCCCAGACCAGCTCCACCTCGCATTCCTCGACGCCTTCGACCGCCTCCACGGCACTCTGCACCCATTCCGGCATGGAGCCGGCCACCGGGCAGCCAGGAGCAGTGAGGGTCATCTGGACCTTGACCTTGCCGCTGGCCTCATCCACGTCGAGCTGGTAGATCAGCCCCAGCTCGTAGATGTCCACCGGGATTTCTGGGTCGTAGACGGTCTTGAGCGCCTGGATGATGCGGCTCTCCAGCTCGGAAGGCATCTGCGGCGCGACATTCGGGGCGCTGTCCTGACTCATGGCGAACTCTCTCATTCGGTCTTGACCGGTTCGGTGCGACGCTCCAGCGCTGCCTGCAGGGCATGCCAGGCCAGGGTGGCGCACTTCACCCGCGAAGGGTAGTCGCGCACCCCGACCAGCACGGCCAGCTTGCCCAGCCCCGGCGGCGGCGCCTCGCTGCCGGTGACCACGTGGTGGAACTTGTCGAACAGGGTGTGGAACTCGGTCACGGTCTTGCCCTTCAGCGCCTCGGTCATGAGCGAGGCCGAGGCGGTGGAGATGGCACAGCCCGAGCCTTGAAAGGCCAGATCCTGGATCACGCCGCTGTCATCGACCTGCACGTAAATGGAGACGCGGTCGCCGCACAGCGGGTTGTAGCCATCGGCGTGATGGCTGCACGGGTCGATGACGCGGAAATTCCGCGGTCGCTTGTTGTGATCCAAGATCACTTCCTGGTAGAGCTCGCGCAGACCGCTCATGCGAACAGCTCCTTGACCTTCCACAGCGCCGCCACCAGCGCATCGACCTCGGCGCGGGTGTTGTAGGCGGCGAAGGAGGCGCGGGCGGTGGCCGGAATGCCGTAGAACTGCATCACCGGCTGGGCGCAGTGGTGCCCGGCCCGGATCGCCACACCCTCGCGGTCGAGGATGGTGCCGATGTCATGGGGATGCACCCCCTCCAGGGTGAAGGACAGCACCGCCGCCTTCTCCCGCGCCGTACCGATGATCCTGACGCCGGGAATCTCGGCCAGCCGCGCCGTGGCGTAATCGAGCAGATCGTGCTCGTGGGCGGCGATGGCCGCCATGCCCACCCGGTCGAGCCAGTCGATGGCCGCGCCGAAGCCGATGACGTCGGCGATGGCCGGGGTGCCGGCCTCGAACTTGTGGGGCAGTTCGGCGTACTCGGTCTTGTCGAAGGTGACCAGGCGAATCATGTCGCCACCGCCTTGGTAGGGCGGCATCTGTTCCAGCCACTCGCGCTTGCCGTAGAGCACGCCTACTCCGCTCGGCCCGTACATCTTGTGCGCCGACAGGGCGTAGAAGTCGCAGTCCAGCTCCTGTACGTCGATGGCCAGATGCGGCGCCGCCTGAGCCCCGTCGAGCAACACCGGGATGCCACGCTCATGGGCCTGCTCGATCATCCACTTCACCGGATTGACGGTACCGAGCGCATTGGAGACGTGGCTGATGGCCACCAGCTTGGTGTTCTCGGTGAGCAGCCCGAGATAGTCCTCCAGCACCAGCTCGCCCGACTCGCTCATCGGGATCACCCGCAGTTCGGCGCCGCGCTGCGCGCACAGCAACTGCCAGGGCACGATGTTGGAGTGGTGCTCCAGGGCGGAGATAAGGACCTTGTCACCGGGGCCGATACGCAGCTGGCCGAAGCTGGCGGCGACCAAGTTGATGCCCTCGGTGGCGCCGCGGGTGAAGATGATCTCCTGGAGGGAGCGGGCGTTGAGGAAGGCCCGCACCTTT
>DATLYF010000090.1:0-6966 GCA_035575095.1 Candidatus Competibacteraceae bacterium
CTACACTCTAATAGGCATTTGTCAATCCTTGAGGAGCCCGCCATGAGCGAAACGCGCACTGAACGCGACACCTTCGGCCCCATCGAGGTCCCCGCCGAACATCTGTGGGGCGCTCAGACCCAGCGCTCCTTGCACTATTTCCGCATTTCCACGGAGAAGATGCCGGCCGAGCTGATCCGGGCGCTCGCCCTGGTCAAGCGCGCCGCCGCCGCCGTCAACGGCGAACTCGGCGTACTCGATACGGCCAAGGCCATGGCCATCGTCCAGGCCGCCGACGAGGTGTTGCAAGGCCGTCACGAGGCCGAGTTCCCGCTCTCGGTCTGGCAGACCGGCTCCGGCACCCAGAGCAACATGAACATGAACGAGGTGCTGGCCAACCGCGCCAGCGAGCTCCTCGGCGGAGCGCGCGGCGAGGAGCGGCTGATCCATCCCAACGACGATGTCAACCGCGGCCAGTCCTCCAACGACGTCTTCCCCACCGCCATGCACGTGGCCGCCGTGGAGGCGCTGATGCAACGCCTGCTGCCGGCCCTGGCCACGCTGCGCGATACCCTGGCGGGCAAGGCTCACGACTTCGCCGACATCGTCAAGATCGGCCGCACCCACCTGCAGGACGCCACCCCGCTGACCTTGGGCCAGGAGTTCTCCGGCTACGTGGCCATGCTGGACAACGGCATGCGCCACATCGAGGCTGCCTTGCCCCATCTGTGCGAGCTGGCCCTGGGCGGCACCGCAGTGGGCACTGGCCTCAACGCCCATCCCGAGTTCGCCGAGCGGGCGGCGGCGGAACTGGCCCGCCTCACTGGCCTGCCTTTCGTCACCGCGCCCAACAAGTTCGAGGCGCTGGCCACCTGTGACGCCCTGGTGCATGCCCACGGCGCCCTCAAAAGCGTGGCAGCGAGCCTGATGAAGATCGCCAACGACGTGCGCTGGCTAGCCTCGGGGCCGCGCTGCGGCATCGGCGAGTTGACCATCCCGGAGAACGAGCCGGGCAGTTCCATCATGCCGGGCAAGGTCAATCCCACCCAGTGTGAGGCCTTGACCATGCTGTGCTGCCAGGTCCTGGGCAACGACGTGGCCATCAACCTCGGCGGCAGCCAGGGCAATTTCGAGCTCAACGTCTACCGGCCCATGGTCATCCACAACTTCCTGCAGTCGGTGCGCCTGCTGGCCGACGGCGCGCGCAGCTTCGACGAGCACTGCGCCGCGGGCATCCATCCCAATCGTGCGCGCATCGCTGAGCTGGTAGAGCGCTCGCTGATGCTGGTCACCGCGCTTGCCCCGCACATTGGCTACGACAAGGCGGCGCAGATCGCCAAGAAAGCGCACAAAGAGGGCACGACGCTGCGCGAGGCGGCGCTGGCGCTGGGCTATGTCACGGCCGAACAGTTCGAGCAGTGGGTACGGCCAGAGCAGATGGCAGGGGCGCGCTGAGCCGCCCGCACCCGAGCGGCGTGCCACTACCGATCCCCCATCAGGAAGGACTTGATCAACGCGCTCCGCGCCTGGCGGAGCGTGGCATCGGCATCCATGAAGGGATGGGCGAAATCCGTCGATCTCACAACCTGGGCACCTCTGGCCTGAGCAGTATCGAGCAACTCTCGCGAGTCCCGCGGCGGAACGACGTTGTCTTGCGCGCCGCTGATGATGAGCAAACCCGACCCATTAGGTGGAAGATTGTTGACGGGATCGTAGCGTTCAGGGCAGCCGAAAGTGGAAACGCGGCTCGGGCTGGAATCGATCACGGCACGATCATAAGCGACACCCGCGCCGATGACATTCAGCAGGACTATCCCACCGAACGATATGCCGTACAGCAGCCGTCGGCCCTCGGTCGCTTTGCTCAGCGCCTCGAATAGCTCCCGGTAATCGCTGACGATCGCCTTCAGCCGGCGTTTGCCTTGCGAGTTGCCATAGCCCCGGTAATCAAAGATGTAAACGTCATATCCCTCGGCTGCGAAAGGGCCAAGATGAGCCAGTAGCTGATCGGCCAGCATCGCGTTCCCCTGGGCCACCAGAACAAAGCCCTTGGTACCGTCTGCTCTGGCCTTGAGCCTGTATCCTCTCAGCAGACGACCATCCACCGTCTTGTGGGAGATGGCTTGCGCATTGGCTATACGGCTGGCCGCCCCAGGATTGGGTCTACCCGCTACATTGCTCCAGAGCGCAAACGCGAGTGGCTCCTTGAACAAGCCGCAAACGGCTTCCTCCAGATCATTGGCAGGATTCTTGTCCATAGGGTCAGGCAAGAAGGCAGAAGCCATCGTGACGAGCAACAGGTGACGGAGAGTACGCACAATCCCTGCTCCCGGTGCGGCAGCGCCGCTATATACCCGACATACCTAGCGACCTCGAGAGCCCAGATCGCGCATCTTGGCAAGCCATTTCTGACGTTTGGAGTCGTCGCTGGCTTCGATCATTCCGATCAGGCTCTCCTTGATCGGCCCGATGCCGGAGAGGCCGAGGATGTTGCGCTTCAGGCTTTTCAGGCTGTGGGCGCGAAAGTACCAGCGATAGATGAATGCTGGCATGCCCATGGTGACGACGATGCGGGCGGTCTTTCCAGCAAGGAGTTTCTTTGGCATCTTGCCCGCCTGCGGCTTGCCGATGGCAAATCCCGGCCGAAAGACCTGTTCCAGGAATGCTTTCAAAAGCGCCGGCATCGTGCCGAGCCAGAGGGGATAGAAGATCACCAGGTGCTCGGCCCAGGCGATCGCATCCTGAGCCTGTCGAATCGTATCCGGGGGCGTTCCCTGCTCAAAGTCCTCCTTGCTCCGCAATAGCGGGAAATCGAGTCTCGCCACCTCGATGACGTTGAGCTCGTGCCCTGCTGCTTCGGCGCCTTGCGCGTAGGCGGCCGCAAGCGCATGCCCGAAGCGGTTACCTCGCGAGTCTGGGTGGCCCTGGATGATCACGATATGTCTAGCCATTGCGCGATTCTTTGTCCTTCAACAAGTCCTTGAGCTCGGCGAACGGCCTGTAGGTGGCGTGCGACTCTTGCTCACCACCAGGCCGCGCCTCACGATTGCCGACGGCATCCAGATAGCGCGAATGCTCATTTTCGTGACAGTAAACGCACAGCAGCTCCCAATTGCTGCCATCGGGCGGATTGTTGTCGTGATCATGGTCCTTGTGGTGCACCGTGAGCAAATGAAGATTCGCGCGGCTAAATTCGCGTCCGCATCGCGCACAGATCCAGGGGTAGATCTTGAGCGCTTGCTCCCGATACGTCTTCTCCCGCAGCTCCCGGTTGCGCCGGGCCTCGGCAACGATGCGCTCCAGCCTCTCGCTGCCTGATCGCGTCTTGTTCGACGGCATGCGGATATCCTCCAATACGGGGCCAGCTCGGTGAGGGAGAGTCGGCATTTCCCGGTCAGCGCGCCGGCGGCTCGCACCCGCGCGTCGTCGTGGCGTAGGAAATGGCGATCCGCGGCGATGCGCGCAGCGTCTGGTAGACCACGCAGTAGCGCTCCGTCAGCTGGATGAGCTTGGCGACGGTCTCTGCGCTGGCATCGGTGTCCAGGGCGAAGTGCAAGCGGATGTCGCGAAAGCCCACGGCTGCGTCCCTGGCCACGCCCAGGGTGCCGCGGAAGTCCAGGTCGCCCTCGGCCGAGACCTCGCCGGCGCGCAGCTCGATGCCGAGCGCCGTCGCCACCGCGCGCAGGGTGACACCGGCGCAGGCCACCAGCGCCTGCAGCAGCATGTCGCCCGAACAGGCCAGGGTGCCGTCGCCGCCGGTGGCGGGGTGCAGGCCGGCCGTGACCAGCGCCTGGGCGGTCTCGACGTTGCAGGCCACGCTCTCTCCCAGGCGTCCGCAGGCGCGCAGGGTGATCAGCGCCTTATCCGGATCGGTCCGGTATCGATCCTTGAGGGGGGCCTGGAGCTGACGGAGTTCTTCGGCGTTCATCAAGGCCTCCGAGGGCTGAACACAACCAATGTATCCAATGGTAGATCGGCTGCCCGGGAACTCCATCCCGTCCCCATCGTCGCAACCGGCATGTTGCTCCGATCCGGAGGTCCCGTCATGTTCGCCCGAGCGCTCCTTGCCTTCGCCGCATTACTCTGTTCCGCCCTCACCTTGGCGGCTCCCCAGGTCCAGGTCTACGAAGTCCCGGCCGGCGCCCGCCCCCACGACGTCGCTCCCGCCCCCGACGGTAAGGTCTGGTACACCGCCCAGGGCCAGGGGGCGCTGGGCATTCTCGATCCGGCCAGCGGCCAGGTGCGGCAGGTGCCGCTGGGCAAGGGCTCCTCGCCCCACGGGGTGATCGCCGGACCGGACGGCGCCGCCTGGATCACCGACAGCGGCCAGAACGCCATCGTCCGCTACGATCCGCAGACGGAAAGGGTAGACGTATGGAAGCTGCCCGGCGGCTATGTCAACCTCAACACGGCCGCCTTCGACGGCGACGGCATCCTCTGGTTCACCGGCCAGAGCGGGGTTTACGGCCGGCTCGATCCGAAGAGCGGCGCGCTGAAGGTGTTCGACGCCCCACGCGGGCGCGGCCCCTACGGCATCACCGCCACGCCGTCCGGCGAGATCTACTATGCCTCCCTGGCCGGCAGCCACATCGCCCACATCGACCGCAAGAGCGGGCAGGCGCGGGTGATCGAGCCGCCCACGCCCAACCAGGGAGCGCGCCGGGTGTGGTCGGATAGCCGCGGCAACATCTGGGTGAGCGAGTGGAACAGCGGCCAGCTCAGCCGCTACACGCCGGCCACCAACGCCTGGAAGAGCTGGCGCTTGCCGGGAGATAAGCCTCGCGCCTACGCGGTATACGTGGATGCGCGCGACACCGTCTGGGTCAGCGATTTCGGCGCCAATGCGGTGCTCGCCTTCGATCCGCAGAGCGAGACCTTCACCGCCTATCCCGGCAGCGGGGCGGGGGCCGACGTGCGCCAGATCCTCGGCCGCCCGGGCGAGGTGTGGCTGCCGGAGTCGGGGCGGGACCGGTTGATGGTGATCCGCTACCAAACCCATTGATGGGCGGCATCTCTGCGGCGGCGCGCGCGCCTTCACCCGATGGCAAATGACCGCAAGGCGTTCTGCTTCCTGGTAGAATGCCGCGTTGCAGCACACCATTCCTACAAGCGAGTCCCGGAGAGCGCGCCCCATGACCGTCATCCGCCAAGACGACTTCATCCAGAGCATCGCCGACGCCCTGCAGTACATCTCCTACTACCATCCCAAGGACTACATCGATGCCCTAGCCAGGGCCTACGAGCTGGAGCAATCGCCGGCGGCCAAGGACGCCATGGCCCAGATCCTGATCAACTCGCGCCTGTGTGCCGAGGGTCATCGCCCCATCTGCCAGGACACCGGCATCGTCACCGTCATCCTCAAGGTGGGCATGAACGTGCGCTGGGATGCGACCATGAGCGTCGAGGACATGGTCAACGAGGGCGTGCGCCGCGCCTATCTGCATCCGGACAACAAGCTGCGCGCCTCCATCCTGGCCGACCCGGCCGGCGCCCGTAAGAACACTCGGGACAACACGCCGGCGGTGATCCACTACGAGCTGGTAGCCGGCAACGAGGTCGAGGTGCACGTGGCGGCCAAGGGCGGCGGCTCGGAGAACAAATCCAAGTTCGTCATGCTCAATCCCTCCGATAGCATCGTCGATTGGGTGCTGAAGACCGTGCCCACCATGGGCGCTGGCTGGTGCCCGCCGGGCATGCTCGGCATCGGCATCGGCGGCACCGCCGAGAAGGCCATGATGATGGCCAAGCAAGCCCTGATGGAGCCCATCGACATTCAGGAGCTGATCCAGCGCGGTCCGCAGAACCGGGTGGAGGAACTGCGCATCGAGCTCTACGAGAAGGTCAATGCGCTCGGCATCGGCGCCCAGGGCCTCGGCGGGCTGACCACGGTGCTGGACGTCAAGATCAAGGACTACCCGACCCACGCCGCCTCGCTGCCGGTGGCTATGATCCCCAACTGCGCCGCCACCCGTCACGCCCATTTCGTGCTCGATGGCAGCGGCCCGGCCGAACTGCCGGCGCCCCGGCTGGAGGACTGGCCGGCCATCACCTACGACGCCTCCAAGGGCCGGCGCGTCAACCTCGATACCGTCACCCGCGAAGAGGTGGCGAGCTGGAAACCGGGCGAGGTGCTGCTGCTCAACGGCAAGCTGCTCACCGGCCGCGACGCCGCGCACAAGCGCATGGTCGACATGCTCGACCGCGGCGAGCGGCTGCCGGTGGACTTCACCAACCGCTTCATCTACTACGTCGGCCCGGTCGACCCCGTGCGCGACGAGGTGGTCGGCCCGGCCGGCCCCACCACCGCCACGCGCATGGACAAGTTCACCCGGCAGATGCTGGAGCAGACCGGCCTGCTCGGCATGGTCGGCAAGGCCGAGCGCGGCCCTGCAGCCATCGCGGCGATCCGTGACAACAAGGCGGTGTACCTGATGGCGGTGGGCGGCGCCGCCTACCTGGTGTCCAAGGCTATCCGCAAAGCCCGCGTGCTGGCCTTCGAGGACCTGGGCATGGAGGCCATCTACGAGTTCGAGGTCGCGGACATGCCGGTGACCGTGGCGGTGGACGTCAATGGCGAAGCGGTGCACACCATCGGACCCAGGGAATGGCGGGTGAAGATCGGCAAGCTGCCGGTGGTGGAGGCTTGAGCCCATGGCCCCCTCTCCCGTATGCGGGAGAGGGGGCTCTTCTCCGATGAGACGAGAGCCGAGGACTTGACAAGCCATGCGCGGCACGGCCTCATCACACACGGCCGGCCGCTCGGTCACGCCCAAGCAGCAAAAGCACAGCCGGCGCCCGCATCGCTTCGTAGCAGGAGTCCAACAATGACCTATAAGCAAATCCTGGCTAGTTTCGGCATTGCCCTCACCCTACTGCTGTTGGTGGTGGGGCTGATCTACCTCAGTCAACCATCGGCGCGTGGGCCGGCCGTCGCCGTCAGCAGCACGCCGGCCGCCGCGGCGACGGCCAGTGCGCCGCAGCCCGCCA
>DATLYF010000091.1:0-25195 GCA_035575095.1 Candidatus Competibacteraceae bacterium
CGAGCTGCGCCGTTTCCTGGGGCTGCCGCTCGCCCCGGAGACGGTCTCCGCCGAGGAGTTCGAGAACTTGCTGGCGCGTCAGTACGAGGCTGACAGCAACGGCGCGGCGCGCATGATGGAGGACCTGGGCGAGGAAATGGATCTGGACCAGATCGCCCAGTCCCTGCCGGAGCCGGAGGATCTGCTGGAGAGTGCCGACGACGCGCCCATCATTCGGCTCATCAATGCCCTGCTCACCGAGGCGATCAAGGAGAACGCCTCGGACATCCACATCGAGTCGTTCGAGAACCGCTTGCTGGTGCGCTTTCGCGTCGATGGCGTGCTGCGCGAGGCGCTCAGTCCGCCGCGTGCCTTGGGACCGCTGCTGGTGTCGCGGGTCAAGGTCATGGCCCACCTGGACATCGCCGAGAAGCGCCTTCCCCAGGACGGGCGCATCTCGTTGCGGGTGGCTGGGCGGCCGGTGGACGTACGCGTCTCCACCATCCCCGCCGGCCACGGCGAGCGCGTGGTGCTGCGTCTGCTGGACAAGCGCGAAGGCAGGCTGGAGATCCGCCAGCTCGGCCTGGCGCCGGAAGCGGAACAGCTGCTGGAGCGGCTGATCCAGCGCCCGCACGGCATCCTGCTGGTCACCGGCCCCACCGGCTCGGGCAAGACCACCACCCTGTACAGCGCCCTGACCCGGCTCAACGACCGGCGACGCAACATCATGACGGTGGAAGACCCAATCGAGTACTACCTGGACGGCATCAGCCAGACCCAGGTCAACACCAAGGTAGACATGACCTTCGCCCGGGGGCTGCGTGCCATCCTGCGCCAGGACCCGGACGTGGTCATGGTGGGCGAGATCCGTGACCTCGAGACCGCCGAGATCGCGGTGCAGGCCTCGCTCACCGGCCACCTGGTGCTGTCCACCCTGCATACTAACAGCGCCGTGGGCGCCATCACCCGGTTGCGCGACATGGGGGTGGAGCCGTTCCTGCTTTCCTCCTCGCTGATCGGCGTCATCGCCCAGCGCCTGGTGCGCACCCTGTGCCGGCAGTGCAAGCGCCCGCAGCCGGCCTCGGCCTTCGACTGTCAGGAGCTGGGCATGGCCTACGACCCGGCCTCTCCCCCGCTGCTCTATCACCCGGTCGGCTGCGAGTACTGCAACCGCAGCGGCTACAAGGGTCGCACCGGCATCTTCGAGATCGTACCCATCACCCCCGAGCTGCAAGCCATGATCCACGACGGCAGCGGCGAGCAGGCCCTGGAGCGCCACGCCCGCACCCTCACCCCAAGCATCCGTGACGACGGCCGCCGCCGCGTGCTGGCCGGCGAGACCAGTCTAGAGGAGGTGGTGCGGGTGACGCGGGAGAGTTGACCATATGCCCGCCTTCCACTACGCCGCCCTGGATGAGCGCGGCCGCACCCGCAAGGGGCTGCTGGAGGGCGACACCGCCCGTCAGGTACGCCAGCAGCTGCGCGAGCGCGGCCTCACCCCGGTCAGCGTGGAGGAGGTGTCGGGACGCGCCGCCGCCGGCACGGGCCGGGCGCGCAAGCCGTGGCGAGCACGCCTCAACGCCACCGAGCTGGCCCTGGTCACGCGCCAGCTCGCCACCCTGGTCGGCTCCGGCCTGCCGGTGGAAGAGGCACTGGGTGCGGTGGCACGGCAGGCGCCCAAGGCACGGGTGGGCAGCCTGCTGCTGGCGGTGCGGGCACGGGTGCTGGAGGGCCATACCCTGGCCTCGGCGCTGCGCGAGTTCCCGCGCGTGTTCCCCGAGCTGTACCGGGCCACGGTGGATGCCGGCGAGCAATCTGGCCACCTGGAGGTGGTGTTCGAGCGCCTCGCCGACTACACCGAGACCCGCCAGCAACTGCGCCAGAAGATCGGTCTGGCGCTGTTCTATCCGGCGCTGCTCACCTTCGTGGCGATCGTCATCGTCGCCGGGCTGCTGACCTATGTGGTCCCCCAGGTGGTACAGGTGTTCACCAGTGTCGGCCAGCAGTTGCCGGTCCTCACTCGCGGCCTCATCGCCCTCAGCGACTTCCTGCGCAACTACGGTCTGTGGCTGCTCGCCGGCAGCGCTGCCGCCCTCACCGCTTTCAGCTTCGGCCTGCGCCGCATCGGCTTCCGCCGCCGGATGCACCGGCTGCTGCTGCGCCTGCCGCTGGTGGCGCGCCTCATTCGCGGCATCGATGCCGCCCGCTATGCCCGCACTTTCAGTATCCTCACCGCCAGCGGCGTGCCAGTGCTGGAGGGCCTGCGCATCTCCGCCCAGGTGATCGCCAATCTACCGATGCGCGAGGCGGTCGAACGTACGGCGCTGCGGGTCAAGGAAGGCGCCAGCCTGAGCGGGGCGCTGGCCGAGAGCGGTCAATTTCCACCCATGACCGTGCAGCTCATCGCCAGCGGCGAGGCCAGCGGGCGCCTGGAGCAGATGCTGGAGCGCGCTGCCCAGCAACAGGAGCGGGAGAGCGAGACCTTGATCGCCGCTCTGCTCGGCGTGTTCGAGCCGATGCTGATCCTCACCATGGGTGCCGTGGTGCTGGTCATCGTGCTGGCCATCCTGCTGCCCATCTTCGATCTCAACCAGATGGTGCGCTGAAACAGATGCGCGCCGCTGCCCTACCAGCACGCGGCGTTTACAATTCCCGCGCCATCACCAGCGCGTCCTCGCGGCCGTGGACAGCGGGGTAGTAACCGCGGCGCAGCCCCACCTCACAGAAGCCGGCGCTGCGGTACAGGTGCACGGCCACACCGTTGGAGGGACGCACCTCCAGGAACACGGTACGCGCCCCGCCCTGACGCGCCTGCTCCATGAGGTGTTCGAGAATACGCCGCCCCAGTCCTTGCCCCTGGTACTCTGGCGCTACGCACAGGTTGAGCACGTGGGCCTCGCCCACGGCGATGGAGAGGATGCCGTAGCCGAGGATGGCCCTGCCTCGTTCCAGCACCCGGCAGCGGTAGCCGACGCGGATGCAGTCGCTGATCACTGCCTCGCTCCAGGGGAAGGGATAGGCGCGGCGCTCGATGGCCATCACCGCCGGCAGGTCGGTGTAGCGCATGGCGCGGAAGCTGTCCGGGGCATTACGGCGGGAGGCGACGGCGCTCATGAGGGCTGCCGCTCCCGCCAGGTGTGCCAGGCCAGTTGCAGATCCTCCCAGGCCTTGCCCTTGTCGCGCGGATTGCGCAGCAAATAGGCGGGATGATAGGTCACCACCAGCGGGATGTCGTGGTCGGGCAGCCGGTGCACCCGTCCCCGTAGCCGTCCCACCGGCACCTCGGTACGCAGCAGGCGCTGGGCGGCGATGCGGCCCACGGCGAGGATCAGGCGCGGCTGCACCAGGGCGATCTGTCGTGCCAGGAACGGCCAGCAGGCCTCCACCTCTTCGGGCAGCGGATCGCGGTTGTTGGGCGGGCGGCTCTTGAGGATGTTGGCGATGAACACCTGGCGACGCTCCAGGCCGAGCGCCTTGAGCATGGCGTCGAGCAGCTTGCCAGCGCGGCCGACGAAGGGCTCGCCCTGGCGATCCTCTTCGGCCCCCGGGGCCTCGCCGATGATCATCAGCGCAGCCTCGGTATCGCCCACGCCGAACACCGGCCGGGTGCGGCTGCGGTGCAGCGGGCAGGCGGTGCAGGCGGCCACAGCGGCGCGCAACTGTTGCCAGTCCATGCGGGCAATGGCGGCATTGCGCTCGTCGCCGGCCGACGCCGTGGGCAGCACGGCCTCGCCGGCCGGGGGTGCAGGTGCAACAGGAGTGGGCGCATCGGCCATCCCTGGCAACGGGTGGCGCGGCGCCCACAGGGTGATGCCCATGGCTTGCAGATAACGGCGGCGGCGCTCGTCGAGCATGGCTTTCACCCCCAGCCTGACCCTCCCTCTCCCGGCAAGGGAGAGGGTATGGTCTTCATCACACATCCCCCAGCTGCGGATGGGCGCGCTCGACAGGCTGCAGCATCTTGCCCAGGGCGTTGACGAAGGCCTTGGCCGAGGCGATGACGATGTCGGTGTCGGCGCCCTGACCGTTGACGATGCGCCCGCCCTTCTCCAGGCGCACCGTCACTTCGCCCTGGGCGTCGGTGCCGCTGGTGATGGCGTTGACCGAGTAGAGCTGCAGCTCCGCCCCGATCTGCAGGATGCTATCGATCGCCTTGAAAGCGGCATCCACCGGGCCGCCGCCCTGGGCCTGGGCCTTACGCTCCTCGCCGTCCACCGCCAGGGTGACGTCGGCCAGCGGGATCTCCCCGGTCTCCGAGCAGACCCGCAGATAGACCAGCTTGACACGCTCGTTCTCCGCCTCCAGGTTGGCTTCGGTGACCAGGGCCTGCAGGTCTTCGTCGAAGATCTCATGTTTCTTGTCGGCCAACTCCTTGAAGCGGGCAAAGGCGGCGTTCAGCTCCTCGTCAGAGGCGAAGCTGATGCCCAGCTCCTCCATGCGCGTCTTGAAGGCGTTGCGTCCGGAATGCTTACCCAGCACCATGCGGTTGGCGCTCCAGCCCACGTCTTCGGCGCGCATGATCTCGTAGGTCTCGCGGTGCTTGAGCACGCCGTCCTGGTGGATGCCGGACTCGTGGGCGAAGGCATTGGCACCGACGATGGCCTTGTTGGGCTGTACCGGGAAACCGGTGATGCCCGCGACCAGGCGCGAGGCCGGCACGATCTGGGTGGTGTCGATGTTGGTGTCGCAGGGGAAGACGTCCTGGCGGGTGCGCACCGCCATCACGATCTCCTCCAGCGCGGCGTTGCCGGCCCGCTCGCCCAGACCGTTGATGGTGCATTCGACCTGCCGGGCCCCCGCCAGCACCGCGGCCAGGGAGTTGGCCACGGCCAGGCCCAGGTCGTTGTGGCAGTGCACCGAGAAGATGGCCTGGTCGGAATTCGGCACCCGCTCGATCAGGGTGCGGATGGTATGGGCGAACTGCTCGGGGACGTTGTAGCCCACCGTGTCGGGGATATTGATGGTGCGCGCGCCGGCTTCGATCACCGCCTCGACGATGCGGCACAGGAAGTCGATCTCGGAGCGGCCGGCGTCCTCGGCCGAGAACTCCACGTCGTCCGACCACTGCCGGGCCCGCTTCACCGCCGCCACCGCCGCCTCGATCACCTGCTCGGGCTCCATACGCAGCTTCATCCGCATGTGGATGGGGCTGGTGGCGATGAAGGTGTGGATGCGCGGCGCTGCGGCGTCCTTCAGCGCCTCGCCGGCGCGGTCGATGTCGGCATAGGTAGCGCGGCACAGCCCGGCCACGCGGCTGTCCTTGATGGCGCGGGCCACCGCCTGCACCGCCTCGAAGTCGCCGGGACTGGCCATGGGGAAGCCGGCCTCGATCACATCCACCCGCATCTTCTCCAGCATCCGGGCGATGCGGATCTTCTCCTCCCGGGTCATGGAAGCGCCGGGGCTCTGCTCGCCGTCGCGCAGAGTGGTATCGAAAATGATCAGACGCTGTTTGCTGCTCATGCTGGCTGCTCTCCGCTGCGGCGCCGGCGCCCACCACCCGCGCGGCGGGCCGGCGCGCGTCTCTAATAGTAGATCAAGCGTTTGGCGGCGACGCATCGTCCCGCCCCTGCTGACGGCGCTTCAGGCGTTGGCGCTGGCGGAACAGCCACAGCGCCGGGCCGGACAGTCCATAGAGCAGGAACACCGTAAACAGCATGCGTGGCGGGTTGATGGACAGCAGCACGAAGGCCAGCACCACCGCCAGCGGCACGGCGAAGGGCACGCGGCCCTTGAGATCGATCTGCTTGAAGCTGTAGTAGAGGAAATTGCTCACCATCAGCAGCCCGGCGCCGATGGTGACGACGAAGGCCAGCCACAGCCACTGCTTGCCCAGCACTTCGAGATCGTTGCCGACCCACACCAGGCCGACCATGATGGCCGCCGCCGAGGGGCTGGGCAGGCCGATGAAATAGCGCTTGTCCACCGAGCCCAGCTGTACGTTGAAGCGTGCCAGGCGCAGCGCAGCGCCGGCAGTGTAGATGAAGGCGGCGAGCCAGCCCAGCTTGGCCGGCGCCCAGCCCAGGGTGGCCATGTGACGCAGCGCCCACTCGTACATGATCAGCGCCGGCGCCAGGCCGAAGGAGACCATGTCGGCCAGGCTGTCGTACTCGGCGCCGAAGGCACTGGAGGTGTTGGTCAGGCGCGCTACCCGTCCATCCAGGCCGTCCATCACCATAGCGATGAACACGGCGATGGCGGCGGATTCGAAGTGACCGTGGATGGCGGCGACGATGGCGTAGAAGCCGGAGAACAGGGCCGCCGTGGTGAACAGATTGGGGAGGAGGTAGATGCCTCTGGGGCGCTTCGGCTGTTCGTCTTCGATCACTGCACTCACCTTGTGCGGCGCGTCTTGCGGCAGCGGAAACGGCGCGGGCGGGACGCGATGAAGACGCTCCCCATCGCTGCCCCGCCCGTGCATGGCCGGATCAGTTCTTGCTGGTATCCACCAGGCGATGGGCCTTGATCCAGGGCATCATGGCGCGCAGTTTCTCGCCGACCACTTCGATCTGGTGCTCCGCGGTCAGGCGGCGACGGGAGGTGAGCGTCGGCGCACCGGCCTTGTTCTCCAGAATGAAGCTCTTGGCATAGTCGCCGGTCTGGATGTCACGCAGCACCCGCTTCATCTCCTGCTTGGTCTGCTCGGTGATGATGCGCGGCCCGGTGACGTACTCGCCGTACTCGGCATTGTTGGAGATGGAGTAGTTCATATTGCCGATGCCACCCTCGTAGATGAGGTCGACGATCAGCTTGAGTTCGTGCAGGCACTCGAAATAGGCCATCTCCGGGGCATAGCCGGCCTCCACCAGAGTCTCGAAACCGGCCTTGATGAGCTCCACGGTACCGCCGCACAGCACCACCTGCTCGCCGAACAGGTCAGTCTCGGTCTCCTCGCGGAAGCTGGTCTCGATGACGCCGGCCTTGCCACCGCCGTTGGCCACGGCGTAGGACAGGGCGATGTCGCGGGCCATACCGGACTTGTCCTGGTAGACGGCGATCAGATGCGGCACGCCGCCGCCTTGCTTGTAGGTGGAGCGCACGGTGTGGCCGGGCGCCTTGGGCGCCACCATGATGACGTCGAGATCGGCGCGCGGCACCACCTGGCCATAGTGGATGTTGAAGCCGTGAGCGAAGGCCAGCACCGCGCCCTGGCGGATGTTGGGCTCGACCTGGGTCTTGTAGAGCTCGGCGATACCCTCGTCGGGTAGCAGGATCATGACCACGTCGGCTTCCCGGACCGCCTCGGGCACCTCCTTGACGACCAGGCCGGCGTTGACCGCCTTGTTCCAGGAGCCGCCCTTGCGCAGGCCTACGATCACGTTCACGCCGGACTCGTTGAGGTTGTTGGCATGGGCGTGCCCTTGGGAACCGTAACCGATGATGGCCACGGTCTTGCCCTGGATGAGGGAGAGATCGGCGTCTTTGTCGTAATAGATGTTCACTGGAAAATTCCTGTCACTTGAATGTCCGGCCCCCGCGACGGGAGCGTGTCAGACCCGCAGCGCCTTCTGCCCCCGGGCGATGCCGGTGGCACCGGTGCGTACCACTTCCAGCAGATTGTCGGCTGCCACGGCCTGGATGAAGCCGTCCAGCTTCTGCCCGGTGCCGGTGACCTCGATGGTGAAAGTGGCTTCGGTCACATCGATGATCCGGCCCCGGAAGATCTCCGTCAGACGCTGGATCTCAGCGCGCTGCTCGTGACCACTGGCCTTGACCTTGAGCAGCATCAGTTCCCGCTCGATGTGGGCGCCCTCGGTAAGATCGACCAGCTTGACCACATCGATCAGCTTGTTGAGCTGCTTGATGATCTGCTCGATCACCGCATCGTTGCCGAAGGTGACCAGCGTCATGCGGGATAGAGAGGGGTCCTCGGTGGGCGCCACCGACAAGCTCTCGATGTTGTAGCCGCGAGCCGAGAACAGACCGGCCACGCGCGACAGGGCGCCCGCTTCGTTTTCCATCAGGATAGAGATGATATGGCGCATCGTTCTAGACCAGGACCATGCCTTCTTCGTGTTTGGATTCCATCTTGTCGCGACCGGCGAGAATCATCTCGTTGTGGGCACCGCCGGAGGGAATCATGGGATAGACGTTTTCCTCCGGATCCACCATGAAGTCCAGGAACACGGTGCGGTCCTTCATGGCGAAGGCCTCGCGCAGCGCCGACTCCACATCGTGCGGCTTCTCGATCTTCATGCCGACATGGCCATAGGCCTCGGCCAGCTTGACGAAATCGGGCAAGGCCTCCATGTAGGACATGGCATAGCGCTTCTGATAGAAGAACTCCTGCCACTGCCGCACCATCCCCAGATACCGGTTGTTGAGGTTCACGATCTTCACCGGGGTGTAGTACTGCTTCATGGTGGATAGCTCCTGCAACATCATCTGGATGCTACCCTCGCCGGTAACGCAGGCCACGTCCTGGTCGGGGAAAGCCAGCTTGGCCCCCATGGCGGCCGGCAGGCCGAAGCCCATGGTGCCGAGGCCGCCGGAGTTGAGCCACTGCCGTGGCCGGTCGAACTTGTAGTACTGGGCCGCCCACATCTGGTGCTGGCCGACGTCGGAGGTGACGATGGCCCGCCCCTCGGTGACCTCGTACAGCTTCTCGATGACGAACTGCGGCTTGATGATGGTGTCGCTGTGCTGGTAGCGCAGCGATTCCATGGCGCGCCACTCGTCGATCTGCCGCCACCACGCCGCCAGCGCCTCGGCATCCGGCTTGAGCCCGCTCTCCTTGATCTGCTCGATCATCACCCTGAGCACGTTGGGCACCGAGCCGACGATGGGAATGTCCACCTTGACGTTCTTGGAGATAGACGAGGGATCGATGTCGATGTGGATGATCTTGGCGTAGGGGCAGAACTTGTCCAGTTTGCCGGTGACGCGGTCGTCGAAACGAGCGCCGATGGCCACCAGCACGTCGCAGTGGTGCATGGCCATGTTGGCCTCGTAAGTGCCATGCATGCCGAGCATGCCGAGGAACTGCGGATCGGTGGCGGGATAGGCGCCCAGGCCCATCAAGGTGTTGGTGATGGGATAGCCCAGCATGCGGGTCATCTCGACCAGCTCCTTGGAGCCGTCGGAGAGGATCACACCGCCGCCGGTGTAGATCATCGGCCGCTTGGCCGCCAGCATCAGCTCCACCGCCTTGCGGATCTGGCCGGTGTGGCCCTTCACCGTAGGATTGTAGGAGCGCATCTTGATCTTCTTCGGATAGCTGAACTCGGCCTTGGCTACGGTGATGTCCTTGGGCACGTCCACCAGCACCGGACCAGGACGGCCGGTGGTGGCGATGTAAAAAGCCTTCTTGATGGTCAGCGCCAGGTCGTTGATGTCCTTGACCAGGAAGTTGTGCTTGACGCAGGGCCGGGTAATGCCGACCGAATCCACCTCCTGGAAGGCATCGTTGCCGATCAGGGCGGTGGGCACCTGGCCGGACAGGACCACCAAGGGAATAGAGTCCATGTAGGCGGTGGCGATGCCGGTGACGGCATTGGTCAGTCCCGGACCGGAGGTCACCAGCACCACGCCCGGCTTGCCCGAGGCGCGGGCGTAGCCGTCGGCGGCATGGGCCGCCGCCTGCTCGTGGCGGACCAGTACGTGCTTGATGTCGTCCTGCTGGTGTAACGCGTCGTAAATGTGCAGTACAGCGCCACCGGGATAGCCGAATACGTACTCGACACCCTCCTCCTTGAGGCAGCGGACAATGATGTCGGCACCGGTGAGTTCCACTGGACTGTCTCCTTAAATGCTGAAGGGGATCACCGTCACGGCGCGCCCGTTGCTCAGGCCGACCGCCGGAGCGGATGGCAAAAAACGCCCGCAGAGACGGGCGTTGGGAAATTCGTGACAAACCCCGAAGTTACTGACTAGCACGCCAAAGGTCAAGGCCCGCCGACGGGATAGTGCTTGCATGGCAGGCGCCCGATGAATCCCCGACCGCCGATAGCGGGATAGCATAATTTGGACCTATCATGGTAAATCGATTCGCAGCTCGATCATCCCAGGAGAACCCGATGCGCAAGATTCGGCTGTTGGGGCTGGTCCTGGTGGCCGGCATCGTGCCGGCCATGGCCGGCACCTTGTACAAGTGGACGGACCCGAACGGCGTGGTGCAGTACACCGAGACCCCGCCGCCCGGAGGCACCCCGTACAGCACTGTCGGCAAGCCGCCGAAGCCGGCCGAGGATCCGGCCAGGACCATGCAGCAGTTGCGCGACAAGGTCGAGCAGGCCACCCAGCAGGACCAGGCCGCCGAGCAGCCGGCCGAGCAGCCGCCCCAGGACCGCAAGGAACTGTACGCCAGGAACTGCGAACTGGCGCGCAAGAACCTGCAAGTCCTAGAAGGCGACAGCGATGTGGTCGTCACCGGCAAGGGCGGCAATAAGACCGTGCTCGATGCCGCGCAACGCAAGGCGCACATCGCCCAGACGCAGAAAGAAATCCAGTTCTATTGCGACCAGCCCCAACCCTGAGCCGGACCCGGCCTGCGCCGCCCGCCCACCGGCGCGGCCGGCGCCGTGCCTTTCCTTGCCACCGGCAGGCGGTACCGTTCAGACATCCATTGCAGCCAGACTCCAAGGTAAGCCATGCGAGTATCCCGCTTCCCCCTCATCACCCTCAAGGAAACCCCTGCCGATGCCGAGGTGATCAGCCACCAGCTGATGTTGCGCGCCGGCCTGATCCGCAAGGTCGCTGCCGGTATCTATACCTGGCTGCCGCTGGGCCTCAAGGTGCTGCGCAAGGTGGAAGCCATCGTCCGTGAGGAGATGGATCGCGCCAATGCCCTGGAAGTGCTGATGCCGGGAGTGCAGCCGGCCGAGCTGTGGCAGGAGTCGGGACGCTGGGACCACTTCGGTCCCGAGCTGTTGCGCCTCAAGGACCGGCACCAGCGCGACTTCTGCCTGGGTCCCACCCACGAGGAGGTGATCACCGACCTGGTACGGCGCGAGATCAAGAGCTACAAGCAGTTGCCCCTCAACCTCTACCAGATCCAGTGGAAATTCCGCGACGAGATCCGCCCGCGCTTCGGCGTGATGCGGGCACGTGAGTTTCTGATGAAGGACGCCTATTCCTTCCACATCGACGAGGACTCGCTGCGCGCCGAATACCAGAACATGTACGAAACCTATTGCCGCATCTTCACCCGGCTGGGGCTCGAGTTCCGTGCGGTGATCGCCGATTCCGGCGCCATCGGTGGCAGCCGCTCCCAGGAGTTCCATGTGCTGGCCGCCTCCGGCGAGGATGCCATCGCCTTCGCCAGCGACAGCGACTACGCCGCCAACATCGAGATGGCCGAGGCTCCGGCACCGGCCGGTGAGCGTCCGGTACCGACCGCTGCCATGGAGCGGATCGCCACGCCCGGCGTGCACACCATGGACGACCTGGTGCGCTTCCTCGACCTGCCGCTCACTCATACCCTCAAGACTCTGCTGGTCAAGGGCGCCGCGGGCGGCGTGGTGGCCCTGTGCCTGCGCGGCGATCATCAGCTCAACAGCGTCAAGGCGGAGAAGCTGCCGCAGGTGGCCGCGCCGCTGACCTTCGCCTCCGCCGAGGAGATTCAGGCCGCCACCGGAACCAGCGCCGGCTCGGTGGGCCCGGTGGGTCTGACCATTCCCGTGATCGCCGACCGCGCCGCCGCCCATCTCGCCGATTTCGTCTGCGGCGCCAACCAGGACGAGTACCACCTCACCGGCGTTAACTGGGGCCGCGACCTGCCCGAACCCATCGTCGCCGACATCCGCAACGTGGTGCAGGGCGACCCCAGCCCGGACGGCAAAGGGGTGATCCGCATCGCCCGCGGCATCGAGGTCGGCCACATCTTCCAGCTCGGCCAGAAGTACAGCGCCGCCATGAACGCCGTAGTGCTGGACGAAGCCGGCCGCAACCAGGTGCTGTACATGGGCTGCTACGGCATCGGCGTCTCCCGCATCGTCGCCGCCGCCATCGAGCAGAACAACGATGAGCGCGGCATCATCTGGCCCGAGGCCATGGCCCCGTTCCAGATCGCTCTGCTGCCCATCAACGCCCACAAGTCACAGCGTCTGCGCGAGGCTGCGGAAAACCTCTATCGGCAGTTGCGGGAAGCGGGCTACGAGGTTCTGCTAGACGACCGCGAAGCCCGTCCCGGCGTGATGTTCGCCGACATGGAGCTGATCGGCATCCCGCATCGCCTGGTGCTGAGCGAGAAGAACCTGGACGCCGGCCAGGTGGAATACAAGGGCCGCCGCGACACCGATAGCACCCTGGTGGAACAAGGCCGATTGCTGGAGTTCCTGCGCCAGCGCGTGCAGAACCGGAGCTGATGCTCCAGGGGAGGGCCGGCGACAGCGGTCCTCCCGCCGCTTCCCTGCCGACGGATTCCCGGCCGGCCTCCGCTACCACTTTTCCACAGAACCTGTGGATAACTCTGTGGATAACTTCCCGCCGCCGCTTGCAAAGTCCCGCCGTTGCTATGCTTGTGACAGTTTGGTGACTTTTTAGCCAACCCCATTAAATGCAATAAAAACAAATATTTACTCAAAATCCCTGGCAGCTCAAGGAGTTTGCGGGAGGGTAGCGTTGCGGGAACGAGGCTTTGTGAATAAGTCAAGTGCCTAGCATCGGTTCGCCGCAGCGGGGTATGATGGTATGACTTCTCTCACCGATCTCTCAGGGATGCTCAACGACGATTCGGTCTCTGCGCCAAGCGCCGGTATCGCACCCGGCCCCGTGTCTCCCCGCTGTTCCCGCCACCTGACCGCCGCCAGCCGACCGGCCCGTACTCGTGCGCCGGGGAGCCCCTGGCAATGATCTGGGAACTGCTCATCATCTTGCTGTTGATTCTGCTCAACGGCTTCTTCGCCATGTCCGAGCTGGCCGTGGTGTCGGCGCGGCGGGCGCGGCTCGTGGCCCTGGCCGAGCAGGGCCAGCGCGGCGCCGCGGCGGCGTTGCGCCTGGCCGAGGAGCCGGGGCGCTTCCTGTCCACGGTACAGATCGGCATCACCCTCATCGGCATCTTCGCCGGCGCCTATGGCGGTGCCACCCTGTCCGGCCGGCTGGCCGAGGCGCTGGCCGCGCTGCCGGCGCTGGCGCCATTCAGCGAGGCTCTGGCCCTGGGCCTGGTGGTAGCGGGCATCACTTATCTGTCGCTCATCGTCGGCGAGCTGGTGCCCAAGCAACTGGCTCTGCACCATGCCGAGCGTATCGCCATCTGGGTAGCCGTGCCCATGCAGTTGCTGGACCGGCTGGCAGCCCCCCTGGTCTATCTGCTGGACATTTCCAGCAGACTGATGCTGCGCCTGCTGGGCGCCCACGGCGGGTCCGGGCAGAAGGTCACCGACGAGGAGATCAAGACTCTGATCGCCGAAGCCACCGCTGCCGGCGTGGTGGAATCCGCCGAGCAGGCCATGATCTCGGCGGTGATGCGGCTGGCCGATCGCCCGGTGCGGGCCATCATGACCCCGCGCCCGGACATCGTCTGGCTCGATCTGGAGGACTCCGCCGAGGAGCACTGGCGCATCATCCGCGAGAGTCGCTACTCGCGCTTTCCGGTGAGCCGCGGCGACATCGACGAGGTGGTGGGCATCGTCCAGGTCAAGGATCTGCTGGAGCAAGCGATGCAGGGCGGTACTCCGGAGCTGGCCGCCGCCGTGCGCGAGCCGCTGGTGGTGCACGACGGCCTGGGCGCGCTCAAGGCTTTGGAGATGCTCAAGCAGTCACCGCTGCAGATGGCGCTGGTAGTGGACGAGTATGGCAGCCTGCAAGGATTGGTCACCGCCACCGACGTGCTGGAGTCCATCGTCGGCGAGCTGGCCGAGCAGGATACCGGGGCCCAGCCGGGAGTAATGCAGCGCGAGGACGGTTCCTGGCTGGTGGACGGCGGCCTGGCCCTGGACGAGCTCAAGGAGCTGCTGCGACTACGGGAGCTGCCGGAAGAGGGCGAGTTTCACACCCTGGCCGGGTTGACCCTGTCCCAGCTCGGTCATGTGCCTACCACCGGCGAGCACTTCACTCTAGAGGGCTACCGCTTCGAGGTGGTGGATATGGACGGGCGCCGGGTGGACAAAGTGCTGATCAGCCGCCAGGAGAGCTGAGCCCCAGCCCTGTCCCCTCATTCCACGACGAAATAGGCGGGCGGCGGCTGCGGGCAGGTGAGCTGCTCCCATTCCACCTGCGTCACTCGGGCCGCCGGCGGACCCTCCCACAGCCAGTCGCGCAAGGCCAGCACTGCCTCCTGCGGGCCGACGGCTAGCACCTCTACCCGACCATCGGCCAGGTTGCGGGCATAGCCCGTCACCCCTAAACGCAGCGCCTGTTGCCGGGTGTAGGCACGGTAATACACCCCCTGCACCCGACCCGAAACGTAGCAGCGCACACAAATCAGCGTAGTCATGATCCCCCCTCCACCGCAGCCTGTCCTCCTTTCAGCTCGGCTCCCAGCTCCTGCAGTTTCAGCTCCAGCAGGGCGGCGGTGACCTGGCCCAGGTGGGTGTTGGCCAGCTCTCCGTCGGGGGCGATGATGAAGGTGGTGGGCAGGCCGTACAGGCTCAGCCCGGGAATCGGCTTGGCCCGTCCCTGCAACAGGGGAAAGCTCAGGCCCTGGAACCTATCCTGGATGAACTGCTTGAGCTCGGCGGGCTCGGCGTCCTCGAAGTTGATCCCGAGCACGCTCACCCCCTGACCCTCGACACGCCGGTGGAAAGCCTCTAGTTCCGGCATCTCCTTGAGACAGGGAGGACACCAAGTGGCCCAGAAGTTCACTACCACCCAGCGGCCGCGCAGATCGGCCAAACGGACCGGCTGGCCCTCCAGATCCGGCAGGGTGAAATCCAGGGGTGCGGCGCGCAACCCCGGGCTGCCCAGCAGCAGCAGTAGCGCACATGATGCGCACAGCAGCCGCCGTAGCCTGACAGGCATGCACCTGCTCATTGGAGGGTGAAGCGTACCGCCTGTTCCCGGGCCTGGACGGCGGCGCTGTAGGCATCGCGGGCGGCATCACGGGCCTGGCTGTAGGCGCCGCGCTGCAACTGTTCCTGGGCGGTGGCCAGCAGTTGCCGCGCCTGGCGCAGCGGCGCAGGCGCGTGCTGCTCGGCGCCGGCTTCCTCGGCAGAGCGGATGGCCTGGCGGGCATCGCTCATTTCTTGGACCGGCGGGACCGCGGCGCAGCCGACAGCCAGCAGCAACAGCCCCCCGGCGAGCATGAGTTTTTTGCGCAAGGTCGTTAAGATAGGCGGCCGTATCGCCTGTTGAAAACAGGGGAGCAAGCTAGCACCGCCCCCCCGGAGCGTCAAGTAAACCCGACACCTACCATGACCCTGCCCCTGGACCAGTTCCTCTATTTCCACAATCCGCGCTGCTCCAAGTCCCGCGCGGCGCTGGCGCTGCTGCGCGAGCGCGGCGTCGAGCCGCAGCTCATCGACTACCTCGGCCATCCCCCGAGCGAGGCCGAGATCGGGCAGCTCCTCGCTCTGCTCGGCCTGGAGCCACGCCAGCTCATGCGCAGCCATGAACCCGAGTACGCCGCGGCCGGGCTGGGCGATCCGAGCCTGGACCGTGCCGCCCTGATCCGCGCCCTGCACCAGTACCCCAAGCTCATCGAGCGCCCGATCTTCGTCGCCAACGGCAAGGCGGTGATCGGCCGGCCACCGGAGCGGGTGCTGGAGATCCTGTGAGCATGGCCGAGATCCTGGTGCTGTATTACAGCCGCACCGGCGCCACCGCCGCCATGGCGCACCTCATCGCCCGCGGCGTCGAGGAGATCGCGGGCATGCGGGCGCGGCTGCGCACCGTACCGCCGGTGTCCACGGTGTGCGAGGCAGTGGCCGACGACATCCCCGAGAGCGGCCCGCCCTACGCCACCCTGGACGATCTGCGGGAATGCGCCGGGCTGGCCCTGGGCAGTCCGACCCGCTTCGGCAACATGGCGGCGCCGCTCAAGTACTTCCTCGACGGCACTAGCAGCCTGTGGCTGTCCGGGGTGTTGACCGGCAAGCCGGCGGCAGTGTTCACCTCCACCGCCAGTCTGCACGGCGGCCAGGAGACCACCCTGCTGAGCATGATGCTGCCGCTCCTGCACCACGGCATGCTGCTGCTGGGGCTGCCCTACACCGAGGCGGCCCTGCTCGACACCCGCAGCGGCGGCACCCCTTACGGTCCCAGCCATCATGCCGGGCGCGACGACGATCCGCGCTTGAGCCAGGAGGAAAAGGTCCTGTGCCGGGCACTGGGACGGCGTCTAGCCAGTGTCGCCCGCCAGCTCAGCGGCTTGCGCGCATGATCGCCGCTACCCGCTGGCTGACCCTGCTGGGCTATTTCGGTCTGCTCGGACTGCTCAGCGCCGATCACACCCTGTTCGCCACCCCCGGCCGGCCGGTGGCGCTGCTGCTATTGCTGCAGGTAGGCCCCCTGCTCTTTCCCCTGCGCGGACTGCTGCACGGCCGACCCTACACCCATGCCTGGACCAGCTTCCTCGCCCTCTACTACTTCGTGCTGGCGGTGGACGGCATCGCCGCCGGCCGCCAGCCGGCTGCTCTGCCCTGGCTGGAACTGGGGCTGAGCATGCTGCTGTTCGGCGCCTGCGTGCTCTACGCCCGCCTGGAGGGACGCCGGCAACGGCTTGCACACACCAGCGCCGAGCCGCTGCCCTGATCCGTCACTCGGCGCCGTTCTCGCCGCCGGCGTGGTAGTAGACGCTCTGTAGATAGCGTTGGTGGCTGTAGCGCAGCAGCACCATGATCACCGCTGCCGCCGGCAAGGCTAGCAGGATGCCGAAGAAACCGAACAGATAGCCGCCGGCCAGCAGGGCGAACATCACCGCCACCGGATGCAGACCGATGCGGTCCCCCACCAGCAGCGGCGTCAGCACCATGCCCTCCAGGAGCTGACCGGCGCTGAACACCAGCAGCACCTGAAGCAGATGGACCAAGTCCTGGAACTGGAACAGCGCCGCCAGCCCGGCGCTGAGCACCCCGGTGATCACGCCGAGGTAGGGCACGAAGCTGACCAACCCGGCCAGCATGCCGATGAGCAGGGCGAACTCCAGCCCGACCAGCGCCAGGCCGATGGAGTAGACCGTGCCCAGCGCCACCATCACCAGCAACTGGCCGCGGATGAACTGCCCCAGGATCTCGTCCGATTCGTGCACCAGCCGGCTCACCACCGGCTCGATGCGCCGCGGTAGCAGGTCGCGGATATGGCCCACCAGCACGTCCCAGTCGCGCAGCAGATAGAAGGTGATGACCGGGATCAGCAACAGGTTGGCCAGCCAGCCCAGCAGCACGGCTCCGGAATGGGTCACGGCCGCCGCCAGCTCCACCGCCAGTCCGCCGATCCGGCTCAGCGATTGCATGAGCTGCTCGCGCAGCGCGCTCAGGTCGAAATAGGCCGGATCCAGGTCCAGGTAGCGCTGCAACCAGGGGGCGAGGTGCTGATGCAACCAATCGAGGATGGCCGGCAGTTGCTGCAGCAAGCTGCCGAATTGCTGGACCAGCAAAGGGATGACGATGAGCAGGGTGAGCAACGACAGCACGATGATCAGCAGGAACACCGTGAGCACGGAGAACGTCCGGGAGAAGCCGTGGACCTGCATGCGGTCCACCAGCGGATCGCCCAGATAGGCCAGCAGGGCGGCGAACAGAAACGGCGTCAGCACCGGCGCCAACAAATACAGCAGGGTGAAGAACAGGCCGGCCAGCACCAGCCAGAACCACATCTGGCTATCTCTCGTCATGGCGCTCCCTTCCTCCAGCGATGATCAGCGCCCGGCGCCCCCACAGGATCACGTAGGCCGCACCGCTCCACACCAGGGTGACGGCGGTGGCCAGTTCCAGGGCCACACGCAGGGCCGGCGGCAGCGGCAGCAGGGCGTGGTGCACCAGCACCGACAACACCAGCAGCATCTGCAACAGGGTGTTGCACTTGCTGATGAGCAGCGGCTGCGCCTGCAGCGGTGCGATCAGCAGATGATAGGCCAGCGCCCCGCCCATGATCAGCAGGTCGCGCCCCAGGGCCAGCAGTACCAGCCACCAGGGCAGTTCGCCGAGCCAGCCCAGCACCAAGAACAGCCCTATCAGCAGCAGCTTGTCGGCGAGCGGATCGAGGATGCCGCCGAGACGGCTGCTCCAGCCATAGCGGCGTGCCAGGAAGCCGTCCAGGCCGTCGGAGAGCGCGGCCACGACGACCAGGGCGAGGGTGGCGTCGTAGCGCTGCCGGAGCAGCAGCCACAGGCTCGGCACGACCAGCAGGATGCGCAGCAGACTGATGAGATTGGGCAGATGGCGGGGTTCCAAGTAGGGCACCACGGGCTGGGGCAGGACGGCGCTCCCGCTGTCGGCACGACCGTGTGCGACGGATTATCGGGTGGCGCAAGCGGTTGTGTAAAATAGCACAGGATCGAGTGCCGGGCAGCCAAGCGCTCGCCCGGCCCCAGCCGTCAACCCGTACAAGAGATCCGCGTGAACGAACAGCACTCTCTGAGCTATCGCGACGCCGGCGTCGACATCGATGCCGGCAATGCCCTGGTAGAACGCATCAAGCCCCATGCCAAGCGCACCCTGCGTCCCGGCGTGCTGGGCGGCCTGGGTGGTTTCGGCGCACTGTTCGAGCTGCCCCTAGAGCGCTACCGCCAGCCGGTGCTGGTATCCGGCACCGACGGCGTCGGCACCAAGCTCAAACTGGCCATGGAGCTGGGCAAGCATGAGACCATCGGCATCGATCTGGTGGCTATGTGCGTCAACGACATCGTCGTCACCGGTGCCGAACCGCTGTTCTTCCTCGACTACTACGCCACCGGCAGGCTCGACGTGGACAGCGCCGCCAGCGTCATCGCCGGCATCGCCCGCGGCTGCGAACTGGCCGGGGCGGCCCTGGTGGGCGGCGAGACCGCCGAGATGCCTGGCATGTACCAGGGCTCGGACTACGACCTGGCCGGTTTCTGCGTCGGCGTGGTGGAGAAGAGCAGGATCATCGACGGCAGTACGGTACGTCCGGGTGACGTACTGCTGGGCCTGGCCTCTAGCGGGCCTCACTCCAACGGCTACTCGCTGATCCGCAAGATCGTCGCACAGAGCGGCGCACGCCTGGAGCAGCCCTTCGCCGAGGGGCGCAGTTTGGGCGAGGTGCTGCTGGAACCCACCCGTATCTACGTCAAGCCCCTGCTCCGGTTGATCGACACTGTCCAGGTCAAGGCCCTGGCCCATATCACCGGCGGCGGCCTCACCGAGAACATCCCGCGGGTGCTGCCGGCTGGCACCATCGCCCGCATCGACGCCACGAGCTGGACACGCCCGGCCGTCTTCGACTGGCTGCAGACCCAGGGCGGCGTGGCCGAGGCGGAGATGGCGCGCACCTTCAACTGCGGTGTGGGCATGGTGGTGTGCGTGCCCGCCGCAGACGCGGAAAGCGCCCTGGCCTGCCTGCGCGAGGCCGGCGAGACGGCCTGGCGCCTGGGTGAGATCGGCGCTGGTGAGGGTTCTGCGCACGTGGAGATCGTGCGGTGAGTGCCGCCCGCCGTCCGCGCGTGGTGGTGTTGATCTCCGGCCGTGGCAGCAATCTGCAGGCGATCATTGACGGCGTCCGCGACGGCAGCCTGCCGGTAGAGCTCGCCGCGGTGATCAGCAATCGCCCCGGGGCCGCCGGACTGGAACGCGCCCGCGCGGCCGGCATCCCTGCCTTCACCCTGGACCACAAGAACTTCCTCGACCGGGCGAGCTTCGATGCGGCACTGCGCGAGCTGATCGACGCCCAGCGCCCCGACTACGTGCTCCTGGCCGGCTTCATGCGCATCCTCAGTGACGCCTTCGTCGAACATTACCGCGGGCGCATGCTCAACATCCATCCGTCGCTGCTGCCCGCCTACCGCGGCGTCGACACTCACGCCCGGGCACTGGCCGCCGGCGAGCGCTGGCACGGCGCCAGCGTGCACTTCGTCACCCCAGAGCTGGACGGCGGCCCGGTGATCCTGCAGGCGCGGGTGCCGGTGCTGCCGGGCGACGATGCCGACACCCTGGCGGCGCGGGTGCTGGAGCAGGAACACCGCATCTACCCGCTGGCGCTGCGCTGGCTGGCCAGGGGACGGGTGCGCCTGGAGGGCGACACCGTGCTGCTGGACGGCCAGCCGCTGAGCCGCCCGCTGCTGCTGGAAGAACTGCAATGACGAGGTGCCGCCCATGACCCTGCGCACCCTGCACGCCCTGGGCCTGACCGCCTTGCTCACCCTGCTGCCGCTGTTCGGCGCCGGTGCCGATGACCTCGCGGTGGCCCCTTTCGAGGCCCGCTATACCGTCTACGGCCAGGGCATCCCCCTGGGCGAAGGCAGCATCACCCTGGAGAACCTGGGCCAGGGGCGCTACCGCATGCGCGCCACGGTACATCCCACCGGGCTGGCGGCGATGCTGATCTCCGACCGCATCGATGAGAGCGTCGAGGGACGCTGCCAGGACGGACGGGTGCTGCCCCAGCTGTATCGGCAGCAGCGCAGCGGCGGCAAGCGCTCCCACGACATCCGCACCGTCTTCGACTGGAGTCAGGGGCGGGTGCAGACCAGCGTCAACCAGCAGCAGGCCTCCCTGCGCTTGCCCGTCGGCGCGGTCGACCCGCTCAGCCTGCATCTCAAGGTCATGACCGACCTCAAGCGCAGCGTGCTGGCCGCGCAGTATACCTTCCTCGACGAGAGCGAACTCAAGACCTACCAGGTACAGCGGCAGGGCGAGGAACTGCTCAAGACCCCGTTGGGCACTTTGCGTACCGTGCGGGTCAAGCAGCAGAAGCCTGACAGCACCCGCATCACCACGCTGTGGTTCGCCCCGGAACTCGACTACCTGCCGGTGCAGATCGCCCAGGAAAAGAAAGGTAAGGAAGTGCTGCGCATGCTGATTCAGGACGTCAAGATCAGGGACTGATCCTTACCACCGGCCCGGTGGTTTCACCCTTGTCCGCCGAGTGCTCCACCGCACCGAGCGGCGCACAGCGGGTAGCCGCGCCATCCTCAGCTCTCATACGACCAAAACAGGGAGATAGATTGTGAAAACTTCGCATCAGCGCATGGATTACCGGCGCCTGCTGCTGGCCGCCGCGCTAGGCCTCGGCAGCGCCCAGGCGATGGCCGTGGACTGTCCGCCCAGCAACATCCCCAGTGCCGCATGCCGGCAGCAGCGGCTGGCCAGCGCCAACGCCGAAGAGCAGCAGGTCTACGCCATCGTCGACCGCCTCCTCGCCTATCTCAGGCCGCCCGCGGGCGGCGAAGGCGGCTTCGAGCTCAACCGCAACTACGCCCTGAGCAAGAACGGCAACCGCTACCAGGCCAGCTTCCTCGAGGCCGCCTTCGTCGCCGACAAGACCCGGGTCGAGTTCGGGCCGCTGCTGTTCGACGTGCAGCCCCTGGCCGGCGGCCGCGCCAGCGTGAGTCTGAAGATCGGCAACGCCGTGGTGTTCAAGGAGGACGGCAAGGAAGCCGCCAGGCTCGCCATCGGCGAGCAGGACACCCAGGCGGTATGGGACGACAAGTTGGAGAACTTCGCCCAAGGCGACTGGCGGCTGGGCAAGCTCAGCCTGGAACTGGTCGCCGATCCCTCCACCAAGCTGACCCTGTCCGAGGTGAAGCTGACCCAGGCCATGAGCCGCGCTGCCGACGACACCTGGAAGCAGGATTCCAGCCTTGCGGCGAGCGGCCTCGGCGGGCAGATCGGCGGCCTGCCGCTGAGCCTGGCCAGAGTGGACGGCAGCTTTAACCTGGCCGGACAGAACTATAGGAAGTTCCTGGAGCTGAGTCAGTATCTGTCCAGCCCCGAGTTCCAGGCCAAGTTGCAGACCCTGGAGAAGACCGCCCCGGCGCAGCAGGAGCAGACCACCCAGGAGGTCATGGCCAAGATGGCCGAGCTCTACCAGCTCTTCGGCCGCTTCGACTCGCGCCTGAGCGCCAGCGACCTGGTGCTGGGTGATACTAAGCAACCCATGGCCAGGCTCGCTCGGCTCAACCTCATCAGCAGGTTCGACGACCAACAGGGCAAAGGCTCGCAACTGGGCTATACCATGGAGATGCAGGGCCTGCAGACCCAGGCGCCCGGCATCCCCGCCAACCTGCTGCCCAACAGCGCCCGCTTCGAGCTCGGCGTGACCGACATCCCCGCCAACATCATCAGCCGCATCATAGCGCTGAGCGGGCAGGCGGCCGGCAAGAGCGAGGAGGAGAGCCAGGCGCTCATGACCCAGGAGCTGATGGCTCTGCTCGCCACCAGCAAGCTCGGCGTGTACATCAAAGACAGCCACATCACCGCCCAGGACGCCCGGCTGACCCTCGATGCCCAGGCCCAGGTGGACAGCCAGGCCGCCATGGGCGGCACCGGCGAGCTGAAGATGCGCATCGAGGGCTTGCAGAAGGTCATCGACGGCCTGGGCGAGATGGCCAAGGAGCAAGGCACGGCGCAGACCATCGCCATGCTCATGATGTTCTCCAGCCGCTCCGAGGAGAACGGCAAGGTGGTGGACAGCTATGACCTCAAGCTCGGCAAGGACGGCCAGATCACTCTCAACGGCAAGGACATGAGCGCTCTGTTCGCCGCACAGCCAGGTGAGGAGGAGACCCTGGAGGGCGCGGAAGCCGTCGAGGGCGAGCAACCCGAAACCACCGAAGGCCAGGACAGCCCGCCGCAGACGGCCGAGTAATGCCAGGTTCGATCGCTCGATCCGCGTAGGTACGTGGGTACGGGGCGTAGGTGCGGCGAGGGTGTGCGGCGCAGTGGCCTCGACGCCGGGTGGAGGCAGCAGCCGCAACCCGGCGCCGTGGCCGCAAGCGAGTCAGGGAGAGACGAGCGCCGCGTGAACGCAGACGAATACTCCCGCCCCGTACCGGGGCGGTATCGTGCCACCTCGTATGAGGCCGCAGTGCCCCTCCCCCGCTCACGGGGGAGGGGTATGTTTCAGCCTAGCACCACCAGTAGATCCTTCGCCTCCACCCGCGTACCGGGGCCGATGACGACCTGGGACACGGTGGCCTCGCGCTCAGCCCGGATCACCGTCTCCATCTTCATCGCCTCGATGGAGAGCAACGCATCGCCTTTCTCCACCTTTTGCCCGGGGCTCACCGCCACGCTCACCACCATGCCCGGCATGGGCGCGGCGACGTGGTCGGGATTGCCGTCATCGGCCTTGGGATGGGCCTTGACCTTGGACTCCATGCCCTTGACCGTGACCTTGACGATGCGCGGCTGACCGTTGAGCTCGAAGAACACCCGGCGCTGGCCCTCTTCGTCCGGCTCGGACATGGCCAGGTAGCGGATCACCAGGGTCTTGCCCTTGTCGATGTCTACGGCGATTTCGTCGCCCTCAGTCATGCCGTAGAAGAACACCGGCGAGGGCAGCACGCTGACATTGCCATAGGTGTGGCGGTGGCGGGCATAGTCCACATAGACCTTGGGATACATCAGGTATGAGGCCAGATCGGTGTCCGACAGCTCCTTGCCGGTCTTGGCCTGGGCGGCGGCGCGCTCGGCCTCCAGGTCGGCAGCCGGCAGATGGGCGCCGGGGCGCTCGCGCGGCGGCGGATCGGCCTTGAGCACGCGCCGGGTGATGGCCTCGGGGAAGCCGTCCGGCGGGAAGCCCAGGTCGCCCTTGAACAGCGACACCACCGACTCGGGGAAGGCGATCTCTCGCTCCGGATCCATGACGTCTTCTGGGGTCAGCCCGGTGGTGACCATGAACAGCGCCATGTCGCCCACCACCTTGGAAGTCGGGGTGACCTTGACGATGTCGCCGAACAGCTGGTTGACCTGGGCATAGGCTTCGGCCACCTCCGGCCAGCGATGCTCTATCCCTAAGGCGCGGGCCTGCTCGCGCAGGTTGGTGTACTGGCCGCCCGGCATCTCGTGGCGGTAGACGTCGGCGGTGCCGGAGCGGATGTCGCTCTCGAAAGCGCTGTAGTGCTGCCGCACCCCCTCCCAGTAGTGGGAGATGGCGCGCAGTCCCTCGCGCGGCAGCAGGGGGTCGCGCTCGCTGCCGCGCAGCGCTTCGACGATGGCCCCCAGGTTGGGCTGCGAGGTCAGCCCACTCATGCTGTCCATGGCCGCGTCCACCGCATCTACCCCGGCCTCCACCGCCGCCAGCACCGAGGCGGCGGCGATGCCGCTGGTGTCGTGGGTGTGGAAGTGGATGGGGATGCCGATCTCCTGCTTGAGCGCGCCAACCAGGGCGCGGATGGCGGCGGGCTTGCACACTCCGGCCATGTCCTTGATGCCGAGGATGTGGGCACCGGCCTGCTCCAACTGTCTGGCCAGGTCGACGTAGTACTTGAGGTTGTACTTGGGCCGGGCGGCATCGAGCAGGTCGCCGGTGTAGCAGATGGCACCCTCGCACAGCTTGCCAGACTCCAGCACGGCGTCCATGGCCACGCGCATGTTGTCCACCCAGTTCAGGGAGTCGAACACGCGGAACAAGTCGATGCCGTTGGCAGCGGCCTGGCTCACGAAGAAGCGCACCACGTTGTCCGGGTAGTTGGTGTAGCCCACCGCATTGGAGCCGCGCAACAGCATCTGGAAGAGGATGTTGGGGATGCGCTCGCGCAGGGCCGCCAGCCGCTCCCACGGGTCCTCCTTGAGAAAGCGCATGGCCACGTCGAAGGTCGCCCCGCCCCAGCACTCTAGGGAGAACAGCCCCGGCAGCAGCTTGGCGTAGTAGGGCGCGATCTCCCACATGTCGCGCGAGCGCATGCGGGTGGCGAACAGCGACTGGTGGGCATCGCGCATCGTGGTATCGGTAATGAGCACCGGGCGTTGCTCCAGCATCCAGCGCGCGAAGCGCTCCGCCCCCAGCTCGGCGAGCAGGTCGCGGGTGCCGCGCAGCGTCTCCCGCGGCAGCTTGCCCGGCGGCAGCTGCACCCGCGGCAGGTGCGCGGGCCTAGTCCGGCCCTCCACTTCCGGATTGCCGTTGACGATGACCTCGCCGACGAAGCGCAGCAGCCGGGTGGCGCGGTCGCGGCGCTTGGGGAAGCGGAACAGCTCGGGGGTTTCATCGATGAAGCGGGTGGTGCACTCCCCGGCCTTGAAGGTCGGATGGTTGATCACGTTCTCCAGGAACGGCAGGTTGGTGGCTACGCCGCGGATGCGGAACTCGCGCAGCGCCCGGTCCATGCGCCGGATCGCCTCCTCGGCGGTGGGCGCCCAGGCGGTGACCTTCTCGAGCAGGGAATCGTAATAGGGCGTGATCAGCGCCCCGGAATAGGCGGTGCCGCCGTCCAGACGGATGC
>DATLYF010000092.1:0-10479 GCA_035575095.1 Candidatus Competibacteraceae bacterium
CAGCCGGGTCGCTCCGGCAGCGGGCAGAAGCCGAGCCGCTGCCACCAACGCTGGCGGTAGTCCGGCGCCTGCCGGCCGCGCCACCAGAGGCGCACGAGCAGCAGCGGCAGGGCCAGATAGAGCAGCAGGCTGTACAGATAGCGCATCGTACGGCAGGCCAGCTTCACTATCAGTGCTGCGGGAGCAGCACCGTCCCGCTAGCGGCCAGCAGTTCTGCCAGGGACGCTGCCGGCAGTGGTCGGGCCAGACCATAGCCCTGCCCCTCGTCGCAGCCTTCAGCCAGCAGGAACCGCTGCTGCGCCGCGGTTTCCACGCCTTCGGCTACCACCGTAAAGTGCAGGCTGTGGGCCAGCGTGATGATGGCGCGGATCAGGGCCACGTCGCGGGCATCGCCGGGGATGCCGCGGATGAAGGACTGGTCGATCTTGAGCGTATCGATGGGCAGGCGCTTGAGGTAGCTCAGGGAGCAATAGCCGGTACCGAAATCATCGATGGCGATGCGAATGCCCATGTCCTTGAGCCGTTGCAAAGTGGCCAGGGTGCGCTCCAGATTCTGCATCACCACCGACTCGGTCAGCTCCAGCTCCAGGTGTGCGGCGGCCACCTCGTGCTCGGCGAGGAGGGCGGCGATGCGTTCCGCCAACCCCTCCTGGCGGAACTGGCGCATGGACAGGTTGACCGCCATGCGCAGCTGCGGCAGCCCGTTCCGTTGCCAGCGACGCAGTTGCCGGCAGGCCTCGCCCAGCACCCACTCGCCCAGTGCCGCGATAAGGCCGGTCTCCTCGGCCAGCGGGATGAAATCCTGGGGCGGGATCAGGCCGCGCTCCGGATGGCGCCAACGCAGCAGCGCCTCGACTCCGATGACGCGCCCCTCGGCCAGAGTCACCCGCGGCTGGTAGTGCAGTTCCAATTCGCCGCGCTCCAGCGCTTGGCGCAGGCCGTTGCTGAGCAGCAGCCGTTCATGGGCCTGCTCGGCCATCTCCGGCGCAAAAAAGCAGCAGAGCCCGCGCCCGCCTCGTTTTGCCTGGCTCATGGCCACGGCGGCATGTTTGAGCAGGGTTGCGGCGTCCTCACCGTCCAGCGGGTAACAGCTCACACCGAGGCTGGCACTGATGAACAGGGTATGGCCCTCGACCCGGAACGGTTCGTCGAACACCGCCTGCAGGCGGCGCGCCTCGAGCAAGGCGTCGGTGACCCGCACCAGCCCCTCGCGCACCACCAGGAACTGGTCGCTGCCCAGGCGGGCCAGCGCATCACCATTCTGCAAGGCATCGTGCAGGCGCACGCCGACCTGTTGCAGCAGGGCATCGCTCACAACATGGCCAAGCGAGTCGTTGATGTTCTCGAAGCGGTCCAGATCGAACAACAGTACCGCCACCACGGCGCCCTGCCCTTGCGCCCGGCGGATGGCTTCAGCCAGGCGCTCGATCATGGCGGCGCGGTTGTACAGCCCGGTGAGCGGGTCGTGATGGGCGAGGAAGCGCAGATAGGCTTCATCGCGCTTGTGCCGGGAGAGGTCGCTGAACACGCCGACGTAGTGGCTGACCCGACCCTGCTCGTCGTGCACGGTGCTCAGGCTCAGCCACTCGGGGTAGAGCTCACCGCTCTTGCGCCGGTTCCACAGCTCGCCCTGCCAGCTGCTCTGCTCCTGCACGGCGCGCCATAGACTCTGGTAGAACGCCTCGTCGTGGGCTTCAGGACAGAAGACGGCGGGGCGCTCGCCGCGCACCTCTTCCAGGCGGTAGCCGGTGATCTTGGTGAAGGCCCGGTTGACGTAGAGGATGCGCTGCTGCGCGTCGGTGATGACGATGCCCTCGGCGGCGCTCTCGAAGGCGCGCACCGCCAGCCGGCGCTGCTCCTGCGCCTGCCAGTCGGCAGTGACGTCGTGAACGATGCCCTGGAAGGCGGTGAGGCGACCGTGCGCGTCATATTCCACCTGGGTCTCCTCGCGCACCCGGTAGACCTCGCCGCCGGCGCCGAGCAGACGGTACTCCCGTTGATACCGCGCTATCCCACGCCGGCAGTGGTCGTCGGTCTCGGCGACCACTCGGGCGCGATCCTCGGGGTGGATCATCTCCAGGTAGCGGTAGCCGGCGCCCACCAGCGCCTCGGCCTGGTAACCGAAGCGGGCCACATTGTGGGACACGTAGCGGACCGGCCAGCCCTCTTCCGGTCCCCAGCGGAACAGCACGTTGGGGCTGTTCTCGATCACCAGGCTGGCCTGGCGCAGTTGTTCCTCGCTGCGTTGCAGGTCGCTGAAGGCGCGGCCGATGGCGCGGGCGTGATAGCGCAGCAACAGGTAGAGGGCGGCGGCAGTGCACAACACGAACAGCCCGCCCTTGAGCAGCGAGAGTTCGAGCAGCCGCGGCGACAGCGCACCGATCAGGAGTCTGTCGGAGAGCGCGACCCAGGCACCGGCCAGCAGCAGGTACGCCACGCTGATGCGCAGCGGCGCCCGCTGCAGGGGCTTCAGCGGCCGGGGCATGGCCAGGGCTTCCGGCAGCGAATGTTCATATACATCGCAACATCCTGATGGACCGTCGCTCACCGTATGCTGCGCGGCTCTGCGCGGCGCCGGTCGAGCGCCGCCGCCACAGGACCGCTTCCCTCATCGCCACAGTATAGCCAGCAGCGCCGGCTCATGACCGCTCGGCCAGCACCCGTTCCAGAGCGGCGACGTCGGCACGCAGATGCGCAGGGTTCAGGGTGCCCACCACCAGGCTGCTCACCCCCGCTTCGGCGAACACGCAGCGCAGACAGGTCTCCACAGGATCGGTGCCGAGCGCCGCCAGGTGGCCGCTGAGCAGACCCTTCTTGATCAACACGCCGCGGCCGCGCTCATGGGCGGCGCGGATCACCGGCCGCTCCTCCTGGTGCAGCGGGTTATGGGTGACCATCACCGCATCGCAGGAGTCCAGGGCCAGCAGGCCGCCGGCCACGGTCTTGGAGGAGATGCCCACGGCCCGCACCTTGCCCTCGCGCTTGAGCTCCAGCAGGGCATCCAAGGCGCCCTCCTCGGTGAGGATGCGCACGTCCTCGCCGTCGGAGTGGATCAGCACCAGATCCAGCCAGTCGCTGTTCAGGCGGCTCAGGCTGCGTTCCACGCTGGCGCGGGTGGCGGCGGCGGTGAAGTCGAAGACCGAGCGCCCGTCGCGGAACTCCTCCCCCACCTTGGTGACGATCACCCAGTCCCGTCGCGGACCCGGCAGCAGCCGGCCGAGACGCTCTTCGGCAGTGCCGTAGGCCGGGGCGGTGTCGAGCAGGTTGATGCCGAGCGCACGGGCCAGGGCCAGCAACTCCCTGATCTCCCGGTCGGACGGCAACGCGAAGCCCTGCGGATATTTCACCTCCTGATTGCGGCCGAACTTAACCGTCCCCAGACCCAGGGGGCTGACACGGATGCCGCTGCTGCCCAGTTCTCTCAGCTCCATATGCCCACCTCCTCCCAGGGGTAGGCCGCCACCGGCGGTGGCGGCAGCGGCAGCTCGGGCTGATCGGCGTGCGGGCGCACGCCCTCCTGCTCCAGGGTGACGACGATACTCTCGGCCAGCAGCGGCGCCATGGCCAGCTTGGTGGGCCAGCCCACCAGCGCCCGCCCCTCGCGGAACAAGGTCGGGGTATCGGGACGTCCGCCGTCGGTCTGGCGTGCTTCGGCGCGGTCTACGCGCAGGGTGGCCAGGCGCAGGCCGGACAGATCCAGCCAGGGCAGGGCCTCCCGTAGCTCGCGCCGGGCCTCGGCGATCTGTGCCGCGCCGCTGCGTACCACGCCCTGTTCGGCGAGCTGCCCCCCCAGGTACCAGACGATGTCGCCGGCGCCGGCGCGATGGCTGGTGATGGTCAGGCGCGGCACCTCGCGCGTCCCCAGGTAGTGGGCGTAGACGAGCGGCAGTCCGGCTGCCCGGGCCATGACCATGTGCAGCGGCCGGCGCTGCATGGGGATGGCGCTCAAGGCGGCATTGCCGGCGCCGGCGGTGAGCACCAGCCGTTCGGCGCAGAGCTCGATCTCGCCGCCCTCGGCGCCGATCAGGGCCAGGACGCCGTGCCGGGCGTCGACCCGCTGGCAGCGCGCCCACAGCAGAGCGCTGCCGTAGCGCTCGCGGAAAGCGGCGAGCAGCGAGCCCACGTCCAGCACCGGTTCATCCAGGCGATACACCGCGCCCGTCGCCTCCCGCAGCGCCGCCGGGATCTCGGCGCCGCGCAGCGCGTCCATGCGGCTGGCCATCACCCGACTGGCGAAGAAGCCGGCCAGGCGCGTGGCCAGGCCAGCGGAGGTCCACAGGTATTGGTGTGCGGACAGCAGCCGCACCCCGGCCAGGTCCAGTTCGCCCTCTCCCTCCAGACAGCGTCGCCATAGCGCCGGCATGGCGGCAATGGTCCGCGCCGCGCCGCTCAACCGGCCATGCAGGGCGTACTTGGTGCCGCCGTGGATGATGCCCTGGGAGCGGATGGTCTGGCCGGCGCCCAGAGCCACAGCCTCCACCAGCACGGCGGCGTAGCCCATATCGCGCAGCCGCGCCAGCAACCACAATCCGGCCACGCCACCGCCGACGATGGCGACATCGACCGCAAGCCGCATCAGTGGCGCTCCAGGATGCGGGCGATGGTGGCGGTGGTGGAGACGCCCTCGATGTAGTCCATCACCACCACCTGGCCACCGGCTTCCCACACACAGCGGTTGCCGGGGATCCTGGCCGGATCGTTGTCGCCGCCCTTGACCAGGTAATCGGGTTTGATGCGGCAGATCAGCCGCTCCGGGGTGTCCTCGGAGAAGGCTACCACCCAGTCCACCGAGGCCAGCCCGGCCAGCACCCGCATGCGCTTGTCCAGGCTGTTGACCGGACGCGTCTCGCCTTTGAGGCGGCGCACCGAGGCGTCGTCGTTGACCGCAACGATGAGCCGCTGCCCCAGGCGCCTGGCCTGCTCCAGATAGGCCACGTGGCCGGCGTGGAGGATGTCGAAGCAGCCGTTGGTCATGACGATGGTCTCGCCATGGGCCTTGGCGTCCGCCACCGCCTGTACCAGGGTGTCCTCATCGACGATGCCGCGCGCCGGTTCGTCGTGCTCGTAGATGGCCCGTTTCAGCTCGGAGACGGTGACGCTGGCGGTGCCCAGCTTGCCCACTACGATGCCGGCGGCCAGATTGGCCAGCGCCGTGGCCTCGGCCAGCGGCAGCCCGGCAGCCAGCCCGGCGGCCAGGGTGGCGATGACGGTGTCGCCGGCGCCGGTGACGTCGTACACCTCGCGGGCACGGGCGGCCAGGTGCAGCGGCTCGGCCCCACGGCGCAGCAGGGTCATGCCTTGCTCGCTGCGCGTCACTAGCAGCGCCTCCAGCTCCAGCGCGTAGAGCAGCGCTGCGCCCTTGGCGACGATGGCCTCGACATCCGGGCACGGCCCCACCACCGCCTCCAGCTCGGCGAGGTTGGGGGTAATCAGGGTGGCGCCGCGATAGCGGCCGAACTCCCGGCCCTTGGGATCGACCAGCACCGGCTTGCCGGCGGCCCGCGCCGCGGCGATATAGTGCTCCACTTCGCGCAGCGCCCCCTTGCCGTAGTCGGACAGCACCACCACCGCGGCCTCCGCCAGGTGCTCGGCGAAGGCCGCCTGCAGGGCGGCCGGCTCGAAGCCGGGGAAGCCGTCCTCGAAGTCGAGGCGGATGAGCTGCTGGTGGCGGCTCAGCACCCTGAGCTTGGTGATGGTGGACTGCCCGGCCAGGCGCTGCAAGGCGCAGGTCACGCCGTGCCGGGTCAGACGCCCCTCCAGGCTGGCGGCGGCCTCGTCGTCGCCGGTAACCCCCAGCACCCGCGCCCGCGCCCCTAGGGTGGCCACGTTTACTGCCACGTTGGCAGCGCCGCCGGGCCGTTCCTCGATCTGCTCCACCCTGACCACCGGCACCGGCGCCTCCGGGGAAATGCGCGAGGTGGGCCCGTGCCAGTAGCGATCCAGCATGACATCGCCCACGATCAGCACGCGGGCGGATTCGAAGCGGGGAACGGTGATCTTCATGGGCTCTCGGCGCTGCCAATCGGTCAAAGTCGTTATTGTAACCACAAGCCCGATAGAGCCTACCATCGCCAGCGCGGCGGCAAACCGCTACCATGCCGGCACCTGGACTCGACCGAGATGGCATGAATCAACTCTATTACCGCCTGCTGCGCCACGTGCGTCCCTATTGGCGCGTGTTCGCCGCCGCCCTGGCCGGCACCCTGGTGCTGGGCCTCACCGAATGGCTGCTGGCCGCCCTACTCAAGCCGCTGCTGGACGGCAGCTTCGTGCACAAGGATCCGACCCTGATCGCCTGGATGCCACTGGCCCTGGTCGGGCTGTTCCTGCTGCGCGGCTCGGCCGACTTCGTCGGCAGTGTGGGCATGCAGTGGGTGGCCCATAAGGTGGTGGCCGACCTGCGCGATGCCATGTTCGCGCGCCTGCTGAGCCTGCCCACTCAGCGCTTCGACGATCAGTCCTCGGGTACGCTGCTGTCCAAGCTCACCTATGACGTCACCCAGGTGATGAGCGCCTCCACCCAGGCGCTGGTCACCCTGGTGCGCGACACGGTAGCGGTGAGCGGGCTGCTGGCCTACATGTTCTGGGTCAACTGGCAGCTCTCCCTGATCGCGCTGCTCATCGCCCCGGCCATCGCCGGCGCGGTCAAGCTCATCAGCCGCCGCCTGCGCCGCCTGAGCCGCGAGCTGCAGGAGGCCATGGGCGGACTCAACCACATCATCGACGAGGCCCTGCAGGGCCACCGCGAGATCAAGATCTTCGGCGGCGCCGACTACGAGCGCGGGCGCTTCGCCCGCATCAACCAGCGCGTGCGCCGTTTCAACCTGAAGCTGGCCATCGCCTCCGAGGCCAGCACCCAGTTCGTGCAGTTGCTCACCGTCTGCGCCCTGGGCACGGTGATCTATCTGGCCGCGTTGCAGTCGGCCGCGGACCAGCTCACCGTGGGCGGCTTCGTCTCCCTGTTCGGCGCCATGGCCATGATGCTGGCGCCGTTGAAGCGCCTGACCAAGGTCAACGAGCAACTGCAGCGCGGCTTGGCCGCCGCCGAGAGCATCTTCGGCCTGCTCGACGAGCCGCCGGAGCCGGATCAGGGGCAGGAACGCCTGCCGCCAGTGGTGGGCCGGGTCAGCTTCCAGGGGGTGCGCTTCCGCTACCCGCGGCAGAGCGAGGACGTGCTCGCCGGCATCGACCTGGAGGTGCGCCCGGGCGAGACCATCGCCCTGGTGGGCGCCTCGGGCAGCGGCAAGACCACGCTGATGGCGCTGCTGCCGCGCTTCTACGAACCGAGCGCCGGAGTGATCCGCCTCGACGGCCGCGACCTGCGCGAGCTGCGGCTGGCCGAGCTGCGCGCCCAGATCGCCTATGTCGGCCAGCAGGTGGTGCTGTTCAACGACACGGTGCGCGCCAACATCGCCTACGGCGCCCGCGCCACCGCGACCGAGGAGGAGATCATCGCGGCCGCCCGCCACGCCCACGCCTGGGAGTTCATCTGCGAGCTGCCCGAGGGTCTGGATACCCTGATCGGCGAGAACGGCGCACGCCTCTCCGGCGGCCAGCGCCAACGCCTGGCCATCGCCCGGGCGCTGCTCAAGGATGCACCGCTGCTCATCCTGGACGAGGCCACCAGCGCCCTGGACACCCGCTCCGAGCGCCTGGTGCAGCAGGCCCTGGACACCCTGCGCCGCGGCCGCACCGCCTTCATCATCGCCCATCGCCTGTCCACCATCGAGAACGCCGATCGCATCGTGGTGCTGCACAAGGGGCGTATCGCCGAGATCGGCAGCCACACCGAGCTGCTCACCCGGGGCGGGGTCTACGCCGGCTTGTACCGCATGCAGGAGCGGGGGATGGTGGCGGTATGACGCCGCCCCTCACCAGGGATAGATGGGCAGCGCGTCCACCAGCCGGCCGCTGGCGCGCTCGATGAGCATGGCCATGTCGCGCTTCTTGCCCACCAGCGGCAGGTACAGCAGCTCCTCGGCCCGGCGGCCGCTGTCTGCCAGGAATCGGTCTAACACGCTGGCCGACTCGGGCTGCTTGCGGCGCAGCTCGTCCAGGGGCCGGCCGCGGGCAATCGCCTGCGCCGTCTGCTGCTCGTAGGGCCGGTAGTACTGGGGCATCTTGTCCACGTCCAGGCCGGCCAGGGCGGAGAACAGGATCCGCTCCCGCTCCTTAGGGTCCTCCGGCAGCACCGCGGCGGCCAGCTCCGGACCGGTCCAGGATAGATGGTTGAAATCCGGCGCGGCCTTATCCAGGCCCTCTGGGTCCACCTCGTTGGCCGACACCAGCACGAAACGGTCCTGGGCGAACACCAGAAACGCCGGCCGCGCCTCCAGCACCACCGAGGCGCCGTAGAGCAGAGCCGACAACTGCACCAGGCCGATCACGGCGAGGTCGAATTTCAAGCCCTTCTTGCCGGACTTGAAGATGATCAGGGTGATCAGAGGCCCCAGCACCACGTCCACGCCGACCAGCACCAGCAGCAGATGATCGGCGCCGCTGGCCGCGAAGTACGGCCGGGGATACCAGAGAAAGTACATCAGTGCCAAAAAGCTGCAGGCGATGGCGGCGCTGAGCAGCAGGTGGATGCCGGAAGCTCGCCAACGGGACATGGCAGGGTCTCCTTCGTTCTTCTCGGGTCATGGGTCAGTCCTCGCCCAGCAACTATAGCCGATGCACCCGGCTGCTCTCTCCTCCTCGGTTGCGGCAGTGAGGCGTTTCACGAACGCTCTTGCAATCAAGAATAATTTTCATTACTGTTATTGAGCTCATAGCAGGCATGCGCGCATGTCAGGGAAAGTCGTGCCCGTCCATATGATCATGCCTTGCTCCGGGCCAGGATCGGCCGGGCAGGGCGATAACAACAACTACCCGCCAACCGATAAAAGGCTTTTCCGACCATGCAAACCACGATACGCCAAGAGCGGACAGATGCGCCGACGCTGCTGCTCCATTGGGGGATGGTGATCACCCTGACCTTCAGCCTGCTCACCGGCCTGCGGCTCGCCGCCGACGCCGAGGACTCGGTGTGGGCGCGCACCCTCTCCGGTCTGCTGCTACAAGGCACGGTGACGCGCTGGCATGTGTGGGCGGCCTACGCCCTGACCCTGCTGGCGCTCGGCTACGTGGTCTACCTGTGGCGTGCCCGCCTCGCGGCGCGGGTGGCACTGGACGGTGTGCGTCGGCACGGGCTGCGCGCTGCCGACCGCCGGCAGCGCTGGAGCGCTCTCAACGTGCTGGTGTACTGGCTGGCCTTCGCTCTGATCCTGGTGGCCGCCGGCAGCGGTGCCCTGCTCTACTTCGCTCCCGGCCTGCTGCCGAGCGCCATTCTGCTGTGGCTGCATCAGGCGGTGGCCTGGGCCGTACTCGGCTACGTGGCGCTGCACGTGCTGGCGCAACTGGCCCTGGGCGGGCTGCCACAACTGCTGAAGATCCTGCGCCCGCGCCTGGCCTACGGCAGCGCCGCCGCCGCTGCGCTGGTCATCGCCCTGGCCGGCGGCGGACTGCTCTACGCCGTGGACCGCAGCGTCAGCGCCGGCGAGCTCGTGATCGCCCGCACCGCCACCCCGCCGACCCTGGACGGCGATCCCGAGGATGCGGCGTGGCGCGCCGTCCCGGCAGTGAGCGTGCATACCAGCCGCGGCGCCAACTTCCCCGGCGGCGAGAGCGAAGTACGTATCCGCGCCGTGCACGACGGCGAGCGCGTCTACCTGCTGTTCGAGTGGACCGATCCCACCCGCAGCCAGAAGCATCTGCCCCTGGTCAAGACCGAGCAGGGCTGGAAGGTGTTGCAGAAGGAATATGGCATCGAGGACGAGGACGACTACTACGAGGACAAATTCGGGGTGATGCTGGCCCATTCGCCGGAGATCGCCGCCGCCGGCACCGCCCACATGGGACGCCAGCCGCTGGACGGCAAGCCCCCCGCCAAGGGGGGGCGCGGCCTGCACTACACCAGCGACGGCTCCATCGTCGACGCCTGGCACTGGAAGTCGGTGCGCTCCGGCGCCCTCGATCAGATCGACGACAACTACTTCGGCCCGCCCCTGGAGCCCGACGCCGATCCCAACAAGCGCTACCCCGGCGGCTATACTCAGGACCCCAAGAGCGGCGGCGGCTTCAAGATGAACTGGGAGAAATTCAGCGACGGCCCGCTCAAGCCGCTGCGCCTGCCCAAGGACCCGGCACTGTTGCAGCGTATGGGCAAGATCGATCTCGATCCCGACAGCGGTGACGACGGCCTCTTCTTCCTCGCCTGGGAGGATACCGTGCCCTACGCCCCCGAGCTCGACACTTACCCGCTGGGCACGGTCATGCCCTCGGTGCTGACCGAGGGCCCGTTCCAGGGTGATCGCGGCGACGTCAGCGCCCATGCCAGCTGGCGCGACGGCTGGTGGCGCCTGGAGGTGAGCCGCAAGCTGGATACCGGCTCGCGCTTCGACGTGGCACTGCGCCCGGGCGAGCCGGTGTACTTGTGGG